>CAYIVF010000001.1:0-75392 GCA_964366875.1 uncultured Candidatus Saccharibacteria bacterium
ATATTATAAAACTTTCTAATTTTATAAAAAATGGAGGTTGTAAAGCAATCAAAACCAGCGCTAAATAAAGCTGTTTTGGCAATAAAAAAAGGAAAAGTAATAATTTGCCCAACAGATACTGTTTATGGATTTATTGCTGACGCAGCTAATAAAAAAGCAGTAGAAAAAATATTTAAGCTCAAAAAAAGGTCAAGGCAAAAACCCTTGCCTGTTTTTGTAAAAGATATAAAAATGACTCGAGACTTAGCAGTGATTGATAAAAATCAAAAAAGAATATTAAAAAGATACTGGCCGGGAAAATACACATTTGTTTTAAAAAGAAAGCACGGAACAAAGCTTTACGGAGTTGTAAAAGACACAATCGCCTTAAGGATTCCCAATTATAAATTTTTAAACGATTTGTTAAAAAAAATAAACAAACCCTTGACGCAAACATCGGTGAACATCTCCGGCCAGCCATCTTTAATAAAAATAGCGGACATAATAAGCCAATTTGGAAGGACGGGCCTTCCAATGCTCATAATAGACGCAGGTAATTTGCCAAAAAGAAAGCCGTCAGTCATAATTGATTTAACAAAAGATAAAAACAAAATTTTAAGAAAATAATATGAAATTAAAAAAACAAGACCCGCAAATCGCAAAATTAATTGAATTGGAAACTGAAAGACAAAAAACATCTTTGGAAATGATTCCTTCGGAAAATCATTGTTCGCCCAGAGTCCGGGAGGCCTTAGGTTCCATTTTGACCGATAAGTACGCAGAAGGATACCCGGGAAAAAGGTATTATGCTGGTCTAAAATATTATGATATTTTAGAAGACTTGTGCCGAGATAGAGCAAAGAAATTATTTAAGGTAGCTCACGCTAATGTTCAGCCATATTCCGGTTCGCCAGCTAACGCGGCGGTTTATATGGCAGTTTGCGAGCCAAAAGACACAATAATGGGTATGGCCTTGCCCATGGGCGGGCATTTAACTCACGGCTGGAAGGTTAATTTTTCTGCCAAGTTTTTTAATCCAATTCAGTACGGCGTTTATGAAAAAACAGGGCTTTTAAACTATGAAGAAATAGAAAAGTTAGCAAAAAAACACAAACCAAAATTAATATTTGTGGGAGCTACAGCTTATCCCAGGATTTTTGATTGGAAAAGATTGGGTGAGATAGCAGACTCTGTGGGTGCCTACTTGGTAGCTGATATCGCTCATATAGCAGGATTAGTTGTCGGAGGCGCGCATCCGAGCCCTGTTCCTTATGTGCACATTGTTTCAACAACTACACACAAAACATTGCGCGGTCCGAGAGGAGGCATGATTATGGTAACTCAGAAAGGATTAGATAAAGACCCGGATTTAGCTAAAAAAGTTGATAAAGCCATATTCCCTGGTTTTCAAGGCGGGCCTCATATGCACCAGATTGCCGCAATTGCGGTTTGCCTAAAAGAGGCATCTACTCTTACATTTAAAAAATATGCAAAACAGATTGTAAAAAACGCTAAGGCGTTAGCCCAAGAACTTAAAAAATATGGGTTTAATTTAGTTTCAGGGGGCACGGACAATCATTTAATTTTAGTTGATTTGAGGAATAAAAATATTGCGGGACCGGAAGCTCAGGATTTGTTGGAGGAGGCGGGGATTACGATTAATAAAAATAGCATTCCTTATGATCCTGCTCCGCCATTTAAGCCCTCGGGTATAAGAATGGGAACTCCGGCTATTACCACCAGAGGAATGAACGAAAAAGAAATGAAAAAAATCGGGGCATGGATAAACGAGGTTATTTCAAATCCAAAATCAGTAAAAAAGGTCAGAGAAGAAATCAAAAAGTTTTGTAAAAAATATCCGTTGCCCAAGTAAAATTATATATGCGGAAATAAGAATAATTTTTTGGACGCCTCGCCCACGGCCAGCCCGAACAAAAAATTATTTTTATTTCCGCATAAAATCAACGTGAACTTAGATTTATACTTATTTAATTTAATAAATGGACTTGCTGGCAGATGGTCTTGGTTAGACTACTTGGGAATGTTTTTTGCCGAATATTTTGAGTATTTTTTACTGGCTTTTTTGATTATCCTTATAGCAATAAATTTTAAAAAATACTGGCGAATGGTTTTTATCTCGCTAATTGCAGGAGTTGTTTCAAGATTTATTGTTGGTTCTGCTATAAGATTTTTATGGTTTAAGCCAAGGCCGTTTGTCTTTGAAAATTTTATCCCCCTTGTATTTCAAAACCCGGCTGAAGCGTCTTTTCCATCGGGCCATGCGCTTTTTTATTTCGCATTATCTGCTGTAATTTATCTTTATAACAAAAAAATAGGCATCGCATTTTATGTTGCCAGCTTTCTTATTGCAATATCGCGCGTTTTTGTCGGCGTACACTGGCCGTCGGACATTTTAGCCGGAGCTATTATTGGCATATTAGTTGGTTTAGTTTTAAATAAAATTTTTAATAAATATGAAAATTATATTTTTAGGAGTAGGGGAGGCGTTTGATGAAAATATTCCAAATAATTCGCATTTAATTATTACAGAAAAGACAAAACTACTTTTAGATTGCGGTTTTAATATTCCGCAACAATTGTGGAAGTTTAACGAGAGCCCCAATTTTTTAGATGCTATTTATATCAGTCATCAGCACGCAGATCATTACTTTGGTTTGCCAGCAGTATTTTTGAGAATGTGGGAAGGCGGCAGAGAAAGGGATTTAACCGTGATTTGTCAAAAAGGATTAAAAGATTCATTCCAAGATTTTATGGATTATGCCTATAAGGATTTTATAAAAAAATTTAAATACAAAATTAATCTAATAGAATCTAAAGAGGACGAAACAGTTGAATTTAATGACCTTAAATTGTCTTTTACAAAAACAGTGCATTCCGGAGAAAATCTAGCTGTAAAAATAAGCGATGGTAAAAATATTATGGCTTATGGCGGAGATGGATCACCAATAGCCGGCAGTGATTTTTATAAAGATTTAGATTTACTTATTTTAGAAACTTATTTATACGATAAGGAAGTTATCGGACATTCTTCAATAGTTTCTGCAATTTCTTTCGCAGAAAAAAATAATGTAAAATATTTAGCGCTTACGCATATCAACAGAGATTTTAGAAAGAATGATTTGTCTAAAATTAGAGATAAAATAACAAGCGACAAAGTAAAGATTATAATGCCCGAACCATTAGACGAGTATAATCTATAAAAAAAGCGAGGTCAAAACCTCGCCTTTTTGTCATGATTATG
Organism: uncultured Candidatus Saccharibacteria bacterium; assembly: GCA_964366875.1. Taxonomy (GTDB): domain Bacteria; phylum Patescibacteriota; class Minisyncoccia; order Minisyncoccales; family Staskawiczbacteraceae; genus CAYIVF01. The sequence goes on from CAYIVF010000001.1 coordinate 3,242, forward strand.
CTTTTTCAGGTTTTACTAAATTCAAAAATTCATTAACATTTTTAGAAAGCCGAATATGGTATAATGTTTTTTGGTTGAAGCTAAATGGATTTGTTTTTCGTTCTATTTTATAAATATGAGGAGCAAAACCTAAAGAAACAATCATTCGGTAAAAATCATTTGCTAGCTTTGGAATTATAGTGGTGAATATCATCATTTTGTATCCTCTATCATTATAAACAGAACCATCTGTTTCGATTAATCCCTTTAAACATTCAATCTTATATCTATTATTTTCTTTTATCCAATTTGGGACAGAGGCATTTTGCGTAAACTTCGATCCTTTTCCATTTTTCCATGGAATAATTTTTTCTAAATAATTTGAATGGACGCTTATATCTAAATAATTTTCTTTTCTATCAACGATGCTTACTTTATTATCTGGTAGCAGTAATTTTAAAGAATTTAAAATCCTCTGTATCAAAAGAGGATATTTTTTATCACACGTAATTCTAAGACGGATGGCACGTCCGTTTGGATTTGAAAGATTACCATCGCCCAAAGCCAAACCTATAATATAAGATTGCAGTTCTTTATTTGGGTTAAGGGTTTTGCAATTCTGGTGTCTTTATTTTACCAAGCTCGCACCTATTTTCAAAATCGCTGAGTGAATCAGCCCCACCACCGCTCGCTCCGCTCGCGTGTCCCGCAAAAAATGTTCTCCGCTTTTTTGATTTGCGCGCGACCGATTTTTTCTAAAAGGATGAGAACATTTTTGCGGGACTCTGCCCTCAATGAATCGGGCAGGTGGCGGGGCTTCAATGCGGACTCGGTTTTGCCAAAACTATCTTTGGGGAGGAAAAGGATTTCACAAAACCTCGGCTGATTTTTTGGTGGTGGTTTCCGCCCGCCCGCAGGAGGGGTCTGGGGAGGAATGCGGGCGGGCTTCCGTTTCGGATTTTTGAGCGGCGGATTTTGCCAATCTAAAAAAGATTTAGCTTGTCTTGCATTTCTTTCAGAATTTTTGTCTGAAGCGCAACAAAGTTTTGAGCAGTTCTTTCTCTCGGCTTCGGCATATCAACCGCATAACTTTCTAAAATTTGTCCTGGTCTTTTCGACATAAGTAAAATTCTGTCGCTCATATATACCGCTTCCTCAATATCGTGAGTTACCATAAGCACGGTTGTTTTCTCTTTACTCAAAACTTTTTGCGCTTCTTCTTGTAGTCGTCTTTTGGTTAATTCGTCGAGCGAACCAAATGGTTCGTCAAGCAAAAGCAGGTCGGGAAGATTTACTAATGCTCGTGCAAGCGAAACTCTTTGTGCCATTCCGCCAGATAACTGATTTGGATAAGCATTTGCAAATTGTTTTAGATCAAGCAAGTTTAACAATTCATCTATTTGGCCTGACGATTTACCACTTTCCGAATATAGGCCAAAAGCAATATTTTCTCTGACCGATAACCACGGCAAAAGTCTTGGTTCTTGAAATGCAATACCGCAGTCTCTTTCGGGCATTTTGACGATTCGCTCACCCAAAACTATCTTTCCGTCAAAATTCGAGTCTAAACCGGAAATAAGGCGTAATAAGGTACTTTTGCCGCAACCGCTTGGTCCTAAAATACAAACAAACTCTCCAGCTTTAATGTCCATGTTAATTTTACCCAACGCCTGAAGCGGTTGTCGGTCATGGAAAGTTTTATCTCGTAATTCAATTGTAAGCGGTTTTGACATATTATTTTCCTTGAAAAACTGTTCTCCACTTGGTCAATTCTTTTTCAATCGCAACCAAAACCATATCCGAAAGTTTACCCAATATCCCGATTGTTATAATACCCACAAACAAATCATCGGGACGTGAGAAATTGCGCGAATCCCAAATCAACCACCCCAAACCTTTTGATGAAGCGATAACCTCGGCGGCGATAAGTAAAATCCACGATAAGCCAAGCGCGATTCTCATGCCTGTAAAAATATGAGGAGTTGCCGAAGGCAACAAAACTTTTTTGATAAGTTCTTTGTTGGGCTTTCGCAACACATGAGCAACATCAACCAATTTTTGGTCGGTTGAACGAATGCCTTGAACAGTATTGAGATATACAACAACAAATGAGGCAATGATAATCAATCCAATTTTTGAAGCCTCACCAATTCCAAGAAGAATAATCAAAAGTGGAATCCATGCGATAGGAGGAATAGGAGCTAAAAATTGAATTGTTGGGGCAAACAACTTTTCCGCAAATTTTGATGTTCCCACTATCACGCCGAGCGAAAGCCCAATCAAAGTTCCAACAGCAAAACCAAGAACCAATCTATAAAGACTTACCAACGAATGAACAAGCAATTCCCCGCTTATTGCCAAATCGAAGAAGTCCCTCACGACTTGCGAGGGGCTTGCAATAAGCGTGTTAGGCAATAATCCCGATCTTACGCTCCATTCCCACGCAACTAGCAAAATGACCGGAATGATAAGCGGGAGTATGATTTTCTGTTTTGCAGAAATTGTTGACATAATTTAGCGTACATAAATAAGGTCTGATGCATTTATCTTGTTCTTAATCAATCCGATACTTTGCAAAAAATCTGCTTTCGCTTGAATGTCAGCAATTTCTTTTTGACCGATTGCTGGAGTAAAATCATGTTTCGGCCAAGCGAGTTGTACAACATCAAGCGTCAATCCTAATTCTTGCGCTACAATTTTTTGTGCTTCGCTCGGATTAGCAACAATCCACTGTTGGGCTTTTCCAATAACATCAAGTAAATCATTAACTAACTTTGGATTTTCTTTAACCAGTTTACCGCGAGCAACTGCTACGCTTTGGATAAAGATTTCGCTACCAGCAAGAGATTCGGCTTTTCCAGCAACTTGTTCTTGCTGTGGGAAAGGCGGCCATACAGCCCAAGCGTCAACAGAATTGGACTCGAAAGCCGCTTTCGCGTCTGGCGGCACCATATCAACAACTTGCACATCATTGGCTGTAAGGCCATTTTTATTCAAAACGTCCATTAAGCCTTGATGAGCACTTGTGCCAGCCAAGACAGCAATTTTCTTGCCACGCAAATCTTTGACACTTTTGATAGAAGAATTTTTGTGAACGATAATTTCTTGAGTTAGGAAAACTCCTGCGCCAACAATTTTAATATCAATGCCCGCCGCCCTTCCCACAATTGCCGGAGCTTCTGCCTCAAAGACCATATCTACTCTATCAGTAGCAAAGGATTCGTTAATCGGCGGTAACGATTGAAATTCCATGTATCCAACCGTCGCTCCGTATCTTTTGGCAACTTCCTCAAACCAGCCTTTGTTTTTCGCAACCAAGTACGGCGCGTAATCCACCGCTTTTGAAAAACTACCCAGCCTAATTTCCGAAACGCCAGAATTGGACTGCTCACGGGTCATAAAATAGCCCGCAATAACGACCACGACAACAACGCCTACCAAAATCAAAATTTTTTTATTCATAATAATTGAGTAGTTAAGTTCCATTCTGGTGCCGAGGGAGGGAGTTGAACCCTCAAGAGCTTACGCTCACGGCATTTTGAGTGCCGCATGTTTGCCAGTTTCATCACCCCGGCATTATTTGTCTTATTTTATCACATTTTTGAGTAATTTTCAAGTTATTCCCACGAGGCGTCGATTATTTTTTCCGGAAACTTTTCCGCTATTTTTTTAAAATTACTGCAAGATATTCTATGCAAAACAGCGGCCCTGTGCTGGGAAAGATATGCTTTGACCTTGTCTCCGGGCTGAGGATTGCAGCATTTAGCAATGTGCACCATCATTCCCTTTTGCCCGGCTAAATATATTTGCCTTACTTTACCTTTTTTGATTCTTTGCTTTTCTTCCTGTCTTTTCTTTGAAGCCTCGGAAATCTCTGTAATCTTTCTTCGTATAAAACCGGGTAAGGGAAATCTAAAGCCCGATTCATCTTCCGAGGTTAATCTTCTTATGTGTGATTTTGCTAGAGATGTCTTAACAAATCTTAGCCAATCCTTAGATGGATTTTTGTTTTTATTTATAGAAACCTCTACAATATCCCCGTTTTCTAAAACATGGTTGAGCTGTACTATCTTACCTCCGATTTTTGCAAATTCGCAGTGGTTGCCTATTTCTGAATGCACGGCATAAGCAAAATCAACCGCAGTTGACCCTTTTGGCAGAGCAATAACATCTCCTTTTGGAGTGAAGGTAAAAACTTGATTTTTGAAGAAGTCAATTTTGAAAGTTTTCCAAAATTCAGGTACATTTTTTACCCATTCAAAATCTTTGTCTTCTCTTTTAAGGTCTATATTTTCTTTATAAGACCAGTGCGCGCAGATGCCGTATTCCGCTTCTTTTTGCATTTGCTCGGTTCTGATTTGTATTTCTGTTATTTCTCCTCCTTGGCAAAAAACAGTCGTGTGCAATGAGCGGTAGCCATTGGGTTTTGGCTTGGCAATGTAATCATTTATCTCTTCTGAAATCGGCTGGCAGTGCTTATGGATTATTCCAAGAATCCTATAACAGCTTTGAATGTCTGGGACTATTATTCTTAAAGCCAGTAAGTCGTGGATTTTATCAAAATTCATATTATGCGTCAGAAGTTTTCTATAGGTGCTCCAATATGATTTTGCCCGGTAGTTTATATCTAAAAATCCGACTCTTTCTTTTTTTAAGATTTTTTTCAGGCGGGGGATGAATTTTTTAAGATATTTTTCTCTTTCTTCGTATTGCTCTTTGATATTCTCTTTTAACCATTTGAATCTGTTCGGGAGCATGCGAGAAAAGGCCGCATCTTCAAGATTTCTTCTTATTTCGCTTAAACCCAGTCGGTTGGCTATTGGCACAAAAATTTGCAGAGTTTCGAAGGAATATAATTTTTGCTGGTCTTCCGGGAGATATTGCAAAAAGTTTAATCCGTCTAACCTTGATACAAGCTCTATTAAAACCACTCTTAAATCTCCAGCAATGGCCAAAAACATTTTTTTTAGGTTTTCTAACTTCTCTCGGGTAAGCGTCTTTCTGTTTTTTATGTTAATTGCCAAAGAATAGCGGACTTTGCCAAGTTCTGAAATTTTTTCTATCAGTCGGCCGATTTCTTTGCCAAATTTTTTTTCTATCGTTTGCATTTCAATCTTTTTTATGGAATCGGGAATGTCGTCTACTACGTCATGCAGTATTCCAAAAGCGACTGTTACGGGGTCAAGTTCCATCTTATCCAGCATTAAAGCCACTCTTGCGGCGTGATGGATATAGTTTTCTCCGGAAAGCCGGAATTTTTCTTTGTACGCTTCCTCGGCAAACTCAAAAGCCTCCTCAATCAGTTTGGGATTCTGGCTTCTTTCCGCCAGCCGGCGGATTATTTTCTGTATGTCGTTTGCCATTGTTTGGCTTTAACGAAGTCGCACTCTTTGTTAGAACACTTTATCTGCTTTCTTTTTGTTTCTATTAGAATAGAATCGCACTTGGGGCAGAACTCATTTATGGGCTTGTCCCACAAGGCAAAGTCGCATTTTGGAAAGGTGCTGCATCCATAGAATATTTTTCCTTTCTTTGTCTTTCTGACAACAATTTCTCCTTGTTGGCACTTTGGGCATTTTATGCCTAAGTTTTTGTTTTTATCTTCTACAGATTCCGTATATTTGCATTCAGGGAATTTTGAGCAAGCGTAAAACTTCCCAAACTTTCCAAAGCGCTCGATTAACGGGGCTCCGCACTTGGGGCAGATTTTATTTGTTTCTTTTACCAGGTCTGATTTTTTTACTTCTTTGTATTTTTCTTCAAGATTTTTTGAAAAAGGATTGTAAAAATCCCTGCAGGTTTTCTGCCATGTATCTTTGTTTTCTGCTATTTCATCTAATTCTTTTTCCATTTTTGCCGTAAAATCAATATCAACTATTTCCGGGAAGTTTTTTACTAAGACATCATTTACTACAGTTCCTATTTCAGTGGGAACAAATCTTTTTTGTTCATTTTTTTCAACATAGTTTCTTTCTTGTATGGTAGATAGGGTGGGCGCATAGGTTGAAGGCCTGCCTATGCCGTATTTTTCAAGTATTTTTATCAAACTGGCCTCGGTATATCTTGCAGCAGGCTCTGTAAAATGCTGGATTGAGTCTAATTTTACAAGTTCTAAATTATCTTTCTTTTCTAAAGAAGGCAATTCTTTTTCTTCAAATTTTGTTGGGTATATTTTTAAGAATCCATCAAACTTTAATGTTTGTCCATTTGCTCTGAATGTGTAATCATTTGCCTTGATGTCAGCGGAGACAGAATCAAAAACTGCGGGTTGCATTTGGCAGGCAATAAACCTTTGCCATATTAAAGTGTATAACTTTAATTGCCTGCTATCAATGCCGCTTAAAGATTCTGGCGTTCTGTCTGCATAAGTGGGCCTTATGGCTTCGTGCGCTTCTTGGGCTCGGGGTGCCCCTTGGATCGTTTTTGTTTTGTATCTTACTATTTTTCCCACCCAATAATTTTCTCCGTATTTTTCTGTTATATGTTTTTTCGCGGAAGATAAAGAAGCGTCAGAAAGATTTAATGAGTCTGTCCTGTGGTAGGTGATGTGCCCTTCTTCATATAGGCGCTGAGCTAAAGACATTGTCATTTTTGCGGAAAACTTAAACCTTTGCCAGGCCGCCTGCTGCAATGTGCTGGTAGTAAAGGGTGGAGCAGGATGTCTTTTTGTTTCCTTTCTTTCTACATTTTCAACTACATATTCAGCGCCTTTTAGGTTTTTGAGGATTTTGTCTCCTTCCTCTTTGTTTTTTATATACAACCTGTCTATTGCCTTATCGCTTTCTTTAATTAAGGAAGCTGAAAATTCTTCTCCTTCTTTTTTTAGCAGCGCTTCTATGCTCCAGTATTCTTCTGGCACAAATTTTTGAATTTCTCTTTCTCTTTCAACAACTAATCTTACAGCCACTGACTGCACTCTGCCGGCTGAAAGGCCTTTGCTGACCTTTTTCCACAAAAAAGGAGACAGCTTGTATCCTACAATCCTGTCTAAAATGCGCCTTGCCTGCTGAGCGTCTACTAAGTTCATATCAATGCGCCTTGGGTTTTTTATGGCCTCGTCAATGGCTGTTTTTGTAATTTCATGAAAAACAATTCTTTGAGGATTATCCAGCTTTAAAGCTTCTTTCAAATGCCAGGCAATTGATTCTCCTTCGCGGTCTTCGTCGGTTGCCAGTATGGTGCTGTCTGCTTTGACTGATTCTTTTTTAAGAGTAGAAACAACTTTTCTGGCTTTTATCGGTATGACATATTTTGGTTCAAAATTATGTTCAATATCAACGCCAAGTTCTTTTTCAGGCAGATCTCTTACATGGCCCATACTTGCAAGAACTTGATAATTTTTTCCTAAGAATTGTTTTAGAGTCCTCGCTTTAGTTGGACTTTCCACTATTACTAAATTCATTTTTTTGAATACATTTTTTTAACTATACCACAGATTTTTTATTATCTTAACTTTTCTACTGCTTCTGATAAAATTTGGCTATACAAGTTTAAGCCGATTTTGTTTATTGCTCCGGATTGTTCTTTGCCTAAAATGTTTCCTGCTCCACGCAGTTCTAAGTCTTTTATTGCAACTCTGTACCCTGCGCCCAACTCTTTTGCATCTTCTAATGCTCTTAGGCGTTCTTTAGCTGCTGTCGTTAAAGATTTTTGGTTGTATAAAAAGTAAGCAAAAGAATCTGTGTTTGACCGTCCGACTCTTCCCCTTATCTGGTGCGCCTGCGAAAGGCCCAGGCGCGTGGCGTCTTCTACTATAATGGTATTTACGTTTGGCAGGTCTAATCCGTTTTCAATAATTGTGGTGGCGACTAGTATGTTTGTTTTTTCTTTTTGAAAGTCGTCCATTATTTTTATCAATTGTTTTTCGTGCATCCTGCCGTGGATTGTGCCGATTTTAGCTCTCGGCGAAAGTTCTTTAATTTGTTGGGTTTTTGTTTCAATTGTTTGCACTTTATTGTGCAAGAAATAGACCTGGCCCTTCCTTTTTAGTTCAAAATTGATTGCTTTTTTAATTAGTTTTGTATTATATGGCAAAACCTGTGTTTTTATTGCCTGCCTGCCTTTTGGCGGAGTCTGAATCAAGCTTATATTCTTAAAAGCAGAAAGCGCCAAATATATGGTGCGGGGGATTGGTGTGGCTGACAAACTTAAAATATCCAAAGAGGATTTCGTCTGCCTTAGTTTTTCTTTTTGTTTTACGCCAAATCTCTGTTCGTCGTCAATTATTAACAGTTGAAGGTTTTTGAATTCTATATCTTTAGATAAGAGCCTGTGCGTGCCTATTACAATGTCTGTTCTTCCTTCTTTTAAATCTTTGGCTATCTTCTTTTGCTCTGCTCTTGTTTGCAGACGAGACAAAAGAGCTATTTTTATCGGGAACTTCTCAAATCTTTTTTTAAAGGTATTGTAATGCTGATTTGCCAAGATAGTCGTGGGGCAGATTATTGCTGTTTGTCTGTTGTTTGCTGAAGCTAATAAAGCAACTCTCATCGCTACCTCTGTTTTACCAAAACCAACGTCTCCGCAAACTATCCTGTCCATGGGTTTTTCTTTTTTTAAGTCCTTTTCTATATCTTCAATAGCTTGCAGCTGGTCTGGGGTTTCTTCGTATGCAAAGCCGGCTCTTAATTGGGATTCCATTTCTCTGTCTGGCAGATAGGCGGATCTCTGTGCTACTTCTTTTTGGGCGTATAAAACCAAAAGCTCTTTAGCTAGCTTTTCAACTTCTTCTTTAATCTTTCTTTTTGTTTTTTGCCAGAGATTAGACCCCAGCCTGGAAATTTTAGGGTCTGCAAACCCAACGTATCTCGATAGTTTTCTTTCCAATCCTACGGGCACATACAGTTTGTCTTCCTGGCCGTATTCTAAAACATAATAGTCTTTTTCTATGCCCGCAAACCTGCCTATTCCATGGTCTAAATGCACTAAATAGTCATTGGGCTTTAATCCTTTTAGTTCTGAAAATAGTTTTTGAGATTTTAATTTCTTTTTTAGAATTTCTTTTGATTTCTTTTCATCTTCTATTTTTACATCCAGCAGTTTGAGCTCATCTATTTCATTTCCTAAAAAATCCAATCTAACAGCCTGCATTGTATTGATGGGGAACACATCTACTATCCCGCCCCTTTGAGAAAATTCGCCCGGAGCCTCAACCTTAAAAACCCTTTCATAACCCATTTCGTCTAATTTTCTTAAAAACTGCGAGAAGTTATAGCTGTGGTCTTTTTTAAGGAAAATAATGTTATCTTCGAAAAATGATTGGGAGCGCCTGGCTTCCAATATGCTCTGCAAGTTTTTCTCAAACCAAAAAGCCTCCTTATCTAAAAAATAGGGGGTGATGCCAACTATTAAAATTTTATCTATATTACTTGTTGTACTCATTCATTGTCCTATCTAATCCTTCTTTGATAAAAAAATCAAGGGATTCTGCTGCTTTTTCAATTGTTTCGTTTATAATTTTTTGTTCATCTTCTGTAAATTTTTTAAGAACCAGTTTTTTTGTATCTTGTATCTTGTATCTTGTATCTTGCGGTTTTATTCCGATGCGAAATCTGATAAGCCTGTCATTTCCAATGTTTTTAATTATACTTTCTACTCCTTTGTGTCCGGCAGAGCCGCGTTCTTTATTTATTTTTATTTTTCCTACCGGTAAATCTATATCATCGTGCACAATGAGTAAATTTGAAATTTGAAATTTGAAATTTGAAATTATTTGCTTAACTGCTTTGCCCGAGTCATTCATAAATGTTTGGGGTTTTACCAAGACAATCTTATCCTCGCCAACCACGCCCTCCGAAACCAGTACCTCGGATTTTTTTTGCAGCTCAAATTCCGGAAAATCATTTTTCTCCGCAAATTTATCCAAAACCATAAATCCCACATTATGCCTTGTCCCTTCAAATTTTTTGCCAGGATTCCCGAGTCCGACTATTATAATCATATTTATCTAATTTACCTTTTTTAACTTTATTTTTCAATTATTTGCTTGAATTATTTCTCAAAAGGCGATATTGTAAAAAAAAGATGCTGAGTTTAAAATCAGAAAAATATTTTTTATTAATCGTTAAACCATATAATAATATGAATTCAAAAGAAATTGAGTCAATTGAAAAAAGATATTTTGAAGAGATTTATTTTTTTGTAGATAAAAATCTTTCGTTCTTCCTTGAAAGATTAAAATCAAAGAATGAAATAAAAAATGATTGGCTAAAAATATTCAAAATAACAAGTAGGGCTGCATACAAAAAAGCTTCAGAATTAAATAAAGGCGCCGAAAGAGTGGTGCATAATTTATTTGGTCAATATAGGTCATTTGCAGTTAATTCTTCGCCCATTGGTTCGGATTTAATGTTTGAAACTCCAGATGCTTTTATACATTTAGAAGTTAAAACTGCTACCGATTCTAATCCCGCAGATTTTAAAGGAAAAATACAAATAGCCCAAAATCAGACAACCTATGGAGTTAATCAGACAATAACAGGAAGTCGCTACCATTTTATACCTAGTTTACCTAAAATTTACTCAAACGGAAAAATCTGTTTGACTTATGTAATTCAAATAATACACGATAATGTAGAAGATTTACCCAAGATTATAATTTTACTTTCAATACCCAATGGATTATTAAAGCGCACTTACGGTAATTGTATTAATTCCGGAAAACATTCGAAAAAATTAAACAAGTTAAAATCGAAAGGAGATATAAGATTTTTATACAAGAAGGCTAAAAAATTCGAAAATTTAGAAAAAAAACCAAGTAGAATAAAAATTATTTATCCTCAAAGTTACTCTAAAAAATTACTTGAAGATTTTTTAGGACTGAAGGAATTATAATATTTTAATTTTATCACACCTTTTTTTTATAATATTTAGATAATCTTTTTGTAATTCTATACCAATTGATTTTCTATTAAGTTCCCTTGCAACCTTTAAGCTTGTTCCACTTCCCACAAATGGATCTAAAACAATGCCGTTTACCGGACAGCAAGCCATTATAGCTTTTTTTGGTAGTTCTTCAGGAAATATTGCAAAATGGGAATCCTGTAATTTTCCAGTTGCAAAATCCCAAATATCACCAGGATTTTTACCTAACTCATGTGGTTTTACGGTTTGTAAAACATAATGCTCTTCAGTCATAATTTTATCGTATTTATCATCTTTAATTTCCAAAACTTTTTTTAGTTTTAACCAATCTTCTGGCTTAGGTAAACATCTTCCGCCTCTATCTGTCCTGAACCAATGTCCAGCAGTATCTTTATAGCCAAATATTTTATCTATTTCTTTACTTGAAATTCCTTTATTTTTTCTATAATTTTTTATGAAATGTATTATTTCAAGTTCTAAACTACTATCTATTTTGTGTTTTCTTTGTTTAGAATAAAATTCCCCATTAACAGATAATCTCGCCCCAGGCGAAGCGCCAAGATTTATTTTCTCAGTATTTTTAAATTTACCATTGTATTCATTTTTATTATTACTTGTTTTGTCTTTCCATTTTTCGTATTCTTTGACAGATAGCGTTAATGGTAATTCTATTTTTTGATTATTTTTTTCCGTTAGTAAGATTTTTTGTTTAGAGGTTTTTTCTTTTTTCTCCCCATTGGTTTTATGTGCGATCCTAACAGAATCTAAATCAAAATAATATTCCGGTCTCAAATAACTATTAGGATTTTTAACAAATAAAAATATTGGTTCATAGGTGTTTGAAAATCTATCTTTTATCGACGAGGGCATTGCATTTGTTTTCCGCCATATTAAAACATTTCTTATTGCCCAACCATTTTTTTGCATTTCCATTGCTAGTCGAAAAGGGATCATTTGTAGATTCTTATCAACGTATTTATCTCCTATATTTAAAAAATATGCACCATCATCAGTTAAGACCCTTTTTAATTCATTTGTAATGTCTATCATTTTTTTGATATATTCTTCTGGTGTTTTTTCATTGCCTATTTGTCCTCCCATTCCATAATCTCTTTGTCCCCAATAAGGTGGAGAGGTCACAATGCAATTTATTGATTTGTCGGGTAGCATTTTTAACTTTTCTATAACATCACCAATAATCACTAGTGGTTCGGTATCTTTGGGTAAATCAATAAATTGATGTTGGTTTGTTATTTTTTTTTGCAAAACCACTTTCTCTTTTAATTTTTCTAATTCTTCAAATTTTCTTATTATACTAACTACTTTTCCTTGTATTTCTAATTCTTTTACATAGATTGGTTTAAAATCAGGATTTGCCGGTTGTAGGCGAAATCCGTTTTTCTCTCTATAAATTTTTTTGAGAGTAGTTTCATTGCCATTAATAAGCGCAACAACGCTTTCTCCGTTTTCTGCAGTGGATTGTCTTCTAATTATTACCTTGTCGCCGTTGAAGATACCCTCGTCAATCATACTATTGCCACTTACCTCTAATGCAAAATTTTCACCGCTTTTGGATAGCAAATTTTTAGGAACTTTTATTTTCTCTGGAACATTGTATGTTATAAGCGGTTCGCCAGCTGTAATTGTTCCGAGCAAGGGAATCTCTACGAGTTCTGAATTTTTATTTTTTACCAATTCAATGGAGCGCGCCTTGTAATCTGTTTTTTCTAAATATTCTTTCTCTTTTAGTGTTTTTATGTATTGATGAGCTGTGGGTTTTTTTATTTTAAAATGCTTCGCAATTTCCTTGAGAGAAGGAGAGTAATCTTTTTTGCTAATGTATTTTTTAATATAATCTAGAATTTGTTTTTGTTTCGGAGTTAACATATTGACATGTTTTTTATAAATACTATTATTATATTATACTAACATTTTACTAACCTTGAAAGATGTCAACCTGTGGATAACTCAAAAGTTTACAAACTCTACGACCTCACCCAGGAGGGGATTAAAATCATGGAGAGTACGGGAGATTGAGAAAATGGAGAAGGAGAGGGTTTTTAATCAACTTAACTAGATAAAAATCCCCAATTGGAGATTTTTGCTAAATCATATTTTTGGTAAGGAAAGGAATTATCTAGTTCAATTTATCGTTACAATTAGCACGAATATAAAAATCCCTTAAATTAAGCCATATCCTTGTATATCTAAAAAATAATTATAATTCAGAATAGAACCTTCTAATGGCATTCCTTACCAAAAATCCGAAATGGTAAAAATCCTCGGGATAGCCCCTCGGGGTAGTCATTGATGAGCATTTTTTTCCAAGTCCCCCTTGACATACAGCTATGAAGAGCGTAAGTTTAATTTAGGAGTTTTCATAGATTAAAGTAAATGAAAAAGAGTATTTTTATTTAGTTCATATTTTGTAAATTGTTTATTATTAAGATATAATATAATTATGACAAATCAAAAAGATCCACTCGCGTCACTTTTCACGAGCGACGCAAAAGCAATTGATAGGCAGAAGCTAGCAGAGCTTTTGGAGCCTTTTGTTATTATTGATGAGGGTTCCAAAGAGTTCAGTTTTCACGATACCTTTAATTCCCTGAAAACAAACATGCAAAAAATTGAAATCATTCTTTCTGCTGCAAAAGCCAGAGCTCTGTTTTTCAATGAGGTCGATGGATTATCTCCAGGAGATATTATCACTCTTGGTGTTATGCCCGAGGGCAGCGTGAAGACAAGTCTAAAAAAACTTTTTGATAGGCACAAAATCAAGAAAGATAAAGATGGTAGATATTTTATACCCTCGTACCGTATTTCAGAATTGGTCAAACAATTTAATAACTAACTTTTATTATTATGACTACGAACAAAACAATTGAGCAGAGAGTGGAGGAGCTTGAAAAACGGGTGGCTACGCTAGAGAGGGCATCCTCGCGTGGTGTAGTATCTTCGGCGTTAAAAGCAAAAAAGTCATCTGCGAAAGAATTCCTTATGACAAAAGAACTCAAGACTGAGATACAAAAGACACTTGCGCTCGCTTATTATCTCGAGTATATGGAGGGATTCCAGAGCTTCAATGTTGCAGATCTTGAAGCTGTATTTCGTTCGGCAAAAGAGAAGCTTCCAAAGAATATAAACGATGCAGTGAATAAAAACATTGCCCATGGTCTCATAATGGAAGCGGCAGAAAAAAAGGATAACAAGAAGGCGTGGGTAATTACATCAACGGGTGAGAAATATGTTGAAGAGGAGTTTAAAAAGTCTAATTGAAAAATATATGATTGAAAAATATATGGATAAGAATCAGTTGATACATAAATTAAACCAAGCACAGGGCATTATTTCCGAGTGTCTTGCCGGCCTGCGAGAAGAAGAAATTAAAAAACCGGAAAAAAACGAGGAGAAGAGGGAAAAAAGTTTAACTATAGAGATAGATTTTAGCAAGCCAATTCGTCCCTTTTTTAGGGAGTACACAGAGGGTAAAAGCGGACCTAAGAAATTCACCTTACTCGTTGCATATTCAACAAAAGGTGATATGTCGCAGTCAGTTTCGTTAAATGAGATCGAAAAACAGTGGAAAAAGATGAAAAGTTTGTTGGGTGGCGATTTCAATCGTTTTTATTCATCTCAAGCGAAAGATAAAGATTGGGTAGATTCGCCAAAGCAGGGTTTATACGTATTACGTCCGAATTGGAGGGAGGTTCTTAATTAGTTTATGAATTTGCCACAAAATATAACAATTTTTCTCAAACAGTTCCCGCTTAAAGATATGAGTGGCGAGCAGGTTTTTGTGGCAATCTGCTATTATCTCGCAGGCGCGAAAAAGAGTGTTGAAGTTGAGGTACAAGATATAAAAAGTAAATGGAGTAAAACTCTAATAGGCAAAACTTACAATCCGGCATTTGCATATCGCGCCCAAAGATATTTAAACCCTTGTGGCAAGGGGAGGGTATGTTTGACCGATGAAGGAATTGAATATATTGAGCCTTTGATTCAACCGACATTATTGTCTAGAATCGGACTCACTGTGTTCAAAAAGGGCAGTGCTTATTCATTTGATAAGTTTCTGCGCGGCATTTTTAAGAAAGCAACGAAAAATGTTGGTATTGCAGATACATATGTAGCCGGAAACATTTTTGACAACCTTTTAGATGAAATTCCTAAGACTGTGCCGATTCAGTTTCTTTACGGGAGTGATACTGGCGGATTTACTTCCAAGTCTATACGATTTGCCAAAGAATATAATTTTCAAATGAAAGAGAGTAGGCAATTTCACGACCGTTTTATCATAGTTGATGGCAGGGGCTATATCATAGGCCCATCATTAAAGGATGCGGCAGACAAGAAACCATCCACACTAGTTGTTTTAAGCGATTCTGATTCCAGAAAGTTAGTTAGTCTTTTTTTAGATTTATGGAGCGGCAAGTAAAGATTAAGGAGGAATGTAAGGTGCTTGAAGTCATGCTTCAGTATCTGCTAGAGCCCGAGCTTGAATAATCCTGAATATGACTTGGCCGACAAAAAAATTAGGAGAAATTTATGAAAAATTTAGATAGAAGTTTAGACAGCATAAAAGAGGCTAAAAAATTTTCTCTGGAAATGAAAATTTCTGCTTTACAGGAACTTATTTTGCAGAGATTTCAAGCACTTACAACGATTAGCTCGATAAGTTTTGCCGTTGCTGGAATTATAATTTCAACCAGAGGCGATCTAATCCGGAATGAAAAGCTTGCTTTTTTCTCGGCGGCCTTATTTATCGTTATTGCTATTACCAGCTTTGGACGGCATCTATGTTTGATTCGTAGCGACATCAAGGCCATAGCTAAAAAGATAAAAGATTTACCAGGCGAAGATTGGAGCAAGCCGCTTGAAGAAAAAGAGTTTAAGGCCGATTGGTGGCCAGAAATATTGTATATCATTTTAGTTATTGGTGTTTTGTTATTCGGCTTATCTTTTTGTTTATGAAGATTTGGCCAACAAAAAAATTAGGTCGAAAAATTAATTGAGAAATAATAAAAAATATGGCAAAGAAAATAAAAGAATCTGAAGGTTTTATAGTTAACTGGGGGAAGAAAAAAAGTAGAATGGTATTTTTCGTACGTTATAAAGATTTAGTTCCTCCAACTCCGGTTGATCCAATAGACCTTCCGAGGTTTCTTATTGATAAGATTAAGAAAATCAAAAAATAAAAAAGAGAAAAATATGATTGGTTTTTGGCACCCATTTGGTCCTCACGGGGGAGAAACGCGGAAACAAATTATTGAACGAAAACGTAAAGAAATTCAAAAGAACAGATGGACCCTTTGGTCTTTTCAGTACAGAACGGATAAAACATTAAATCAATGGATTGCTCAAATTAAAAAGAATAAGGGTCGTGTTTTTGTTTTCTGTTCTGACAGCGAGGGCGCGCGCGATCCAAAAGGTAAGAAATTTTACGCTAAGCAATTTAGGTATCCTACATCTAGTACATGGAACAATATTCCATCTGCAATTGGTATCCCACATCCCTTCGGTAAAAAACCCCTCGCTTGCGCCTTCAAAGTAAAAAGCATTTATAATCCAGAAGTAATCAGAATACCGAAAGGGATTAAATGGCTTTGTGTGGGAGAAAATAAGTGGAGAGAGGATAAATTACCCACCAGGGGAGAATATTTGTTAAAATCAGATGGCAGGTGCAAATTAAGGAAGGTTTATAAAATTTTAGAGTTAGTTTTTCCTTACTTGGTAGTTATAAAAAGTCAAAAAATTAATTGAGAAATAAAAATATGGCGATAGTCAAAAAGAAGCAATTGAAAAGAATGGATTGTATATAATTCAATTAACGGATTAAAATTTTTAATAAAAAAATGGACGGGCAGAAGAGGGAAAATGTAAAAATTGGTGCGGAGGTGGATATTGTACTTAAGAAAGATCAGCCGACTGGAAAGCTTACTCGCGGAAAAGTGGCGGAGATTTTGACGAGCGACAGTTTTCATCATCGCGGGGTTAAAGTGCGGTTGGAAGATGGCCAAGTCGGCAGGGTACAAAAAGTTTATCCATCATTCCCCAAGATAAATGGTCAAGAATATCAAGAAGGCATAATATAAATTAAAAATCGCCGCCGCGGCGATTTTTAATTTATAAAGGGTTGACATCAGCTTTTATAATTATTATAATTTAAAAATCATAGCACACCTTAACCAAGGAAAGGAGGTGAGTATAAAAGCACGACACAAAAGCACGACCAATTCGTAGGTGGGTTGTCGGAAGGGCAGAGAAGAGGCACTGTTTTTACAGCTTCTCTAACCCCTTTGCGAAGGATCGACCCTATGTCCAAGAAGATCAAGCGTATGTCGTCATTGACGCCCGAAGAAAGAGAGTTTATCTGTTCCCACGCGCTCCCTGATGGGGACACTGTAGGCGGCAATCATGTCTACCGTGTCCGCCAGCTCTTTCACGGAAAGTTTGGCTTTCGGGTCGGCGATGCGACGGTACGTCGTCTTCTGACACAGAAACACTGGCGCAACGGAAATGGTTCTGGCAGCGGGGCGCAGCCGCCTCGCTACAAGCGGCCGAGTGTTGCGCTTTTGATCCATTAGGGATCATCGCCTTTCTTTTTTCGCATGAGCTGCGGCAAACCCTGTCGTAGCTCTCTCTTTTTTTTACAAAAAGAATAGGGGCTTGTGCTAAGCTGAAAAATATGCTAAAATGAAGAATAAAAATTTAAGAAAATAGAAAAATGACAGAAAACAAATATTTATCTTTTACCTGGGAGCTTTTTAAGATAGCGGTCATTGCTTTAGTGATAGTGCTGCCTATCCGCTATTTTTTATTCCAGCCGTTTATAGTGAAAGGAGAATCAATGTCGCCCAATTTTAAATCGGGAGACTATTTGATAGTTGACGAAATCTCTTACAGGTTTGCGGAGCCCTCTAGAGGCGATGTTATTGTTTTTAAATATCCTAAAGACACAACTCAGAAGTTTATAAAACGGGTGATTGGATTGCCCAATGAAACAGTGGATATAAAAGATGGGCAGATTTCAATAATGAAAGACGGCAAAAGCTCTGTATTAAATGAAAACTATCTTCCTAAAGATTTAAAGACATACGGAACCGTAAACATTGCTCTGGGCTCTGGCGAGTTTTTCGTATTAGGAGACAACAGGGAATATTCTTACGACTCTCGAGTATGGGGAGTTATGCCAAAAAAAGATATAATAGGCAAAGCATTCTTGAGGATTTTCCCGGTAGCAGCCTTGTCTGGAATACCTAGCCCTGCTTATTAATCATATTTTTTTCATGAGCAAAATAAGGTTTCAAAGTTTAACCGGCATGCACGATATCTTGCCCGAAGACCAGGTCTATTTTAAAAAGCTCCAAAAAGCAGTAGAAGCTATTGTTGACTATTACGGGTATGAAAAGATAGAAACCCCTATTTTAGAGTTGACTGAAGTTTTTTCAAAAGCAGTTGGCCAAAATACAGATATTGTGGAAAAGCAAATGTACACATTCAGGACAAAAGGAGGAGATTTAGTTTCTTTAAGGCCCGAAGGTACGGCTGCCATAATGAGAAGTTATATTGAGCATGGAATGCACAATTTGCCGCAGCCCGTAAAGCTTTGGTATTTGGGCCCATTTTTCAGATATGAAAGGCCGCAGGCAGGCAGATTCAGGCAGTTTCACCAGTTTGGTTTTGAAGCGTTAGGCGAACAAAACCCTTCTATAGACGGACAGATTATACAGATGAGCTACGATGTTTTAAAAGGATTAGGTTTTAAGAATATAAAAATAGAAGTTAACTCAATTGGAGATTCAGAATGCCGTCCGTATTTTAAAAAAATATTGGCTAGCTATTTCAGATCCCGAAGAGCATCCCTGTGTTCTGACTGCCAGAGAAGATTAAAAGATAATCCCTTGAGGATTTTGGATTGCAAAGAAGAAAAGTGCCAGAGAGTAAAAGCGGGAGCTCCCCAGATAATTGACCATCTTTGCGAAAACTGCCATGCGCATTTCAAGCAGGTGTTAGAGTTTTTAGACGAATTGGAGCTGCCCTACACCTTGAATCCATATTTGGTAAGAGGATTAGATTACTATACTAAAACAGTTTTTGAGATTGTAGAAAATTCCGAAACTGGCCAAGCGCAGGGAGCTTTACTGGGCGGAGGCAGGTATGACAACTTAGCAAAGACATTAGGCGGCAGAGATACTCCGGCTTGCGGGGCGGCAGGAGGAGTAGAGCGCATAATATCTTTAATTAAAGCCAAAGAAACCAAAACCCTTCCAAAACAAGAGCCTAAAATATTTTTAGCTCAATTGGGGCAACTGGCGAAAAGAAAAAGCATGAAGCTGTTTGAGGAATTCAGAGCAGCTAAAATACCGGTAGCTGAATCATTTTCAAAAGATTCATTGAAGACGCAATTAAGGACCGCCAATAAAATGGGAATAAGATGGGTTTTGATTTTTGGCCAAAAAGAAGCATTGGAAGATTTTATTACTTTGAGAGATATGGATACTGGCACTCAAAAAGAAATAAAACTTGACAAGGTCGTAAAAGAAATGAAAACTAAAATTAAAAAGTAGTATGGTTTTACAAGTAAGAAGAAAAGAAAGAGAAACTTCCCAAAATTTAGTTCACCGTTTTACTAAGGTTGTAAGGCAATCAGGAGTTTTGCTCCAAATAAGGTCTAAGCAGTTTCACAAGAGGCCTAAGTCAGCCTTGGCAAAAAAGAGAAGCGCTTTAAGGCGAGTTGAACTTAAAGCCGAGAGAATAAAGCAAGACAAGTTAGCCAAACCCAAGTAATATGTTAAAGCAGCAAATTCAAAATGCCGTGAATGAGGCATTAAAATCAGGCGACCAGCTGATGGCTGGCACCCTGCGCATGCTTTTAGCTTCTGTTATTACAAAAGAAAAAGAGAAGAGATATAAAATTTCAAAGCAAAAACCAGAATTGAAAGAAGAAAATTTAGTAAAAGAATCTTTTTTGACAGATGAGGAAATAATTGAAGTTATATCCTCTGAAATTAAAAAAAGGAAAGACGCTGTAGTTTTATATGAAAAAGGCAATAGGCAGGAATTGGCAGACAAAGAAAAAAAAGAAATTGAAGTTCTAAAGAAATATTTGCCAGAGCAGTTGCCAGAAGAGGAGCTAAAGAAATTAGTTGAAGAATCAATCAGCAATGTGGGGGCTAAAGAAATAAAAGATATGGGAAGAATTATGGCAGACTTAATGCCAAAAGTAAAAGGCAAGGCAGATTCAGGCGAAATCTCAAGAATTATAAAAGAGCTATTATCTAAATAACAAAAAGAGCCCGGTGGATACCGGGCTTTTTGTTTAATTCGGCTTTACGAAGAAGGTTGCAAAAGTTTGACAAAATAATGGAATTTTAGTAGGGTAATTTATTGTTCCTTGTGTCACAAGTGTTGCTCTTTACATCGCAAACCATGGGAGGATGTTGCTATGCACAATCCAAGATTTAGAGATGCTCTGAGCGAACAGTTTGATGCCACGGAAGTTCAGCAAATTGTTGACTTCGTGGAGAAAGGTTTTTCTCTGAACGGAGAAATTGTTGTTGTTAGCGTTTTTTTCTATGCCAAAGAGCATGGGAAATCGCTAGACGAGGTTTTTGCGGTTTGCGAAGCAGAATGGATGAGAAGCTGGAAGTATCAGCACCCCGACATAAAGGGCGATCCTGATGCTCCCGGTGCTGCAGGACTTCAAAACAGGGTTTCGCTGGTCAATATCTACAACGCGCTTGGAATTCCCAACCCTCACGAAGAGGGCAGAAAGATTCCCAAGGAACCGCTGATAATGAAGACCAGAAACTCGACCTACAGAATTGGTCCGGCAGATGAAAACGGCGAACGGACCATAGCCAGAGATGGAAAGCCATTGGCATTCTCTCGTTGCAAGATAATCTTTCTCGCCAAAGGAAAGATCATGCAATGTGTGCCGCTCGGTTGCGCTGATATCCAGCAGTGGACCACATCTTGCATAGAGTCAGTAACTGTTGGTTGATGCCAACGAGTTTCGACTTATTTTCTCTATTGGCTTACGACTCCGGTCGCGAGCCTTTTTATTTTCTTTCAAAAATAGGTTAAAATAGAAGAAATGATTGAAATAAACAATCTTACAGGTTTTTCTGTGGATAAAAAATTTTTCACAGGGGTTGCAAAAAAAGTTTTAAAAGGCGAAAATAGAGGAAGAGAAAAAATATCTCTGGCTTTTGTTAATAAAGAAGAGATAAAAAAACTTAACAAAAAATTCCGAAAGAAGAACGAAGCTACTGATGTTCTATCGTTTGAATTAAAAGAAAAGGATTTTTTAGGCGAAATCGTTATTTGTCCGGAAATTGTAAAAGAAAACGCCACCAAGCGCAAAACGGCCGCAAAGCAAGAAATGGCAAAAGTATTTATACATGGTATTTTGCACTTGCTGGGGTATGAGCACGAAAAAACGAACAAGGATGCGGAAATAATGGAAAAAAAACAAGAAAAGTATTTATCAAAGCTCAGCTAGTTTATGTCTAGAGGTAACATTGTTGCCGGTTTAGATATCGGAACAGGCAGTATTAAAGCATTGGTTGCCCAAAAGAAAGGAAAAGATTGGGAGGTTTTGTCATATGCAGAAATTCCTTCATTTGGTTTAAGAAAAGGAGCTGTAGTTGACATAGAAGAAACTTCAAAGAACGTGCAATTAATAATGTCTGGAATTGAGAAAGATTGCAACAGAAGAGTCAGCTCTGTGTTTGTAAATATTGGAGGCAATCATCTTTATGTTACTCCGTCTGACGGCATCATCTCTGTTTCCAGGGCCGACCAAAGAATTTCTAAAGAAGACGTTGAAAGAGTTTTACAGGCCACTAGAGCTGTTAATATTCCTTCCAATGAAGAGGTTCTTGATGTCTTCCCCCGAGAATTTATTATTGACGACCAAAAAGGCATAAAACAGCCTTTAGATTTAACTGGCGTAAGATTAGAGGCAAAAGTTCTGCTGCTTTGCGTTTTTTCTCCGTATTTTGTAAAACTTACTCAATCTGTTTTAAATGCTAAACTGCAGATTAATGATGTGGTGCCTTCTCCCTTGGCTGCTGCAAAAGCTGTTTTGACACCTCAGCAAAAAGAACTGGGAGTTGCCTTAATTGATATTGGAGCTAACACCACGAGCCTGGCGGTTTTTGAAGAGGGAGATTTGATACATCTTGCCGTATTTCCAATAGGGTCAGCTAACATTACAAATGACATTGCCATTGGTCTGCGCACCGAAGTGCCAATTGCAGAATCTATTAAAAAACAGCACGGCACATGTATGTTTGCTAAAACAGATAAAGACAAAAAAGAGCAATCTCGCAAAAAAATTGAAGTTTTTGATAAATCGTCTTCACTGTCTTTCACAAAAAAGAACTTAGTGGATATTATTGAGCCAAGGGTTTCTGAAATTTTAGATTTGATTCAAAAAGAATTAAAAAAGATTGGCAGGCAGGAGCTTTTGCCCGGAGGAATTGTTTTAACCGGGGGCGGAGCTAAAATTCCAAGAATAAAAGAGCTTACAAAAGATACTTTAAAACTTGCCTGTGAAATAGGCATACCAAAAGGAATAATGGGGTTAGAAGAAGATCCTTCATTGGCCACTGTTGCGGGGTTGGCCTTAGGAGGGGTTGATTTTGATGAAGAAGCAGGTATACTGGGAGTTGCAAAGGGATGGGGCGCTAGAATTAAAAAGTTTTTCAGGGCCTTTATTCCTTAAAGATTTATGAATCCGCAAATTAAAGTAATAGGAGTGGGAGGCTCTGGCTCTAATACCGTTTCTCGCATGGCTAAGTTTAACATTCAAGGCGTTGAACTTGTTGCCGTGAATACTGATGCTCAGGCCTTGCATTTTGTAAAAACTAAGGAGAAGATTCTAATTGGTAAAAATATTACCCGCGGTTTAGGCACTGGCATGGATGTTGTTTTGGGTAAAAAGGCGGCCGAAGAAAGCAGGCAAGAGCTATCAGAAAAATTAAAAGGGGCAGATATGGTTTTTATTACAGGAGGAATGGGAGGCGGCACGGGTTCGAGCGCCGCACCAGTTATTGCCGAGCTCTCAAAAGGTCTTGGCATTTTAACTGTTGCCGTGGTAACAACTCCTTTTTCTTTTGAGGGCGAGCAGAGAAAAAAAGTGGCAGCGCAGGCCCTAGAAAGATTAAAAGCTCAGGTTGATTCTTTGCTAGTTATATCCAACGACAATCTTTTAAAAATAATTGACGAGAAGACTACGGTATCAAATGCTTTTGAAATTTGCGACGGGATTTTACACGAAGCAGTGCAAGGCATCACTGATTTAATTTTAGTGCCCGGGATTATAAACATTGATTTTGCTTCAGTGGTTTCAATTATGAAAAATTCAGGTCACGCTCTTTTTGGAGTCGGCAAAGCAACAGGTGAAAACCGCGCAGTAAAGGCAGCCCAAGCAGCAATTAATTCTCCTTTGTTGGATTTTTCAATCAAGGGAGCTAAAGGAGTTTTGTTTTCTGCTTTTGGAAACGATATAACTTTAAACGAGATTCAAGAAGCGGCAAAAATTATTACAGAAAACGTTGATTCAAAAGCGCAGATAATTTTCGGCGCAGTAAAAGACAACAGTTTGAAAAAAGGCGAAATAAAAATCACCGCAATCGCAACGAATTTCTAAAAACAACACAAAATGTCCTAATTTCGGGGCATTTTTTATTGTTTTGCGTCTGATGGGACATGGGTCGCACTTATCCACAGATTTAATATACAAAGTGGGGCTTGACCTGCTTTTTGCTTGGAGTAAAATATAGAAATGGCTTCGCCATTTATGTAATTAATCGCTCGGTTGGAATAAAAGTTTACTTTTATTCCTTCCTTACTCATAATTATAGTAATGCATTAGACCTCTTACTTAAAAATTTTTTATCCCGAAGATTTTTAAGTTTTAAAATTAATAAAAGCCGTGAGGCATTTTTTTGTCCCCAATTTCATGACACCAAGAAAAGAAAAAATAAAAAATCACATTGAAAAAGTACAGAAAAGAGATGGAAGAATCGCTGATTTTGAGCAGCAAAAAATAACTGACGCTATTTTTAAAGCAATCACTGTAGCTGACCAGGGCGATGGAGTAAAATCAAAAAGAGCGTCGGAAAAAGTTGCGCAAATTCTAAACAGAAGATTCAAAATAGGAGAAATCCCCAGCATTGAACAAATACAAGACATTGTAGAAGAAGTTTTGATACTAGAAGGCCTAGTTGATACGGCTCGCGCATATATTCTTTATAGAGAGCAGAGAAGAAGGATCAGAGAGATGGGTACGATTTCTGATGAGTCTTCAGAAAAAATTGATAGCTATCTAAAAGAGCTTGATTGGCAGATAGCTGAAAACGCCAACATGACATTTTCTTTGCAGGGACTGAACCAATATGTGGGTTCATTCATTTCTAAAAAATATTGGCTAAACAAGATTTATCCAAAAGAAATAAGGGAGGCAGCAGCTTCAGAAGATTTTCATATCCATAATTTAGAGCTGCTTGCACCGTATACATTTTTCGGGAGGGAAGTTATAATTGTTAAAAAAAATAACAGAATAAAATTATCCTCCTTTAAAGATATATATGAAGAGATCGAACAACAAGAAATTTTACTGAATGAAAAAGACGGTGCTTGGGCAAAATACCCCGAGGGTTTATTTATACTAGATAATGATGGATGGGTTAAGGTTTCCCGGTTAGTGAGAAAAAATAAAGAGAGAGAAATGAGATTTATAAAATCTGAACAAGGTAGAAGCGTTATTGTTACCGATAACCATCCGTTTATAATAAAAAGAAACGATAAAGAAATAGAAATAGAATCTAAAGATGTAAAAGAATCTGACCTAATTTTTTCCGCCGATATCCGTTATCTTTTAAAAAATGAAGGTCTTTTTTCGAAGAAATATATATACTTGGCCGAAGAATTGATTAATAAAAAACACAATGAATTTTTTCTTGAGGGATTTGACTGGCAGGATTTTGTCAATAATTGGGGCGGGTCATTGCAGGCAAAGGGGACACTTAGCGTTTCTAACGGAGCCAACAGCCTGGATAATTATTTTGAATTGACAGAAGATATTGGATATTTAGTCGGTATTTTCATAGCAGAGGGAAATTATCATAGCTGGAAACTGCAGATTACCAACAGCGACGAAGAAATTATTAAAAAAATTCAAAGGATAGGCGCTTCTATCGGAGTAAGGTCATATATTAACGAAAAGGAAGGCGCCAAAGCAGTTACCTTTAATTGCAGTACTCTAAAAATGATTTTTGAAAAAGTTTTTCAGATAAAGGAGCTCAGTAAAAATAAAAATTTGCCGCCAGATATATTAACTTACAATACAGATTTTATAAAAGGCATTATCGCTGGCATCATTGACGGAGATGGCAGTGTCCGCTCGCATAAAAGCAAGCATGACGATTCCTTGTCGCAGGTTTTGATTAGAGTCTCTTCGCGAACTTTGCTGGAACAACTATCAGTTCTTCTTCAGTTTTTCGGGATTGTGGCAAGAGACAGAATTAGTAGCGAAGATATTGGAAAGGTAAATATTTTTAGAGGGAAAGAAATTATACAAAATTATCCGATATACGGACTTTGTTTTTCAAAAAAGCAGGGAATTAATTTTCCTTCATTTAAATATCAGAAAGCGGCTGCTACTTCAAAACATTGGAGGGCAGAAGAATACGGATGGAATAAAGTTTTAAATAATAAATTTACCACAGTTGCTGATGAAGAAATTTTTGATATTACCACCGAATCTGGCACTTTTATTTGCAATGGACTGTTGGTGCACAACTGCGCGGGGTGGGACTTATACGATTTTTTAAAAAGAGGATTTGGCGGAGTTTCGGGAAAAATAGAATGCAAACCTCCAAAACATTTGGGCGTGGCTTTAAGCCAACTGGTAAACGTTTTATATACCTTGCAGGGAGAAACAGCGGGAGCCAACGCTGTTTCTAATTTTGATACTCTTTTAGCTCCGTTCATCAGGTACGACCATTTAACATACAAAGAAGTAAAGCAGGCAATGCAGGAATTTTTATTCGGCTGCATGGTGCCAACTCGCGTTGGTTTTCAAACCCCGTTTTTAAATGTATCTTTGGATATAAAACCGCCCACATTTCTTGCAAAACAGCCGGTAATTATTAAAGGAGAACCGCAGAAAGAAACTTATGGCGAGTTTCAGGAAGAGATGAACATGTTTATCCGCGCATTTTATGAGGGTTTAATGGAGGGAGACGCGAAAGGCAGGCCGTTTACTTTTCCCATACCAACCGTTTCTATCGGTAAAGATTTTGACTGGAATAATTCTAATTTAGATGCCTTGTGGGAAGCGACTGCAAAATATGGCATAAACTATTTTTCAAATTTTATACATTCAGATATGAGTCCAGAGGATGCTCGCTCGATGTGTTTGGATTCCAAAGAAGAAATTTTGATAAGAAATTCCAAAAAAATTAAAAGAATGTCTATTAAGGAGACAGCTGATAACTATAAAGTTGGCGATTTTGATAGAGAAGGGTGGGCAGAATGCGAAAAGGAAAAAAACCTGGAAGTTTTATCTTTAAATCCAGACAACTTAAAAACAGAATGGTCTCCGGTAAAAAGATTTTTCAGAGTTTTTGATGATAAGGCTGTCGAAATTTTTACAGAGGATGGTAAAAGCGCTGTTTTTTCGCAAAAGCATCCTATGCCAGTTTTAACAGAGAGAGGTATTGAAATGAAATGGTCAAAAGACATAGAAAAAGGAGATTATCTTCTTTCTATAAAAAAAGCAGAAGATGTTTTAGCAAAGGAGTATCAAAAAATAAATGACTTGGACTTAGACAATGATTTGTCGTCTATTTTAGGATATTTTATTGCCGACGGAAATTATCTTTTTGAAAGTAGGAGAAGATATAAACATTATGGAGAACCAAGAGGGATGCAGTTTACATTTAAAACTGGAGACAAAGAAAACATAAAAACAATAAAAGGTTTAGTTAAAAAAGTATTTGGCATAGATTGTAAAGAAAAACAAGACCCAAGGTACAATACTTATTATTTATATATTTATAATACAGAGCTTGCAAGAAGGTTGCATAATGCAGGATTTAAGAAATACGGCAGATTACCTCAAGTCATATTTAATTCTCCCATAGAAGTTATCAGAAAATTTTTAGAGTTTCATTTTAAGGGTGATGGTTATAAAAAGAGGGGTGAAATTCATATCAATGATTTGGAACTATCAAGAGATTTAGTTTTATTATATTCTTTGACCGGTCAACCAGTGACCTATAAATTAAGGAAGAACAGCCAGGTTATACGTTTACAACATTCAAAATCTAAAATAAAAAAGAATAATGGCTGGTTAAATAACCCAATTCTATCAGAAAGAGTGCCGGGGTGGATGGGATTTTCAACATTTAAAGTGCCCGGTCTTACAAAATCGAGAATGGTAGGATTTGATGTATTAGAAAAATATAATGCGCACACAGAAAATAGTCTAAAAATTAAAAATAGCGACATTTATGTTAGCAGAGTTAAAAATGTAAGCACAAAAAATTATAAAGAATTGAAAGAGTTTTATGATGTAGAGTTGGAAAAAAATCATTTATTTTTGCATTCCTTGGGACAAGTGTCTTTTAATTGTTGCCGGCTTCGTTTAGACAACAGGGAACTTTACAAAAGAGGCGGCGGATTGTTTGGTTCGGCCCCCTTAACCGGTTCAATCGGGGTTGTTACGATTAACATGCCCAGGATTGGATATTTATCAAAAACTAAAAAAGATTTTTTTGAAAGATTGGGCCACTTGATGGATTTAGCAAAAGAAAGTTTGGAAATTAAAAGAAAGGCGCTGGAGAACTTTATGGATAAAGGCCTTTATCCTTATTCTCGCCACTATTTAGACGGAGTTAAGCTTTTAAGAAACTCATATTTTGGAAATCATTTTTCTACTATCGGGCTGATAGGAATGAATGAAATGCTTTTGAATTTTCTAGAAGAAAACATAGCTTCAAAAAATGGCAAGAAGTTTGCTTTAGAAGTTTTAGATTTTATGAGAGAGAGGATGATAAAATATCAAGAAGAAACAGGCAATTTATATAACTTGGAGGCGACTCCGGGCGAAGGAACAAGCTACAGGCAGGCAAAAACAGACAAAGAAAAGTATCCGGATATTATTACGGCAGGCACCGAAGAGGTTCCATATTATACGAATTCAACTCATTTGCCGGTGGATTATACTACAGATCCCTTTGAGGCGTTAAAACTGCAAGATGAACTTCAAACAAAATATACTGGCGGCTGCATAGAGGGGGGAAATAAGGTTTTAACAGATAAAGGATTGTTGCTCATTGAAGATATTGTGAAAAATTTTGATGAATTAAAACCTATCAAAGCGTTAAGCTATAACAAAGACCAAAAAAATAGCGAATGGGATAAAATTTTGGAAGCAGTAAAAATTGATGTAAAAAAACATAATAAAATCAAGATAAAAGGAGAAAAAAACTTAGATATTGTTACATCTGATTGGCATCCTTTTTTTGTTCTGAAAAGATTTAAGCCAAATCCCGCTTGCCCTATTTGCCACACAGAAACATTTACTCTTAAAGGATTTGCTGGTCATATTAGATGGTATCCAGATTGCGGTAGAAAATATCAGGATTTTCCCAAGTACCATGTAATAGAAAAAAGAGCAGATGAATTAAAGGTGGGCGATTATATCCTGCAGAATTCATATAATTTATATCCTGAAAAAGAAACAGAGCTCAATAATGATTTAATGTGGCTCATTGGATTTTTTATCGGTGACGGCTCTATCTCAAAATATATTGATAATAGGGGCGGAAACAATTTAGAGAGGCATAAAATTAGGTTTTTTAGCGAGCACAAAGAAGCATTAAATAAAATAGTAGAAATCCTTAATAAATATTTTTCTGCTGAAGTAAAAATTATTAAAAACGATAAAAGAAGCGAAAAACTTTTAGAGGTTGCAAGTTCTAAAAAAGATATAGTAGATTTCTTTTTCAAATATGGATTTTGGGCAGGTGAAAAATCCAGCCGCATATTTATTCCTGATAAAGTGAAAAACAATATCAATAAAGAAAATATTTTTTCTTTATTATCTGGTTTAGCAGACAGCGATGGGCATATAAGCAAACGTGATGGAGATTTTGAATATTATTCTATTTCCCAAAAATTGGCTGATGATATTTTAGAAATATGTTCTATTGCCGGAATTATGTTCAGCAAGGCTATAAAAAAGACTAAAAGAAAAAACGAATTAGACATCTGGAGGATAAGAATACCCGCCTATGAAGTTACGAAAATAAAATCCCACCTAACAAACACTATTCATCTTTTAAGAATTAAAGAGAATTTATCAAACAGAAAGAAACGTTATTTGCCCGTTGTGAGAGTAAAAGAAGTTTCTAAAGTTGACGTAAAAGATAATCAATTTTACGACTTGATGACAGAAAATAACCACAATTATTTGGCAGGAAAAGATAGTTTAGTATTTGTCCACAATACCGTCTGCCACTTGTTTTTAGGAGAGAAAATTTCTGACCCCCAAATGGCAAAAAACTTAGTCAGAAAAGTTTTTGAGAAATTCCATTTGCCGTATATAACGCTTACACCAACTTTTTCAATTTGTCCTACGCATGGCTATTTATCAGGAGAGCACTTTGAATGCCCGCAATGTACGGTAAAGCAGCCCTGCGAGGTTTATTCAAGAGTAGTGGGGTATATAAGGCCGGTTCAGCAGTGGCATAAAGGCAAAAAGCAAGAATACAAAGAAAGAAAAGAGTATAAGATGCCAGCTGCAGTATAGAAATAGCGTAATTATGATAATCGCTGGTCTCCAAAAAACAACTTTAATTGATTATCCAGGCAAAATAGCCTGCACGGTTTTTTTGGCTGTTTGTAATTTTCGTTGCCCGTGGTGCTATTCGGGGGAGCTTGTCTTGCCCGAAAAAATTATAAAACAACCAAGAATACAGGAAAAAGATTTTTTTAATTTTTTAAAAGAAAGACAAGGCCTTTTAGATGCGGCTGTAATTTGCGGCGGAGAGCCAACAGTGAATAAAGATCTGCCAGCTTTTGTAGAGAAAATAAAGAAAATAGGCTTTTTAGTAAAGCTTGATACAAATGGTTCCAATCCGGAAATGCTAAAAGATTTAATCAAAAGAAACTTGATAGATTATGTGGCAATGGATATAAAAACAAGTCAAAAGTCAAAAGTCAAAAGTCAAAAGTTATTGTATGAGTCGATTATGACAGATGGGATTACAATGAATAAAATACGAGAAAGTGTAGATTTTTTAAAGAAGGGTTTGGTTGATTTTGAGTTTAGGACAACCGTAGTAAATACAATCCACAAAAAAGAAGATTTTTTAGAAATTGCCAAATGGATAGGCGGCCAAAATGTAAAATATTATTTGCAGAACTTTGTGCCGGAAAAGACAATTGACCCAGAATTTGAAAAAGTAAAACCATTTGGCAAAGAATTCTTAGAAAACATTGCAAAAGAAATTTCTCCTTATTTTAAAGTTTGCCAGGTAAGATAACCTTTTAGTTTTCGTAAAAGTAAAATAAAAGAGCCTCCTGCGAAAAAATTTCGCTGAAGGCTCAAGGTGTCAAGAGAGACAAGTCCTCAAGACTTCAAGGCTCAGAACTTCCGAGTGGACGAGACGCCCAAGAAGTCGTAGGGGGAGTCACCCCAGCCGCCGCTGACACCGAGACCCTCCGAATCGAAGCGGCCGACGCTGACACGGCCGCCGCCCGAATCCACAGAGGATGTGCGGACGTAGATGTGCTCGAACAGCCGTTCGCCAGTAGCCAGGTAGTGGCCGATGATGGTATAGACCATCACTTGAGCACTGGGCACTTCATCGTCCTTGCTGAGCAGTGCCTGCTGCTCTTGCCAGTTCTGCGAAGTGGAATTGTCCACTGGGGTCTTGCGAACCAACTGCCAAGTAATTTCGCCGTGCTTTTTGGAAAATGACTTCTTGTTATAGCAGTCCTGATTGTAGAACAATCCCTTGTCCTGCACCTTGCCCCGGATTTCAAGGATCGAGAGCGTGAACACTGCCACGAGCACGTGCGTGTCCTTCGAGTGCCCGAGCACTGCCTCGGAGAACGGAATCTCCGAAAGAGCTGCGAATTGCTGGCGGATTGGATTGACCCCGAAGTGCTTGATGGCTTTTTCGACTCCGAAGAAGTTGCGTCCCATAATCTCACGGGCACGCTTCTGACTGGTCGTTGGTTCGAATCCGCCGCTAATGGCAAACTTTGCCAAACGACCGACAAATTCGGGATTAGAATTGACCCGAGTGATGACAGCATCGGCATCATCGCCTAGGGCTGTGAGAAACTGGTGCCCGGCAGCGTACACGCTACCACTTTCAATCTGTGTCCATTTCATGACATTCTCCTTTGCCGTTAACTCTTGCGAGCGATCGGCTCTGGATATTCTGCAAACGTGCAGTTACGGTCTATCTCGGAATGAGACGAGCGGTTTACCCCTGTTTTTCAGGGACAAAACGCTCGCCTCATATTTCTGAACCATAATTTCAAAGAGCTCCCCTTGTATATTTCTATTATAACAAACCATATGAAAATGTCAAGTTTTTAGAGGCATTTTTTATTTTAATAATTTTTAAAATAATAATTTGTGGTATTATAAAAAATATAAACCATGATGACTCCGTCAAAAATACTTTTTTATTTTTGCATTTCATTTATTGTGGGAATATTTTTAGAGTCAATTATTAAAATTCCCTCAATTTTTATTTGGGGGATTTTAATTTTTGCAACTTTAATTATTTTTATTTGCCTGCTTTTGTCCATCCTTATCACTGGAAGTAGAGGTTTACTTTCTATATTTGCAGAACTATATCCTCGCATTCCTGTATTTTATGCAGTAGCACCAAGTTTTTGATGAAACCCAGACCTACTCTAGATAAAAGCAAGCAGTATCTCCTAAATCAGCTCGCTCTCGGAAACCTTAATCGCCAAGATTCTGGCTGTTTTCTCTTTTAAGAGAGATTTCGGCGTTAGCAATCCTTGAACTGCCAAACATTAGCCTACTTTCGTTTTTTATTATACTAAAAAATACAATTATTGGAAGTCAGTGTAAAAAAAGAAGGGGTTGCTTGCATTGTTAGTGCAAGACAATCCCTTTTTGTCGCCGACTTCAAGAAATCAAGTGTTAATGGCTCAAGAGAGCCAATGACTCAAGATTTCAAGAGTCAGACTGCGGGAGGAAGGCGGAGGCCGAACCATAGCTGCCGTCGGCATTGCTAATCCAGCGCGCGCCGAACCTGATCTTGCCATCGTCGAACTTGAAGAAAGGCGCGAGCCCGAACTGACCATCACCCCCGTCAGAAAACTCAGCACCAGCGCAGTCGATCCAGAGATCGTCGTAGTGCTGTAAGCGTTCCGGATGCGTCAGAAGCATGCAGGCGACCGCGAAGGGATCGAGACCGAACTGGTAAGAGCTCATGACCTTGCGTGCCCTTCGCACGGACTTGCCAGCGTGGAGCTTGCCGAACTGGCAGGCAACAACAAGAATGTCATAGTCCTTCTGCTCGTTGCCGAGCTTGTCAAAGGCTTTGACGTTCTTTTGATGCTGACGCAGGTACTGCGGACCAAGCTTGCCCTCGCGGTAGTTGTAGAACTTGCCGTCGCGGGTTTGCTTGATGAGGTCAAGGACCTTTTGCAGTGCCTCGCCGTAGGTCTGAGCGATCTTCTGCCACCTTGTGATAGCGAACCACCCCTCGGCATTGGCTGGAAGCGGCTGTTCTGCCAGCTTCTCATCGGCGAACCCGACGCCCGAAATTAGCTGACGCAGGCGGTTGGTCTGCTCGGTGATGCCCTTGGGCTTGTAGCCCGAGAGGTAGCCGTAGCTGGACCCAACCTCCTCGTTGGCGAACTGGTTGGATACCGAGAGCCTCTGAATGGAGGCCACGATGTCGGCTTGGAACACGTCGCCGTTCGCGAAGAGCTTCTGAAGCCCATCCTTGTCGAGATTGACTTCGGTGAGCGCCTTGTCCCCGGCGTCCTCGACAAACCTTTTGTACTGCTTGACCTGACCGGACGTGATCGACAATGTCGTCATCGTCAAACTCCTTTTTCCTTGAGGAATACACTCGAGATTTCCAGAATTCCGCTGGAACGGACTCATCCTCCTTTAAGGCGAGTATTAAAAACACTAACATTTAGTCAATATTCTTAATACTCGCCTCAATTTATTCTATTAAAGAACAATACCTATATTATATCGAGAACTAGAGTTTATGTCAAGGGGAGCGTATCAAATTGATAATTATATGATTTGGCACGTTTATGCTATAAAATAATAATAATCATGATAACCCCGTCAAAGATATTATTTTATTTTTGCATTTCATTTATTGCCGGAATATTTTTAGAGTCAATTATTAAAATTCCCTCAATTTTTATTTGGGGGATTTTAATTTTTGCAACTTTAATTATTTTTATTTGCCTGCTTTTGTCCAAGCGATCACTCGGACAAGAGAAAGGTTTTATTATTGGCTTCTGCCTGCTGTTTTTAATTTTTGGCATTTTGCGCATGCAGATTTCAGAATTCAATATTGCAAGCGATAAGCTGAGCAAATCTAACGGCAAAGGACAAATTGTTTTGACTGGAATTATTTCTAATGAACCGGATATAAGAGACACCTATCAAAAAATAAAGGTAAAAACTAGAGATAGCACGATTTTAGTAGCAACAAATCGTTATCCTGAATATAAGTATTTAGACAAAATAAAGCTAACGGGAAAGTTGGAGACGCCCGCAGAAACAGAAGAATTCAGTTATAAAAACTATTTAATAAAAGACGGAATTTATTCTGTGATGAATTTTCCGAAAATTGAAGCGGCGGGCAAAGCTCGTGGAGGCCCGTCCTCCACGGTTTATGCTGGAATTTTGTTTTTAAAGCAAGGACTAAGAGAAAGTATCCGCCATAATTTTTTACCTCCACAGAGCTTTATATTAGAGGGCACTATTTTGGGAGACAATGGAGCTATGAGTAATGATTTAAAAAATAAGTTAAACATTACAGGACTTCGTCACATTATAGCGGTTTCCGGCACACACGTAGTTATTTTAGGGTCAATTATAATGTCCCTTTTGTTGGCTATGGGATTTTGGAGAGGGCAGACATTCTATATTGCCATAATTTTTATTTGTTTATATGTCGCGCTTACGGGCTTGCCTTCTTCGGGCGTAAGAGCAGGAATTATGGGCGGACTCTATCTTTTAGCCCAAAAATTGGGAAGGCAGAGTTCAGGTTTAAGGGTGATAGCAATGGCTTGCACAGTAATGCTTTTGATTAACCCCTTGCTTTTACTTTACGATGTCGGCTTCCAGCTTTCTTTTTTAGCAGTAATGGGCCTTATATATCTAGAACCCTTTTTGAAAAAGATTATGAAAATTAGCATTATTTCAACAACTTTTGCAGCCCAAATCTTTACTTTGCCCATAATGGTTTATAACTTCGGCAATATATCTTTTGTTTCGCCCATCACCAATCTTTTGGTTTTGCCTGTTGTTTATTGGCTTATGGTTTTTGGATTTTTATCTTCTTTGTTGGGAATTGTATCGCAATTTTTAGGCTGGATTTTTTTTATACCTTGCTGGTTTTTGCTCACTTATTTTATAAAAATAATAGATTTTTTTTCTCAGCTGGGGGCGTTAAAAACGATTGAAAATGTTCACTGGATTTGGCTGTTTATCTCTTATTTACTAATCGGTTTTTCTGTTAGATTTCTTAATAAAAAATATTCCCAATATTAAAATTTTTTAAGAATTAAGGTATAATAAGAATATGGTAAATGATAGCAAACAAAAGGTTTACCCTGAGCCGAGCCGAAGGGCATGGGTTGTGGCAGCTGACATGGGTTACGGCCACCAGAGAACTGCATATCCGTTCAGGGATATTGCTTTTGGTTCTAAAATTATTAACGCCAACAACTACGAAGGTATTCCAGAAAAAGACAAAAAGGTTTGGCACACAAGCAGGTCTTTATATGAGTTTATTTCAAGATTTAAAAGAATTCCGTTGTTGGGCGATGTTATTTTTTTCTTCTTAGACAGGTTTCAAAAAATTATTGTCTATTACCCAAAAAGATATATGTCTAAACCTAACTTTAACCTTAAGAGTGTTTTTTATTTTATTAAAAAAGGATGGGGCAAAGACTTAATTGGCAGACTTAAAAAAAATTCCATTCCGCTGCTGACAACCTTTTTTACGCCCGCTTTTATGGCAGAAGAGTTTGATTATCCCAATGAGATATATTGCACAATATGCGATGCTGACGTTAACAGGTCGTGGGTTTCTTTAAAACCAGAAAATAGCAGGATAAAATATTTTGCGCCAAATACATGGGCAAGAGACAGGCTAAAGCTCTATAACGTGAAACCGGAAAACATTTTCTTTACAGGATACCCTTTGCCCAAAGAAAACATCGGAGAAAACATGGTAATTTTAAAAAGTGACTTAAAATACAGGCTGGCAAACCTTGATCCTAAACAAAATTATAGAAAATTATACAAACCCTTAATCCAGGATTATTTAGGAGAGCTTCCTCAAAAATCAGACCACCCTTTAACTATAATGTTTTCTATAGGAGGAGCTGGCGCGCAGAAAGAAGTTTGTCTAAAAGCAATAAACAGTTTAAAAGAGAAAATAAAAAAAAATAAACTCAGGTTTATTGTCGCCGTAGGAGTAAGGCAAGAGCTTAAAAAATATTTTGCAGAAAACATAAAAGATTTAAAGCTTGACCATGCGGTGCATATATTATCTGCTCAAACTATTAGTGATTATTTTAAAAAGTTTAACGAAGCTTTGCGGGAAAC
The DNA here is from genome assembly GCA_964366875.1 of uncultured Candidatus Saccharibacteria bacterium. Classification (GTDB taxonomy): domain Bacteria; phylum Patescibacteriota; class Minisyncoccia; order Minisyncoccales; family Staskawiczbacteraceae; genus CAYIVF01. The sequence goes on from CAYIVF010000001.1 coordinate 38,967, forward strand.
CGATGTTTTGTGGACAAAGCCGTCTGAACTTTCTTTTTATGCAGGTCTTGGCATCCCTATAATTATAGCTCCGCCCATCGGCTCTCAAGAAGATTTTAATAAAAGGTGGCTTTTGCACATAGGAGCTGGAATTGCCCAGGAAAATCCAAAATACACAGACCAGTGGTTTTTTGATTTATTAAACGCCGGAGATTTTGCAGAAATAGCAATGCAGGGTTTTGTTGAAATAGAAAAGATGGGCACATATAATATTGAAAAAATAATAAACAGCAAGAACTTATGAATAAGATAGTTATAGCGACTGATATGTGGCGCCCGGAGGTAAACGGAGTGGTAAGGGCGATAGAGGGCGTATTGCCTTTTCTTGAAAAGAATAATTTTAAAATTGTGATAATCCACCCGGAACTTTTTTTTACTATGCCCTTTTTCTTTTATCCCGATATAAGAATTCCGCTTTTTCCCAAAAAAATCGTTAGAAAAATAATTGAGAAAGAAAAGCCGGATTATATCCATATTGTCACTGAAGGAATGATCGGATTAGCCGCAAGAGCAATTTGTTTGCAAAAAGGAATTAATTTTACAACTGCATATCACGGCAATATTCCAGACTATATGGAGCACTACATTAAAATAAGGGTTAGCTTTATTGTAAAATTAGCTTATGCTTATTTCCGCTGGTTTCATAATTCAGCTTCAAAAACTATAGTAAGCACAAAAAGCCTAAAACAAAAATTGGAAGGGAGGGGTTTTACTAATGTGGCTGTTTGCCCTTTTGGGGTTGACGCTGGTTTATTTGTGAGAAATTTACAATTATCAATACAGAAATATAAAAACTTTGTCCCTCCCGTCTTTGTTTATTTTGGCAGGGTCGCTGTAGAAAAAAACATTGAAGAATTTTTAGAATGCAATTTGCCTGGCACGAAACTTGTAATTGGAGATGGCCCTGCAAGAAAAAAACTTGAAAAAAAATACAAGGGAAAAGCCATATTCATAGGCTGGAAGACAGGAAAAGAACTTGTGGATATGCTTTCTTTATGTGATGTTTTTGTTTTTCCATCTAAAACAGACACTTTTGGATTCGTGATAATAGAGGCGCTTGCTTGCGAGCTTCCTGTGGCGGCTCACAATGTTATGGGGCCCAAAGATATTATTACAAATGGCGTTGATGGATATCTTGATGAAGACCTCAAAAAAGCAGCTCTTTTATGTTTAAATCTTTCAAGAGAAAATTGCCGGAAAAAGGCTTTAGAGTTTTCTTGGAAATCATCCGCAGAGTCTTTTATTAATAATTTAGTTAAAACTGAGTAAATGAAAAAGCTCATTAAAATATCTCTTTTAGTCGCGATAGTTATAATAACATTAATTTTCGTTGCTTTCTTTTATTTTTTTGTCGGCAAAGCCCCAAAAGCAAAAAATATACTTTGGGGCGTTAATTTTTCTCAAATGCAAGCAGAAGCCCTAAGGCTTGATTGGCAAAAAACTTATTTGGCTCTTTTTGACGAATTGGGAGTTAAAAATATAAAACTGCTTACACAGTGGGATTGGATTGAGGGCAAAAAAGACGATTATTATTTCAACGATATAGACTGGCAGGTTTCTGAGGCAGAAAAATACGGGGCAAAGCTAATATATGTAGTGGGCATAAAAACCGGACGGTGGCCCGAATGCCACATACCGTCTTGGGCGCAGGGCCTTTCTAAAAAAGAGCAGCAGACAGAGATTATAAAATACATAAGGGAAGTTATTTTAAGATATAAAAACAGTAAGGCTATAACGGCCTGGCAGGTTGAAAACGAACCCCTGCTTGTTTTCGGCCAGTGTCCGTGGTATGACAAGTCTTTTCTAAAAAAGGAAGTTGAGCTGGTAAAGTCTTTAGATGTTACCAGGCCAATAATTATTTCAGATAGCGGTGAGCTGTCATCTTGGTTTAGCGTAGCTAAGATTGGTGATATTGTAGGCACCACAATATATAGAAAAGCATGGGTTAGTATAACAGACAACCTTGGTTTTTACGGCACATATCCTATTCCCCCCGTATTTTACTGGCGTAAGGCCCAACTCATAAGCAAAATATTTAATAAAAAAGTAATATCCGTTGAGTTACAAACAGAGCCATGGGCCCAAAGGCCATTTTATGATGTTCTTGTAGAAGAACAAGAAAAAACAATGAATTTAAGCCAGTTCAAAAAGAATATTAAATATGCTAAAAACACAGGGCTTGATACTTTTTATCTTTGGGGAGCAGAATGGTGGTATTGGATGAAGGAAACACAAAATCGTCCAGAGATATGGAATGAAGCTAAAAAGTTGTTTACTAACTAAAAATTATTTATGAATATTAAGATTGTAAAAAATAGATATCTGAACGCTTTATTGATTTTATTGCTTTTTTCAGCTATATTGCATGCAGTCCTGCTTTTGTTTTTAGTCTTAAAAACAAAAGATTTGTACGTCATCAACTATTTTAATATTTTAGGTGTTGGTTATTTTTATCCGAACATATTTAACAGCTTCTTAGGCAACGCCTTTTCAATTGTTTCAATAGTAGTAATATATTTGGTCATATTAAAGAAAAACAAGCTAGACTGATTGTATGCTGTCTATTATTATTCCGACCTTAAACGAAGAAAAATATTTACCCCTGCTTTTAGACTCAATCAAAAAGCAGAACTTTTTTAATTGTGAAATAATTGTTGCTGACGGCGGTTCAAAGGACAAAACCGTTGAAGTTGCAGAAAAATATGGATGCAAGGTTATAGATGGCGGCTTGCTGTCTAAAGGCAGAAATAATGGTGCAAAGGTAGCCAAAGGCGATACCCTTTTGTTTGTAGACGCTGATATAGTTTTGCCTCCTGATTTTTTAGACAAAGCTATCAAAGATTTTGATAAAAGAAATTTAGGCATTGCCAGCTTTCTTATCATGCCCCTAAATGGCAAAAGAATTGATAAGTTTGTCCACCTTTTTTTCAATAAATATTCAGCGTTAATTCAAAAATTTTCACCCCATGTGAACGGAGTAATTTTAGTAAGAAAAGATGTCCACCAAGCTATCGGCGGATTTGATGAAAAGATTGTGTTTATAGAAGACTATCCTTATGCTAAAGCTGCCAGAAAGCTCACAAAACATGGTTTAATAAAAGAAACTTTTTTCACTTCAATGAGACGGTATGATAAAGACGGGAGACTAAATGTATATGTTAAATATTTTTTAGCTGAACTTCACATACTTTTTTTAGGCCCTATAAGGTCAAATATGTTTAATTACAAATTTAATCATTATAAAGATTAAAACTATGAACAGCCCATACGAATTACCAAAATTTGATTTTTCAAAAATAAAAGCTCAAGCTTTAAAGCTCTACCCTTTAGTTGTTATAGGTTGCGTTATCGGTGTTTCTGCCGTGGCAATCTCTTTTCAATATTTTCCAGAACAAGCAGAGAAGTTTTCGCAGTACTTTAATATACCTCAATTTCAAATACCTGAAGTCAGAAATACACAGCTACACGAAAATTTATATACCTCGGATGTATCTTATGAGCAGGCAATAATAGACGCAGTTAAGAATGCGACGAGTTCGGTTGCGAGTATTGTCATCTCAAAAAATCTGCCCGTGTACGAACAGCAGTGGGTAAATCCCTTTGGAGATAACAGCCCTTTTGATTTTCAAATTCCCCAATATGTGCAAAAAGGCAGCAAGCTGCAGGAAGTTGGTGCTGGCTCTGGTTTTATAGTTTCAGAAGACGGCTTGGTTTTAACAAACAAGCACGTTGTTTCAGATAAAGCCGCAGAATACACTGTTTTTACAAATGACGGTCAAAAATATTCAGCGAAAGTTTTAGCCATAGACCCCGTGCAGGATTTGGCGGTGGTAAAAATCCAGTCAGACAAGAACTTCCAGCCAGTAAAATTAGGAGATTCTTCTGGCATTCAGCTTGGCCAGACAGCAATAGCTATTGGAAACGCTTTGGGAGAATTCCGCAACACTGTATCTGTTGGTATAATTTCTGGGCTTGGAAGAACTGTATCAGCTTCTAACCAGACAGGAAGTTTTTCAGAAACTTTAGAGGGTATAATACAGACAGATGCCGCCATTAACGCAGGAAATTCAGGTGGGCCATTGTTAAATCTTAAAGGCGAGGTTATCGGGATTAATACTGCAATGGCGCAAGGCGCTGAAAATATTGGTTTTGCCATTCCTATTAACATGGCAAAAAAAGATATTGAACAGGTTGTAAAGACTAATAAAATTGTTTACCCATTCTTGGGGGTAAGACATGTTTTAGTCAATGCCGAGATAAAAGACAAATATAAATTAACGGTTGATTACGGCGCATTGGTTTTAAAGGGAGACAAAGGAGAAGCTGCGGTAACTTCGGGATCTGGCGCAGATAAAGCCGGGATTAAAGCTGGTGACGTGATTTTAGAAATTAACTCTGAAAGAATTACTCAAGATAATTCAATGGCAAAAATAATTAGAAACTATAATCCAGGAGACAGCGTGGTTTTGAAAATTTTACGAGATGGAAAAGAAATAAATATAGATGTTACTTTAGGCGAGAGAAGCTAATAGGTCGTTTTTTATATAAAAAAGCAGGGACTGGGGAGAACCTGTGCATATCTCCTTGGCTTCGCCAAGGAGATATCTTATTGACACGGTTATTTGTTTTTGATAAACTTAAAATATCTATGAATCAAATCAGCCTTGTAAAAAAGAATTGGTTTTATTTCTTTTTTAGCTTCTTTAGGAAAGAGGTTGGTTTTGGCAAAATTAAAAAGCAAAAATAAAAAATTAAAATTTTTAATAATCAAAGCGAGCCCCTTTCCCAAGAAAGGGGTTTTTGTTTCAGTTCTTTACCAACCCAGCTCAAAGGAGCGAGCAATGATCATCACAATGGTGGAAAGGGAAAATAGTTCTGCTGAAAGAACCGCAGAAATTATTAGGAGGAATGAGGGCCATTTTATGCCCGAAGGAAAAAAAAGAAGAGTGGCTCTCGGTGTTTTGAGAAGTGGCAAGTTGGAAGTTGTTGAAGTTTTGCCTGGGGAAAATGGTATTATGGAGCCATACATACCATTAGACGATCTCTTGTTGTCGCTTCCTGAAAAAATCAGGGCAGAAATTCTGTCGGCAAGATAAGCTTGCTTGTCTTGTCTTTGCGGGTTGGTGCGCCAGTCCGCTTTTTTTGTAAAAAAATAGCGGACCTCTCAAATTGAGACCCGCTCTATGTGCTATTTGTCTACAGTATGCATGCGACGGTGACGCGGCTTTTGCTCACCACTCGTTTTTGCAGTCTTTGCATATATAGATGAGGTAGCCGTCTTTTCCGCGCTTTGCCGGTATAAGCTCCTCGCCTCCGCATTTTGGGCAATAGATATTGCCTGCGCTAGCGATAGCGAGGAGGCCGGCAGTGATTACCGCTAACGCAACTACAGCGATTAGGGGACCAAGCCACCACATAGCGACCTCCTCTGTTTTCAGTGGAACTGCTGAAAAGAACTGTAATACAGCGCGCTGTATTTTCTGCTTTATTTTATGCCTAATTATAATTTTTGTCAAGTTTTTTAGTCCATTCTTCCTCTTGATTTTTGTTTAATTTTAAACTAAAATAAAACCATGAATGGAGGAGCCAATTTCACAAACAAAGCCCAGGACGTTTTGATGCAGGCCCAGCAGATAGCTCAAGAAAAAGGACAGGCGCAAATAGATGCCCTGCACCTGCTGTTTTCTTTGGTTTCACAGGAAAGCAGTATTATCATAACTATTTTGCAAAAATTGGGAGTTGACATTGAATCTTTACAGAAAAAAGTTGAGATACAGATTGGAAAGATTCCAACCATTTCAACTCCGGCAGCTTTTGGCCAGTTTTATTTAACCCAGGATATGGCAAAGGTTTTAGACAGAGCCAGGCAAGAGGCAATAAAAATGAATGACGAATTCATATCGGTTGAGCATTTATTTTTAGCATTGCTTGATACAAAATCAACTGCCAAAGATGTTTTAGAAAAAGTATCATTTTTAACTTCGGGGGAGGCGAATTCTTTGAAAACGTCAAAATTGGATTATGATGCGGTTTTAAAAATACTTTCTCAAATAAGAGGCGGCCAAAGAATTACCGACCCGGAGCCGGAATCAAAATACCAAGTAGTTGAAAAATACACAAGAAATCTGACAAACTTGGCTGCATCGGGAAAAATTGACCCGATTATCGGCAGAGATAACGAGATAAGAAGATTAATGCAGATAATTTCAAGAAGAACAAAAAACAACCCTGTGTTGATTGGCGAGGCCGGAGTTGGAAAAACAGCTATTGTTGAGGGTTTTGCCCAAAGGATTGCCAGGGGCAATGTTCCGGAGTTTTTAAAAAACAAAGAAATAATTTCTTTGGATTTAGGAGCCATAATCGCGGGAACTAAATACAGAGGCGAGTTTGAAACAAGAATAAAGGCGTTATTAAAAGAGGTGGTCAGAGCGGCTGGAAAATACATTTTATTTATTGACGAACTGCATACCTTGGTGGGGGCAGGGGCGGCGGAAGGGGCGATTGACGCTTCAAATTTATTAAAGCCGGCTTTGGCGCGTGGAGAGTTGAGGGCAATTGGAGCCACCACCTTAAAAGAATATCAAAAATACATTGAAAAAGACCCGGCATTAGAAAGAAGGTTCCAGCCGATTTATGTTCAAGAGCCAAATATTGATGACGCCACAGCCATTCTCCGCGGCATTAAAGAAAAATACGAAGTTCATCATGGCGTAAGAATAAAAGATTCTGCCATTAAAGCCGCTGTTGAGTTAGCCAACCGCTATATTTCAGACAGATTTTTGCCGGATAAAGCGGTTGATTTGATGGATGAAGCTGCTTCAGCTTTAAGGTTGGAAATTGAATCTCAGCCGCAGGAAATTGAAAAGTATAACGAAGAGATTACGAAGCTGGAAATTGAAAAGCAAGCCCTGAAAAAAGAAGGCGGCTCTGAAAGGAGATTAAAAGCCATTGCCAGGGAGCTGGCTGACTTAAAAGAAAAAACAAAAGGGTTAAAAGCCAAATGGGACGCAGAAAAAGAGTTAATTGACAAGATTAAAAATATCAGGGAAAAAATAGACAATCTTTCTTACCAGACAGAAATTGCCCAGAGGGAAGCTGATTTAGAAAAAGTGGCGGAAATAAAATATGGGAAAATTCCCGAATTATTAAAAGAGCAGAAGCAAACAGAGCAAAAATTGATAAAACTTCAGCAGACGCATCACTTTTTGAAAGAAGAAGTTACAGAAGAAGATGTGGCTCGAGTTGTTTCACTCTGGACGGGAATTCCGGTCACCCGTTTAATCACAGAAGAAGCAAAGAAACTTGAAACAATGGAAACTACTTTGAATAGAAGAGTAATTGGTCAGGAAGAGGCAATTTCAGCCATATCAAGAGCTATAAGAAGAGCAAGGGCCGGCATATCTGAAGAAAACAAACCCCTTGGTTCTTTTATGTTTTTGGGTCCCACCGGCGTTGGCAAAACAGAAACCGCCAGAGCATTAGCTGAGTTTTTGTTTGACGACGAAAAAGCAATGATTCGCCTTGATATGTCTGAATATATGGAGCGTCATACGGTTTCTAAAATAATCGGCTCTCCTCCGGGATATGTAGGCTATGAAGAAGCAGGCCAATTAACAGAAAAAGTAAGACGCAGGCCCTACTCTGTGATTTTATTGGACGAAGTTGAAAAAGCGCACCCTGAAGTGTTTAATATTTTGCTTCAAATTTTTGAAGACGGCCGTTTGACCGATTCCAAAGGCAGAGCCGTGTCTTTTAAAAACACCATTATTATAATGACGTCAAACCTGGGCTCTGACTACATAAATAAAATGTCTTCTATAGGATTTAATACCAAAGAAGAAATTGCCGAAAGAGAATCAATGAGAGAAAAAATAATGGACTCCTTAAAAGAAGCGTTCAGGCCAGAGTTTTTAAACCGTCTTGACGAAGTTGTCATATTCAATTATCTGACAAAGCCGGAAATAAAGAAGATTGTGGATTTGGAATTGTCAAAAGTTGAAAAGAGATTAAAGGCTAAAGAAATTAGAATTCAGATTTCTGAAAAGGCAAAAGAATTATTGGTAAAAGAAGGATTTGACCCAAACCTGGGGGCCCGCCCGTTAAAGAGAGTTATTCAGAGATTAATTTTAGACCCTTTGTCTATAAAAATAGTTACCAATGAAATTTCCGAAGGCAGTAATATTTTAATTGATGAAAACCTCGGAAAAATTGTTTTTGATTTGCCTAAAATTCTCATTCATCCAAAAGACCTGCCCAAGCTGGCAAAAGCCAAGAAATAAAAAGTATAATTGCGTATGGCTTGACACAGGTTTATATGGGTATATAATATAATTAATATGAACACTACCCCTGCTTCGGCAAGGGTAGTTTTTTATTTTAGATAGTAGTATAATTATTTTACATGAATAATTCTAAAACCGAAGAAAAGGTTGCTGTTTATATAGATGGAAGCAATTTTTACGGCTACTTAAAAGATAAAGAAATAAATTTTCCACATGGTGTTAAGTTTGATTTCAAAACTTTTGTGGATTTTTTAATTGGTGAGAGAAAATGTGTTTCAAAAAGATATTATACCGGAGTTTTTAGAAACATAGATGGAACCGAAAAAAGTCAAAAATTAGTTTATGGACAGCAAAAATTCTTTACAAATCTTGAAAAGGATGGATTCAAAATAAAACGTGGTAGAATCATGCCCACTGGCGGAACATACAAAGAAAAAGGCACCGATGTTAAAATTGCGGTAGATTTAATAGTTGGCGCTGTTGATAATATGTATGATGTGGCTATTTTAATAAGTTCTGATACGGATTTAATTCCTGCTATTAGTTATATTAAATACAAAGAGAAAAAACTTGAATATGTTGGTTTTGCCCATGCCCCATCTTTAGGAATGCAAAAATATGCAAATATATCAAGGCTTTTGTTGCCGGAGGATATAGAAAAATTCAAAGAGAAAACTTTGTTATAATTTTATTAAACAGGTTCTAACGCTGTCCATTATTTCTTCAGGGCGTTTAATAGCCCCCTCTTTTTTGTCTTAATTTGCATAGTTTTTAATAAAAGGTGTATAATATATTAACTACTGCAATTATATGCTAAAGCTTTCTAAAAAAAATTGGGTTTTTGTGTTTATATCAATTTTTCTCATTGGTTTTGCGCTGGGATACCTTGCAATAACCTTTGTGTCGTACAAAAATCCAAGAAACAATCAAAATTTTTGGCAAATATTAAGCCCTTTTTAGGGTGATTTCTACTTAGCTTAGCTAAGTAGAAACTTAAAACTTATGTTTAAAGAAATTTCAAAATACATAGGAGTTGCTGTGATAGGTTTTTTAGTTTTTTATTTAGGATACATAGCTGGCTGGGAAGCAAAACATTATTTGGACAACTGGAAAATCCTCAGAAAAGTGGACGCATTTAATAATGCAATTATTCAAATGTTTAAAAACGACACCTTCGGCGGCAAAACCCCGGAAGAAACATATAATTTATTCGTTGACGCCTTAAAAAAACAAGACGTTGAATTAGCCGTGAAGTATTTTATTCTTGATGCAGAAAGGCGAGCAAGATACAAAAAAGAGTTTAATGATAAAAAACAAAAAGGCGAATTGGAAAAATACGCTAATGCTTTTCCCAAATGGGAAGAGTTTACCCAAGTTAAAGACCAAGAAAATGACTGGGAAAGTCAAGCAGAAGTTCGGTTCTCTAAAACGATTGATAAAGCCATGATTATTTATGATTCTTTGTTGGGAAAAGAAAGGGAAATTCAACCAGGGACATATCTTCAACAGGATATAATTTTTACCAAAAACATAAATATCTGGAAAATAAGCTCGCTATAAACATGAGCAAAAAACAAAGTATAATCTTTTTTACAGTTCTACTGATAGTATCAGCGGGGCTGTTTTTTGTTTTTAACAACAATACAGAAGCTTACGGAACAGGCAGTACGCATCCTTTTTTAACAAAACAAATAGCTAATTTATACAACGCAATTTATACTCCAAAACTTACTGACGAACAAATAAAGCAAATGATAGAGGGCAGTGTTGATGAAGATACTATGCCAAGGTGGATAAACCATTTTTACGACCCCACAACTGGAGACGGCTTGCTCGGTAAGCGCTTAGGGGATTTGCCGTCAGAAGATATAATAGGATTTATCAAAGTGGTTTTTAACGAGATTCCATCTTCAACTTTAGATTGGGTTCATAACCAGGAACTGCAGCAAAACAGCTATGCTTTGTTTGAAGGCAACAGAACATTTGAAAGCGCTGCCTTGTCTTATGTAGACAATAAAAACAGCGAGGCATATTATAATTTGGGCTATGTTTTGCATAATATTGAAGATATGGCAGTGCCAGCTCATACCAGACAGGACAGCCATTTTGATATGCAAATTCCAGACATTATACAAAACCAATTGCCTATAAAACTTGATAAAGGAGAACCGTATGAAAAATGGGCAGAAAGCTATACAAGATATAATCCAATTGATTTAGCGGAAACTCTAAAAAAGGATTATAAACCAATATGCGATTCTTTGGATAATTGCTTAAGAACTTTAGCTGAATATTCTAATGAAACCTTTTTTAGTAGCGATACAATCAAGGATGAGGAGTATAATTTGCCTAAAATAACTTATGTTATAGACAAAAAAGATGGAGAGGCGGGAGATATAATCAGCACTTATTTTTCATCAGATAATACTCCTCTTGCTAGAGCGAAAATTAACATAGATCTTGGAGAAATTGAGGGTCCATCATTAAAATATTCAGATATTCATCAAGCCTACTGGGATAGATTAGCGCCGAAAGCTGTGTTGGCTGGGGTTGAAGTGATTAGATATTTTCAAGACCAGGCAGAAAAAGCAAAGAAAGGAGAAATTACTATTAATAGGGTATCAGAAACAATTAATCCTATTGAAGATTTAAAAAACTTCTCGCCTTATGGCCAATTTGTTTTAATGTACAACGAAGGCAAAGCATCTGTTCAGGATTTTTGGGACAGACTGAAAAATTTACCTAGCGATTTTGCTTCACATTTTACAGATACTTTGAATGAAGGCAAGGCATCTGCGCAGGATTTTTGGCATAAATTAACTAACTTCGGAAACGATATCACAAGCAAGTTTAATGATTTGTTAGACGGGCTTGGCATAAGGGCATTTTTAACATCAATTTTGCCTGGTTTTGCTTTACAGGAGTCAAATTCAGAAAACAGTAATGCAAATGATAATTCTGCGGGTAATAATCAAGTAAATCAAGACATAGTTAATTTAACAGATTACACAGGCGCAGGCGGACCCAGTCCAGCTTTAACAACAGACCAAGAAAGGCAGGATTTATTAGATGATATCGCAGAACAGTTAGATATTATAGCCCAGCAAGTGCGAGAGTTGCAGAATAAGCGTCAGCGGCAAAACCTCGGCCAAACTCCAAATCCTAATCAAAATTCAGACACTCAGAATAGCCAGAGCAATAATCAGAATACGAATAATAACATCAATAGCAGTGGTAGTGGCAATAGCAGTAGTGGAGGCGGCGGAGGCAGTTCAATAGTTTTTCCTAAAATATTGATTTCTGAGGCGCAGGCTGCAAGCATCACAGATTCAAAAGAGGAGTTTGTTGAATTATATAATCCAAATGACGCAGAGGTTGATTTAACCAGCTGGTATTTGCAGAGAAAAACAACTGCTGGTTCTGATTATTCAACTTTTGCTCCAAACACTTTGTTTTCCGGCAAAAAGATAGGAGCTAAGGGATATTTTGTTATCGCTAGAACAGGATATTTTTCAAGCATAGCAGATATTTTAGTTGATGCTCCAATTACAGACGACAATTCTTTTGTATTGAAAAATCCCAATGGAGAGGTCTCTGATAAATTAGGTTTTGGCCAAGCGCAGGATTATGAATCAGTTTCAGCTTCAAATCCGGGAGCTGGCCAAAGCATAGGCAGAAAAGTTTTGACTGACGACACAGAGCAGGATACTGATAATAATTCTGCGGATTTTGAACTGCAGAGCCCGACGCCAAAAGTAAAAAACAGCACGCTTATTGCGCCGCCTCTACCGCCACTTCCTGTAGACACATTAGCTCCGCAGATTGCATTCAACTTAAATGCTGTGCAAACTGACCTTAGTTTTGCAATTGATTTTACTATTACAGACCCTTTGGACACAGTATCACCCTCAGGAATAGACAGATATGTTTTTCGCTGGCAGGAGCAGGGAGGCAGCTGGCAGGAAGATGCGCCTGCAGAAGTTAGAGGCCCGTCCTCCATGGATATTGCGAGAGATTTTACTGGCGAGGATGAAAAAACATATTATTTTCAGGCAAAAGCCAGGGATATAGCTGGCAATGAATCAGATTGGTTGCCCGAAACTCCGGCTTTCACAAAAATAAGAATTCCCAAAAAGATTGTTATAAACGAAATACAAACTGACAGCATTGTTGACCCCGGAGGAACAAACAACGATTGGGTTGAGCTGTATAATCCAAATAATGCAGATGTTTCTTTAACTGACTGGTCTTTGCAAAAACATAGCAAAGACGACCCTTGTTCTTTGGATGCGGCATTTAAAAAGATAAATTTTCCCGATGATGCTGTAATTACAGCCAAAAGTTATTTTCTGATTGTTAGAAATAGCGCCAATCAAGAATTATTAGATATAGCTGATATAACATCGTCTTATTTGCAACTAAGCGCGGATAATACAATTTATTTGGTTAGAAATCAAGACAAAATTGAGAGCGATGCAGATACCGATATTGCAGATAAAGTTGGGTTTGGCTCAGCTTGTTATAGCGAAACCAGCCCAGCGCCAGCTCCGCCAGAAGCTAAAAGCATTGAAAGAAGAATACCAAGTCAGGATACAGACAATAATAGCCAGGACTTTAAAATTTCAGATGAACCTACCCCTAGGGCAGGTTCGCCAAAGACATTTATAGAAGATGCCACCAATTATGAAACTTGCGGCGGCAGCAGTTTGCCTGGAACACTTTATTGTTATCTTAAAATTAAATGGTGGAGCCCCAGTCTGGTATCTTCATATCAGATTCAGTACAAATTAAACAACGTTGACTGGAAGGATTGGTTAGCGGATACAACTGCAACAGAAGGAACTCTCCAGACCCCGTATTCTTTATTTAACGACAATATTTATCGTTTTAGAGTAAGGGCAAAAGATACGGAAGGAAATATAGGGGATTGGGCAGAGATAGAGAAAGAGGTTGAGCTTGTAAATCCGGTGTCTATAAACGAGGTGGCGCTATTTGGCACAAATTCCTCAAGAGATGACCAATGGGTTGAACTTTATAACAAAAGCGACAAGGATGTGGATTTGACTGGCTGGAAACTTGTTTCAGACAGCGGGACGATTGAGCTTGAAGGAACAATTTTAGCTAAAGGGTATTTCCTGTTGGAGAGAAATGACACAAATTTTACAGAGACCTTGGGAACCAGTAGTCTTAATTTGATAAATGAAAATAGCAGGTTTATAGATCAGATTTATGCGCCCCAAGGCGGCTGGACGAGCGATAGATTTATAATAGAAGATAATTATTACACATTAGAGAGGATAAGCCCTTACTCTTTTGGAATGGATGATAAAAATTGGAGAATAAATAACGGGATAGCTAACGGAACCCCAGCTCGCCAAAATAGCGTTTATCAGATTTATACTTCTTATTATTTAGGTTTCGAAGAAGACACAATTCTTAGAAAAGAATTAAGTCCATATTTGTTTTGGGGGCCTTGGATGTGGGTTTTTAAGAATCATACTCTAACCATTGAGCCGGGAACTATTATTAAGTTTTCTAATGGCGGTTTAACCATAGGGGGCACTTTAAAAGCAATAGGAACTCCAGATCAAAAAATCATTTTTACCTCTTTTATGGATGATGATTGCGGCACAACTCCGGCCTGTGGCGATACTGATGGCGATGCCGGTATATCGCAGCCAAATCCCGGAAATTGGTTTGGCATTTATCTTACTAAAGACAGCACTGGCTCGGAATTAGAAAATGTTAACATCCGTTATGCTGGAGGTTACTTTGGTAATGATTTCGGCGCTGCCATTAAAGCCGACCGGTCAGATTTTTCTTTGAAAGATTCTGTTATTGAAAAAAACAGCAACAATGGATTGCGGCTTATTGATTCTCATTCTATTGTTGACTCTGTGCGGTTCCTTGAGAATAAAACTGCAGAATGGCCCAGTGCAGCAAAAGCAATTTATATAGAAGGCGAAAATCCAGAAATTAGAAATAGTTATTTTAAGGATAATAAATACGGTATTTTTATTACTCATTGGTATGACTCAGAAAAAGACATAAGGGTGCCGGCCATTCCTGTGATTGAAAATAATATTTTTGAGGAAAATAGCACTCCTATATGGATCGGTTCTTATTCTCACCCCTCTTTAACAAATAATTCCGGGACAAATAATGACCGTAACGCAATTGTGTTTTCAGGTCCAGTTGAAGAAGATACGACTCTAAAGCCAGATATTCTGCCATATTTTATAGAAATAATGGTGACTGTTTCCCAAGGTGCAACTTTAACCGTTGAGCCGGGAACTATTGTTAAGTTTTCTAATTCTGGTTTAATTATAGACGGAACGTTAAAAGCAGTAGGAACTCCAGACTCCCCAATAATTTTTAAACCATACTTTGAAGAGGACCGGGTGTCGCCCGGAAATTGGCTTGGCATTTATTTCACTAAAAACAGCGTTAATTCGGAGCTGGAAAATGTAGATATAAGTTATGCTGGAGGATATTTCGGCAGTGATTTTGGAGCTGCGATTAGAGTTGACCAGTCGTCTATTTTTTTGAAAAACTCTAAATTGTGGAAAAACGCTAACAACGGAGTCCGGCTGATTGGCTCGGCTTCAGTCATTGATAACGTGAAATTTTTTGAGCATAGGATTCCGAGCGAAAATGCCAGCGCCGTTTTAATACAAGGCGGAGCTCCGGAAATAAAAAATTCGCATTTTCAAGGTCAAGTCTACGGGATTTATAAAAACACATGTCCTATGGCAAACCTGCACACATCAGACCCTGAAGATCCAGAGAGAAATTATTTTATAGACAGTGAGATAATGGATATTTTTGACCCAACTCCGCCTTAACGCCCAGTATAATTATCCACAGGTGAAACTCGCAGGAACCTGTGGTACAATAATTAAATTCTTAATTTTAAGAGAAAGTATTTTTGTACTTTGACTTTTCGTTTGTTTTTTGATAGTTTGAGAGGAATGGAAGATAGATTTGTCAAGCTTACAAATGCAGTTTATAAGGTGCTGGAATTTTTTCCAGAGGCAGACCCATTAAAAAACAGGGCAAAAGACAAAACCTTGGTGATAATGGATAATTTGTCTTTGGTTTTTGGCACCGAGGGCTGGGCGTCTATGCAAAAAGAAAGCGCTAAACACTGGCTTTCAGAAGATATTGATTTACTTTTAAGCTATTTGAAAATAGGGGAAAAACAGGGCTGGCTTAGCCCAATCAATTATATTATAATCTCCAACGAATACGAAAAGCTCAAGAAAGAAATAAGACCCGTCAGCGGGTACCCCGCAAAAGAGATAACTCAAAAATTACCGAATATGGAGTCAGTATTATTAGATAATGTAGTTACAGAACCCCAAAAACCAAAAGTTTTAAACCTTTCAACCCGCCAAACAAAAATACTCAAATTTTTAGAAGAAAAAGAAACAGCCCAAGTTATGGACCTGCAAACGGTTCTGCCAGATATTACCAAGAGAACAATAAGAAGAGATTTGGATGAGTTATTAAAAATGGGTAAAATAACCAGGATAGGGGAATGGAATCAGGTGGTATATAAAATAGCGGAAAAACCAATAGTTTAGATAGGACAAAGGGTTTGTCCTATTAAATAATATGTTTTGTCCTATCAAATCTCCTTGACGAAGCTAAGGAGAAAATAAGCCTAAATAAGCCTAAAAACTTGATTTTTTACGATATTTGTATTAAAGTATAGTCTTAGCAGATGAATAGTCCAAAAGAACAATTTAGCCAGATTTACGACCAATATATTGAGAAAATATATAGGTTTGTTTATTTAAAGGTAAATTCCCAGGAAATAGCTGAAGACCTTACTTCTAAGGTGTTTTTGAAGGGCTGGGAGGCCTATCAAAATCAGGGTGATAATATCAAAAACCCTGGCTCCTTTCTATACCAAATAGCCAGAAACACGGTCGTTGACCATTATAGGGAAAAAGGTAGGACAAAGACCATATCAGCTGATTTTGCTTTGCAAATAGCAGATCCTAAGACAAGTGCTCATGACAAAGCTATTTTAAGCGCAGATGTGTCGGTTATTAAGACAGCCATACAAGGCCTGAAAAAGGAATATCAGGATATAATAATTTGGCACTATTTAGACGATATGCCTATTGCCGAGATAGCTAAAACATTAGGCAAGCCAGCAGGAACTGTCAGGGTAATGCTGCACAGAGGATTAAAGGACTTGAAAGCTCTAATCAAAGAGGCCTAAATCTGTAACAAATAGGCCTGCTCTAGCGTCATAAATATAATACAGCAATTATGCCAAAAATGAACGAAAAACAACTCATTGAGGCCATAAGAGAACTCAAAGAAATCAAGCCCAGACAAGAATGGGTTTCTTTAGTTAAATCTCAGATTTTACCCAACAAGACATGGAGTATTGGAAATATCTTGACGTATTTGCCGCAAATAAATGAGCAAAGGAGATTAGCATACGCTTTTGCCACCCTTGTTTTTATAATCGTGGGTATGTTTGGATTTGCCCAGTATACAGTGCCTGGCGACTTGCTGTTTTCAGTGAAAAAAATTACAGAGTCGCAGGACCCTTTTCAGATTGCATATAACAGGTCAGAAGAGTTAGTTCAGATTTTAAAAGAGAACAAAACACAGAATATAGCTCCTGCGGTAGGCGAGTTTAAAGCCAGCATATCTGGCGCGGCAAAGGATCTGGTTTTGAGCTTGACGCAGGACCCAAAGGTTACCCCCAATAAAAAATCACTAAAAGAAATTGCAGCCGAGGTTAAAAAAATACAGGATAATCAAAAACAATTAGAAACTTTAGGTATAGATATTAGTAAAACAGAAGAGGCAAAAGAATATGATAATGCTTTAGCTTCATTGGTTAAAAATCAGATTGAGGACTTAGAAAAATCAACTTTGGCAGAAAGCCAGCAAAAAGCATTAATACAGGCAAAGGATTTATACAGCCAGCAGAAGTATTCGGACGCATTAGAGGAAATATTGCTGATAAACAATTAATTTAATAATGGACGAGTCGTTGTTCGTGATTAGTACGTAAAATCGCGAACCAAAAATGGTCGACCGACGAGAAATAAGTCGACCCCAGTTAAATATTTGCTAATGCAAATTTAACGGGGCAAGTATAATTAAAAGAAAAAACACACAAAAATGAGTATACGAAAAACAATTATAACAAC
Source organism: uncultured Candidatus Saccharibacteria bacterium (assembly GCA_964366875.1). Classification (GTDB taxonomy): domain Bacteria; phylum Patescibacteriota; class Minisyncoccia; order Minisyncoccales; family Staskawiczbacteraceae; genus CAYIVF01. Next base: position 56,470 of record CAYIVF010000001.1, read on the forward strand.
CATAGTGGCTTTAGCCGTGGTTGCAGTAGTTGCTCCTGGTGTGGCTATAGGTACAACAATTGATGACCTATTGGCGCAAATTGCCCTATTACAGGCTCAATTAGTAGCCCTGCAAAGCGGCGGTTCAACTGGCGCTGGCACAGGCGCCTGCGCCGGAGTCACATTTACAAGAAACTTGACAGTTGGCTCAACTGGTTCAGATGTAAAATGCTTACAGCAAATTCTGAACAGCGGCGCGACTACAAAAGTTTCAACAACAGGAGCAGGCTCACCTGGTAATGAAACAACTTACTTTGGTTCAAGAACCTTAGCAGCTGTTAAAATTTATCAGGCAGAGCACGGATGGACACCTGCAAATCAGGTAGGTCCATTAACAAGACAGGCATTAAACGCATCTCTTGGAACAACCGGTGGAACAATTCCTCCAATTATAGTTCCAACAGGCGGAGGAATAACAATTGGTTTAGCTGCAAGCACTCCCGCTGCCGCAAATGTGCCAAAAGGAGCATTTAACCAGCCAATCACAAATATCAATTTAACAGCCGGCACTACGGATGTTAAAATATCTAAAATTACTATAACTAGGAGCGGATTGAGCGCGAATACTGATATTGATTTGGTAAAATTATTTGTTGGCACCATCCAAAAAGGCAATGGCGCTTCACTTAATTCCAATAATCAGGCAGTATTTACTCTTACTACCCCAATTACAGTAGCGGCAAATACTACTACAGTTTTGACTGTGAAAGCCGACATTAAGTCCACAGCTACCAGCGGAGCGACCCTTGGTTTTAACGTTGCTGCCGCAACAGATGTAGTATCTGATGCTTCAACAACAACTGGGACAGCTGTAGGAAATTTAATGAGCGTGGTAGGAACCACAATCGGTTCAATAACCATTGCCGCTGGTCCCAATAGTCCATCAAGCAACCTGGCGCCAGAAGTAGGTAACACAGGTGTCAGAATATTGCAAATGAATTTGCAGACAGGTTCTACTGAAAACGTTGAAGTAAGGCAAGTTATTGCGGTAAAAGTTGGAACAGTCAACACTACTGATATCAGTAAGGTTGAGCTGTATAACGATACTGACGGAGCATCTTTAGGCTCAGTTACCACCTTTGACGCAGAAGGAAGAGCTACTTTTGATTTGGCTTCTCCTTTGCTTATTTTAAAGGGTGAAAGCAAAAATCTATCTGTAAAGGTAGACATTGCTTCTGGCTCTGGCAAGACAATTTCTGCTAAAGCCAAGGATTCAGGCGCTTACACTGTTACAGCCGTAGGCAAGACCTATGGATTCGGTGTAGGATTTGCCTCTTCTACTTGGGACGGCACAGCTACTTCACAAACAATAGCTGCCGGCTCCTTGGTTGTAACTAAATCAGCTTCTACCCCAGCTACAGGTTTTGTGGCTCCAGGCGGAAGCAATGTTCCGATTACGACCTTTAACTTGGAAGCCAAGGGAGAAGGCGTAACTATTACTGAATTCAGCAACACTGTTATTTTGGGAACCGCTACATACGCTAATATAACTGCCTGTAAGTTAGTTGATGAAAGCGGCAATGTAGCCGCAGGTCCGGTAGATACAACTGCGGTTGGCACAGCTGATACCACTCACGATGATTACATCCGCTTTACAGACACCTTCACAGTGCCTTTGGGAGTTCACAAATATACTGTTCAATGTAAGCTTGCCAGCTCAATAACATCAGGCACAATCCAGATTGGCTTTGACGATTCTAACATTGAAGAGAATGCCAGTGGTAATGACCCTTATGTGGCTATTACTGCCAAAGGAGCTGTTTCCAACGATACCATTACAGCCACTCCACAGGACTCGGATGTTTTGGGCAATGCATTAACCTTCCAGGCAGCCGCATTGACAGTTACCAACCTGACTACTCCGGTTCTGGCCAGTATTGTTCCAGGCCAGCAAAATATCCATTTTGCCAACGTTTCGCTTGGCGCGGCATCTGCTGGAGAAAACATTAATATCACCTCAATTGTTGTTACCGATGATGTCTCAGGCGCCGGCGATCCCCAAGGAGCCGACATTCAAAACTTGAGATTATTTGACAGTTCAATCACTCAGGCGAATTGTACCGGAACAGGCAGAGCATGGGATTCAACATTAACAATGTGCCGTTTGGCTCCTATTATGCAGCCGGACAGCACTACTGTTGACACTGATGATACAACTACCTTTACCTTGAGCACGCCTTTGGTTGTTCCAAAAGCTGGTTCTTCGCTGGTAAAGGTTTACGGTGACTTCAAGTCATCAGGACCAGCCGCCAATGAAGTGCATACATTCTATGTTGCCGCAGTAACTGACATTACGGCAATCGGCGCTACCACGGGAACTACTCTGACAACCGCGATGAAGGGTTCAACTACATCAGGAACTGGACAGGCAATGACCTACGCATCCGTAGGAACATTGACCACTACCTTGGATTCAGGCAAGCCAAATTCCGCTAACATCGCAGTTGGCGACTACGGCATAACCGCTGTACCAATGACCAAGATTAAACTTTACGCCCCGACAGAAGCCGTTGATGTTGATTATGTTAATTTAACCAGAACATCGGGCGGCACGGGCGTTCCAGCTGACATTGCTAATGTCTATGTTTATGGTAGCTATACTGGTTCCGATGCTAATACTCTTCTGGCAACTGGTACGTATACAGGCAGTTCTGTTTGGAAGTTTGATTTAACCAACTTCACTGTTCCAGTCAAAGGAACCAGGTACTTGACAGTTAGAGCTGACCTTAATGGCGTATTGAACGGCGCTACCACTGCTTACAGAGACGCGTTTGACTTGGCGGCCACAGGCGATTTGGTTGCCACAGGCCAAGCATCCGGCACAACTATTAATGCTTCTGCCGTGGTTAACACCCAGCCAGATATGTATTTGTACAGGTCAGTCCCAATTCTTAGCGTTGTTACTCCTTCAAGCACTACCTTAGTTGCTTCTAATGACCAGGAAATCATTAGGATAAATGTAAAAGCAGATTCAGCCGGCGACATAGAGTTTGTTACTGGCCAATCAAATTACATCCGCTTTACTATGGGTGGCGCCGCAGTTGATAACGACACTACCAGCACAACTGAGAACTTTGTTCTAAAGAATGTTACCGATAATGAGACTTTAGACACAGTAACCACAGATGTTTCTCAACTTGTGGCTGGCACTGCCAGTTTTGGTTCTGATGGAGTTGCGTATATGGTGAAGTTTGACTTTACCGACAACGCTCTTACAATTCCAGCCGGATTAACTAAAGTTATTAAAATGGAAGCAGACCTTAATGACTTTGAAGCTGGAACCGTAAGCAACTACATAAGTGCTACCATTGCTAATAGCGCTTCTGACTTTACTTGGAGCGATCTTGACACTGATGCCGTTGCCAACAATACCTTCTTTACTTGGCTGCCATTACAAGGTCTTACTCTGTCAAACTAAGAGCTGATTGAAGTTTTAGTGAGAACTTAAAAACACTCAGGCCCGGATAATGCGCTAAAGGCATTAGTCCCAGCCAAAAACACCCCCGCTTTTTAGCGGGGTTGTTTTTTTATAAAGTTTTTGCTAAAATCTATTTATAATTATTAATAACCTTGAATTACGAAATGACCTTCAACTCTTTGTATTTTGGTTTTGGCTACGACTTCGCAAAAATCTTTCGGCAGAATACTCTGTATATGCCTCAAAATTTTTGCTTCGTCTCGCCCGAAAACTAAAACAAAATAGTTCGGAAGGCATTTCGTAACTCAAGGTTAATAAAAAATTTATGATAAATTTGAGGAATAAAAAACTTATTTTAGCAATTATTATTGTCGCAGTTTTAATTGGAGCAGGAGCTTTTGAGCTTGTCAAAACAAAACCCTGGCAGTCAAAACCAGAGGGGTTTCCTTATGCGATAGATTTTTCCGAAATTCAAAATATATCAGGAGAGCAATTAGAAAGATTAAAACAGAATTATCAGACAGCCAAAGAAAAATATGAAAAAGCTCCTAATAGTTTTAGCGCTTTGATGACTTTTGCTTTTGTTTATTATCAAATAGGCGATTATGAAAACGCCCGCGACGTTTATATCAAGGTGGGAGAAAACAGCCCCAAAAACTATAATTCCTTTTGGAATCTTGGGAATACTTATATGAAATTGCAGGATTATGTTAATGCCGAAAAGGCGTATTTAAAAACTATTGAAAACGGGCCCGACCAATCAAGGCATTATTTAGCGCTCGGAGAATTGTATTGGTATATGCCGGAAAAGAAAAGCCAGATTCCTGATTTATATAAAAAAGGCCTGGAAACACTGCCAGGCAATTATGATTTATTAATTGCTTTAGCCCAATATTACAAAGACGCGGGCGACAAAACCAACGCTATAAAATACTATCAGGAGATAATAGAAAAATATCCGGATAGCAAAGAAGCGATTGAAGAAGAAATAAGAAACCTTTAGCGGAGGGTCTGTAAAAACTCATCTACCAGTTTTTTTGTTTCTGCCGAGTTGTTGATTTCAAGTATTTTTTGGGCTGTTTCTCTTGCCATTTTATAATTGCCGATAACTTTATAATTATAAGCCAAAGCCGCATAGTATTGAATATTTTTTGGGTCTGAGGCAATTAATTTTTGGTGGATTTCAATGAGTTCTTCGTATTTTTTTGTTTCAAGATAAACTTTAATCAATTGAGAGAGAGAAGAAAAGGAATCAATATTATAGCGGTAGTATTGGGCTTGCGCAAAGTCCTTTTTTGTTTCTTCTGTATTATTCAGATAGATATTGGAAAGCCCTTTGAGCCACCAGCATTCTTCCATTGTCGGGGACAAATCAATGCATTGCTGGGCTATTTCCGCCGCTTGTTTGTAATCCTTGATTAAATAATATGTTTTTATACGCTCAACAAATATCTCCTGCCTCTTGAGAGAAAGTTGGCCGGCTTTTTGGAAATAGTAGTCCGCTTTATTTTTTAATTCGTCTCTTTCTTTTTGGTCTTTAGAATTTTGGAGTAGAAAATTGGCATAAATGCCGAGAGTGAGCCAATTTCTGGTATAAGTCGGTCTTATCTCTGTATTTTTTTCAAGGACGGTTACGGCTTTTTTAACCATTTTTACGCTTTCAGAAGTCGGAGTTGTTTTAAGACATTCGTTCACGGTGTTGGCATATTTAATTCCCAGATAATGGTCTAAAAAACTGCGGCTTTCCATAATTTTTTCCATTGCCGGCAAGACCTTTTGGCAACTGCCAAGTTTTGGAGCAGAGTTTATTTCTGCGTTAATTTGCAAAGGTTTTATATTGTATGTCCAGATAAACAATACAAGCGAAACAAACAATGCAATGATTATTTGGGTTTTATATTTAATAATTTGGTTTGCGATTGTTTCTCCACTGAAGTCACGCTGATTGGCGCTGAAATTTTCAGTGGTACTTGATGAAATCAGGTATAAAGAGAAAGCGATTAGCAAAAATAGAATAAGATAACTTGAAAAGGAATCAAAGACAAAAAGATTGTTGACAAAATAGCCCAAAAAAGCGGCTTGCATGCCGTGGCAAAATAAATAATTTTCCGGCTGCTTTTTTTTAATTTTTTGCAAGCCATAGAATAGGGCGCCAAGAACTGAAATATAAATTATTACAGCCGGGATGCCAGCCGTAACCCCGATATCAAGCAAAAAATTATGGGCTTTGTCATACCAACTGCCCCAACTTTTATCAATGTAGGGTAAAGAAGGATCGTAATGTTTGTCAAAAGCAATTGAAAAATTTTCCGGACCCCAGCCCAAAATCGGTTTTTCTTTTATTGCTTCCAAAGAAATCAGCCAATTGGCGAAGCGGGGGTCAGCTAAAGCCAATTTTATGGAAAACCGAGACCAAGCGCCCAGAGCCATATTGTTATTTTCTAAAACTTGAGGCAACTTAGGATGAGTATTTATGTAATAGACCCCGCCGGCTATTGTTAAAAAAATAATAACAGCCAAAATTCGCAGGGCTATAATAATTTTTTTCCATTTGGCGGAAAATGAACTTTTAGGCCAAGCAAAAATAAAATAAACAAAGCCAATCAATAAGCCCAAAAAGGTTCCCCGACTTTGAGTAAGCAAAATAACAAAAAGGAACAGTAAAAAAGAAAATAAATAAAAAATCCTTTTTTTCCATATTTCCTCTTTTAAAAAATAAGATAAGGTTATAAAAACCAAGAGCAGGAGATAAGCAGATAATAATACAGAATTACCGATAGTTGAGCCCGGCCTACCCTCGGCTATAAAGGTTTTGCCAAGAATATTATACTGCTGGAAAACAGCAAAAATTGAGACCAAAATGCCGATGAATATGCTGAAATCCCACATTTTTTGCCAGTCCTTTTTTTGCAGAATCAAAAAGGCCAAGAGAGAAAAAATAATATAAGAGCCAAAAGTTAAAAACCCTCCTGCCCTGTGAGGGTCTCCAAAAAAGCTATAAAGAGAATCTTGGGAAAAAATAGCAGATAAAAGAAAAGTCGTGAAAAGTGCCAGTAAAAGCCAAAAATATAAAGATATTGATTTGAGTTTTAGGATAATGCCGTTTTTTTCAGAGAGCAATTGCCGGATAAAAAGAAATAAAATTATAGAAAGAATAACTCGGAAAACAATAACCTTGCCCCAGTCGGGCGGAGAAAGCCAGGCGGGTAAGTCAAAGAACGGCAGGGCATTTAAGACAGGCAAAGCCAAAATTATAAAAAAGCCGATTAAATAAACAAGATACGATTTATTTTTAGAGGTTATTTTATTATTGATTTTCATATTATTTTATGATACGAATTAAATATACAAAACACAAGGTTTTTATGAAAATCGTAATAACTTCTGGCTACTTTAACCCGGCGCATATCGGCCATATAAACCTAATCAGAGAAGCAAAAGAGCTTGGTGATTTTTTGGTTGTTATCGTGAACAATGATAAGCAGGTAAAAGTCAAGGGAAGCGTCCCTTTTATGCCAGAGCAAGAGCGAATTGAGATAATAAAGGCGCTAAGATATGCCGATGAGGTTATTCTGTCGGTTGATAATGATAGAACCGTTGCTGAAAGCTTAAAGATGATTGCCCAAAAATATCCAGGGCAATCATTATATTTTGCCAAAGGAGGAGATAGAAATTCAGATAATATTCCAGAAAGCGAAAAAAAAGTTTGTAAAGAATTTAAAATTAAAATAATCAATGGAGTGGGGGGAGACAAGGTTCAAAGCTCTTCCTGGCTATTAACTAAAGCAAATGGAAATAAAAAATGAAATTAAATATAAGAAATTTTCTTTTAGAAAATATAGGAATTAAGCAGACAATTTTAAAGAATACTTTTTGGCTGACATTAGCCGAAATAATCAGGCGCCTTTCAAGCGTGGTTCTACTGATTTACGCCGCAAGGATTCTTGGAGCCACCGGCTACGGAAGATTTACTTTTGCTCTGTCTTTTGTTTCTCTACTTATTGTATTAGCCGATTTAGGGCTTTACGAAATTGTTACCAGGGAATTTGTTAAGCATAAAGAAGCTGAAAAAGAATATCCTTCCATATTTTCCTTAAAGATATTTCTTAGCGCCGCCGCATTAATTATAATGCTTGTTGGTTCTTTTTTTATCACAAATGACCCGATTGTCCGCAAAGCCATTTGGCTCTTTTCTTTTTTTATCGCAATTACCAGTTTTTTTAGTTTGATTTGCGCTTTTTTCCGCGCCCGCCAAAAAATGGAATATGAGGCGTTAGCCATCGCCGTTCAAATGGTTTTAATAATAGCCATCGGATTTTTTGTTTTAATTTGGTTTCCATCTGTTTTAAATTTAATCGCCGGTTATTTAATTGCCAATCTGATAACCCTTTGTTTAATTGTTGTTTTATTTCATTTTTTCATTTATCCTATTAAATTTGGTTTTGACAAAGCGGTTTGGAAAAAATTTCTAAAATATTCTTGGCCGTTGGCTTTCGGGCTTACTTTTGGTTGGGTTTTAATATATATTAATTCAGCGGTAATGGGGTATTTTGGTCAGCTTGCTCAAATTGGCTGGTATAACGCTGCCTATAAAATTTTGGGAGCCATTGTTATTTCTGCTGCCATAATATCAAAAAGTTTTTATCCGGCTTTAAGCAAATTATTTAAAGAACCAAAAGAAAATTTTTTGAAAATATGGGGGTACCAAATGGGAGCAATGGGTATTATAGCGATTCCTATCTTGGTAGGGGGCTTTATTCTTGCCCCCAAAATAATTCTATTTTTTTACGGTTCCGATTACATGCCTTCCATACCGATATTCCGATTACTGCTTTTTATCTGTGTTGTTGATTTTATTTATTATCCCTACGCCACGGTGATGGCAATTTCAAATCGGCAAAACAAACTTTTTTACATTATGCTTGTTGGAGTAACATTAAATACTGTTTTGACGATATTGCTTGTCCCGAAGTACAGCTATTACGGAGCGGCGGCCGCGGCGATTTTAAGCTCTTTTATAGCGCTAATAACTGTAATAGCGCAGTCAGCTCGCGCGGTTCCCTTCTTTTCGGTTCCGGGGCTTTTGAAATTGTTTTTTTACAGCGCGGTAGCCAGCGGCCTGATGGCTGCGGTCATCAGCTATAAAGGCATTGGCGATTTTAATGTTCTTTTTATCGCCGCTTTAGGAATATTGACATATTTTTCCGCTTTATCTTTTTTTTACAGAAAACATCTAAAAACAATATTATTGGAATTAAAAACAATTAAATGAACAATCAGCCATTAGTTTCAGTAATTATCCCCACTTATAATAGGAAAAAATATGTTGTTAAAGCAATTGACAGCGTTTTAAAACAAACTTATAAAAATATAGAAATAATAGTGATTGATGATGGCTCGGCAGATGGAACAGATGAGATTATTTCCGAATTTAGCAAAAAGAATCCGGGAATAATTTCTATAAAAAATAAAACTAATTTAGGTTTTGTAAAAACTCTTAATAAGGGAATATCATCGGCAAAAGGCAAATATATTGCCCGTTTAGACGATGACGATTTTTGGCGCGATTCCCAAAAATTAGAAAAACAAGTTGAATTTTTTGAAAAGAATCCAGAATACGCGCTAATTGGCGGCGGAGTGATAAAAATAGATAAAGAAGGCAGGGAAATTGTAAGATTTTTGGTGCCAGAAACCGATGAAAATATCAGGAAAGCAATTTTAATAAGCAATGTGTTTGCGCACAGTGCGGTCATTTTTAAAAAAGATAATTGGGAGCGGGCTGGCGATTATGATGAAGAATTCGGTTTTTTTTCAGATTGGGATTTATGGTTGAAACTTGGAAAGTTTGGCAAATTTTATAATTTCCAGGAATTTTTTATTTATTATTCAGACCAAGAGCAGAATTCAGGCCGCACTACGCACGATTATGAAATACGGCGCAAGTTGACAACAAATATCAAATTAAAAAATAAATACAAGAATTATTATCCAGGATACAAAAAAGCCATATTAATTTGTTTTGCCAATTATTTTTATTCTTTTTTGCCTTTTAGAAAAAAGTTATGGCCAACGATTTTCTGGTTCAGAAAGTTAATTTTTGGGCCCTCGCCGTATAAATATTCCGAGCTTTACAATAAAAAAAATGAAAATAAAAAAATTTAAAATTTGTATTGTCGGGACAGGTTATGTAGGATTGGTTTCTGGCACTTGTTTTGCCGAAATTGGGCATAGTGTTGTTTGTGTAGATAACAATAAAAAAAAGATTGAAATGCTTCAAAGGGGCGTATCGCCAATTTATGAACCTGGTTTAGATAAGTTGATTATAAAGAACAAAAAAAGAGGAAGATTATTTTTTAGCTCAGATATTAAGGAAGCCGTTAAAAATTCAGATATTATTTTTATTGCAGTTCATACTCCGACAAAAGAGAATGGAGAAACCGACCTTCGTTACGTGGAAGATGTTTCAAAAGAAGTAGCAAAAGCAATGGATAAGTATAAGATTATAGTTAGTAAAAGCACAATGCCCGTAAAAACTGGACAAAAAATAAAAGAAATAATCAGTAAATTTTGTTGTAAAAATATTAGTTTTGATGTAGTATCAAACCCAGAGTTTTTAAGAGAAGGAACGGCTATTAAAGATTTTTTGGAACCTGACAGAATTGTAATCGGAGTAGAAAGCGAAAAAGCAGAGAGGATTATGAGAGCTCTTTATAATCCAATTAAGGCACCGATTATCTTTACAAATATTGAATCAGCTGAAATTATAAAACATACTTGTAATGCATTTTTGGCCACAAAAATTTCATTTATAAACGCAATTGCCAATATTTGTGAAAAAAATGGAGCCAACATAACAGAGGTGGCATTTGCCATGGGCCTTGATAAAAGAATAGGTAATGCTTTTTTGAATCCTGGCATAGGTTTTGGAGGGAGCTGTTTACCCAAAGACATAAGTGCCTTTATTAATATTGCTGAAAAAAGCAATTATAATTTTAGTTTGTTAAAAGAAGTTAAAAAAATCAATCAATGGCAAAGAAAAAGTTTTGTTGAAAAGCTCAAAAAAAATATTTTAGGAATAAAAAACAAAAAAATAGGAATATTAGGTCTATCTTTCAAGCCAAATACCGATGACATGAGAGAAGCTCCTTCAATTGATATTATTAATGGGCTATTAAAAAGAGGAGTGCATATCAAAGCTTTTGACCCGGCGGCAATGGGAAAAGCTAAAGAAATTTTTCAAAATAAGATTATTTATTGCTCTGACATTTATAAAACCGCTAAAGATTGCGACGCTTTGATTATCTTAACCGAGTGGGACGAGTTTAAAAATATGGATCTGGGAAAAATAAAAAAACTGCTGAAATCACCTATTATTTTTGACGGTAGGAATATTTTTAATCCCAAGAAGATGAAAAAATTAGGTTTCGATTATTCTTCTATCGGCAGAAAATGGCATGAAAAACAAAATTAAAAAAATTTTAATCACTGGTTCAAGCGGCACAATTGGCGCCCGGCTTTTTGAAAAATTATTAGAGCAAGGCTACAAAATCCGTGGTTTTGATAAAAAATTCAATAAATGGCATTCTCGCTTAAATAAGCTGACTATTATCGGAAACCTATTAAATAAAAAAGATATTAAAAAAATACCAACTGATTTTGATTTAATAATTCATTTAGCAGCTAACGCCAGGGTTTATGATTTAGTTTTGAAACCAGATTTAGCTCGAGACAATATTATTACCACCTATAATATTCTTGAATTTGCTCGTAAGAATAATATTAAAAATATTATTTTTTCAAGCAGCAGAGAAGTTTATGGTAATAGAAAAAATATAATAGCCAAAGAAAGGGACATTGATTTACAGCTCTGTGAAAGCGCTTATTCGGCTAGCAAAATTTCAGACGAAGCGCTGATATATTCTTTTTCTAAATGCTATGGGATTGATTATATTATTTGCCGTTTTTCCAATGTTTATGGCATGTATGATGAAAGCGAGAGATTTATCCCTATAATGATAAAAAATATAAAGAAGAATAAAGACATAAAAATATTTGGCAAAGATAAAATTTTAGATTTTACTTATATTGATGACTGTATTAGCGGAATAATTAAATGTGTTGAAAGATTTTTTAAAGTTAAAAATAATGTTTTTAATATTGCATCGGGGGAGGGCGTAAAACTCATTGATGCGGCTAAAATTATTAAGCAAAAAATAAATAGTAAAAGTAAAATTTTAATAGAAAAAAATCGGCAAGGAGAAGTAATAAGGTTTGTTGCCGATATTTCTAAAGCAAATAAAATGTTGGGGTACAAGCCAAAATATTCTCTTTTGAAGGGCCTGAAATTGACTATTGATTGGTACCAAAAGAGGCGCTAATATTATTAATATCTTTGTATGAATCACGAAATTATTATTAAGCCCAAAAAAGGGTTTGCAACCGTAGATTTTAAAGAGCTATGGCGCTACAGGGAGCTTCTCTATTTTTTTGCCTGGAGAGACATTAAATTACGTTACAAACAAACTGTTATTGGGATTGGTTGGGCGATTTTACAGCCATTTTTAATGATGGTGGTTTTTTCAATTATTTTTGGGAGCATTGCCAAGGTGCCTTCGGATAATATCCCTTATCCTATTTTTTCTTATGCCGGTCTTTTGTTCTGGAATATTTTTTCCAATTCTTTGAATAATGCCAGCCAAAGTTTGGTTGTAAGCTCCAATATTATTCAGAAGGTTTATCTGCCCAGAATAATTTTACCAACTGCCTCTATTATTGTTACTCTGGCCGATTTTTTCTTCGCATTTTTGGTTTTTGCGGGTATTTTAATTTATTATCAGTTTATGCCGAATTTTTTAGGATTAGTTCTTCTACTACCCCTTTTGTTTATAACTATTATAGCTTCTATGGGTTTGGGTTTATTTTTGTCGGCTTTAAATGTCAAATATCGCGATGTTCGCTACGCGCTTCCTTTTTTTATCCAACTTTTAATATTTATTACCCCGGTTATTTATCCCATAAGCATTGTTGCCGAAAAATATAGATGGATTTTAGCGTTAAATCCAATGACAGGAATTATTGAAACTTTTAAGTCGGCCCTTTTGGGGACCACAGCTATTGATTGGATAACTTTGTCAATTTCTGTAATTACAAGCTTAGTTTTTTTGCTTTTTGGCCTTTGGTATTTTTTAAAAACAGAAAAAATATTTGCTGACATAATTTAAATATGAATTTCATTATAAAAGTCGAAAATTTGTCAAAAAGATATTGGATTTCGCACCAAAAGAGGGCGCCTTATAGCACCCTGCGTGAAGATTTAATAAATGTCTTTAAAAAACCAATACATTGGCTGAACGGCCGTAGAAAAAACAAAGAACATATCTGGGCATTAAAAAATATTAACTTTTCAGTAGAGCCCGGAGAGATACTTGGGGTTATTGGACCCAATGGAGCGGGTAAATCCACTCTTTTAAAGATTTTAACTAGGATTACCCCTCCGACAGAAGGCAAAGCGGTTGTAAGGGGTCGGATAGGCAGTTTATTAGAAGTTGGTACCGGTTTTCACCCGGAGCTGACTGGAAGGGAAAATATATATCTTAATGGCGCCATTTTGGGAATGAAAAGAAAAGAAATTAATGGGAAATTTGATGAAATCGTAGAATTTTCAGGCGTGGAAAAATTTTTAGACACTCCTTTAAAACGTTATTCCAGCGGAATGAATGTAAGATTGGCATTTTCTGTGGCCGCTCATTTAGAGCCGGAGATTTTATTGATTGATGAAGTTCTGGCTGTTGGCGATGCCGCTTTCCAAAAGAAATCATTGGGTAAAATGGAAGAGGTGAGCCGCAAAGGCAAAACAGTGCTTTTTGTTTCGCATAATATGGCCAGCGTGATGAATCTTTGTCCCAGAACTATTCTTTTGGACTCGGGTAAAATAGTGATGGATGGTCCTACGTCGAATGTTATTGAACACTATATGGGCTTGAAAGAAAATAAAATTGCTCAAGTTGTATGGCAAGATCCTCTTTCAGCTCCGGGCAACGAAGAAGTACGGCTTCACAAGGTGCGCGTTTTATCAAACGAGGGGAAGCCAATTTCTGAAGCAGACATCCAAAAAGAAATTATTGTTGAATTAAGTTATTGGAATCTTAAAGAGGGAGCCAAGCTTTTAACTTCAATTCATTTAGTTAACAGCCAAGGTGTTACCGTGTTAACAACTTTTAACGCGCCGTCTGCCAGTTTAACCCCTGATTCTTGGTACCATAAGGCAAAACCAAAAGGTTTATTTCGTTCTGTTTGCAAAATTCCGGGAAATTTTTTAAATGAAGGCCTTTATTTTATTAATGTTTATGTCGCAAGTTATGACGGAACTATAATAGCTCATGTAGCTGAAGAAAAGGTTATTTCTTTTAATGTTGTTGATACCGGCTCAATGCGCAAGGAATACAGTGGGCCCTGGCTTGGAGTAGTTAGACCCCGTCTTGCTTGGGACACAAAATATCAAGGAGATTAAGATAAATTATGGAAGAAATAAAACCATATTTAAGCATTATTATGGCCTCCCGCAATGATGATTATCAGGGCAACGCGCTAAGCCGCTTGCAGATGGTTGTTAACAATCTTATTGACCAGGCAAAGCAATATAATTTAAGAGCGGAATTGATAATTGTGGACTGGAATCCACCATCAGATAAGCCGTTATTGAAAGACGCTGTTTTTTTGCCAGATGATTTGGGGCCCTCTATTGTTAGATTTATTACGGTGCCTTCTTCTATCCATAAAACTTACAGATGTTCTGATAAAATAAAGATAATTACCGTAGCGGCTTTGAATGTTGGAATCAGGCGGGCTGAAGGAGAATTTATATGGACGACAAATTCTGATTTATTGTTTTCTGACGAGTTGATGCGCTTTTTATCTTCAGAGAAATTAGAAAAAGGTCGTTTTTACAGAGCTTTCAGGTATTCTGTCCGTGAAGATGTTTTGAAATTGAAAGATGCTCCTTTAAAAGAGCGGTTGGATTTTTGCCAGAATAATATTGTTTTTATCCACCCCAGAAATACTGTTTCCATTCATGGTCTGCCCGACCATCCTATTCTTCAAACCGCCACTGGAGGCGATTTTATAGTATTTTCAAAAGAGCACTGGCATTTATTGCACGGCTATGTTCAGCTTAACAATCTGGGAGGGTTTACCGATTGGTTATTATGTTACATATGTTATTTAGCCGGGCTTAAAGAAAAAATATTAGACGATTCAATGAGAGTTTATCACATCGACCATGCGAGACACGCCAAACAGCGGGAAGAATTCTCTAAGGGCATTATTAATACTCTCAGGTATAAGATTTTCCCTAAGATTGATGACAATAATAAATTAAAAATATTAGCAAGAAAAATTAATAATTTAAAAAATAAAACATTAGACCTTTTTACAAACATTTTTTACCGTCTATTCGGAAGATTTATAAGAAAATATGGCCCGCCAGGAATCTGGGACCGCAATCTTCGCTATTTATATTGGGAATTTCATAAGCTGCTTTTGGATATGCTAAAAGGAAAAAGGTCGTATGTTTATAACGACGATAATTGGGGCCTGCCCAATGAAAACTTTGCGGAGTTTGTAATAAAAAATGAATCATAAGCCATATTTAAGCATTGTTATAACTTCCCGCAATGATGATTATCAAGGTAATGGATTTATACGGATGCAGACATCTGTTAATAGTCTTTTGGTTCAGGCAAAGCAATATAATTTAAGAGCGGAATTGATAATTGTGGACTGGAATCCACCATCAGATAAGCCGTTATTGAAAGACGCTGTTTTTTTGCCAGATGATTTGGGGCCCTCTATTGTTAGATTTATTACGGTGCCTTCTTCTATCCATAAAACTTACAGATGTTCTGATAAAATAAAGATAATTACCGTAGCGGCTTTGAATGTTGGAATCAGGCGGGCTGAAGGAGAATTTATATGGACGACAAATTCTGATTTATTGTTTTCTGACGAGTTGATGCGCTTTTTATCTTCAGAGAAATTAGAAAGGGATTGCTTTTACAGGGCTTTCCGCTATGATGTTAACGGAGATGTTTTAAAATATAACTCTCAAAAAGAGCGGTTGGACTTTTGCAAAAATAATATTATTCAGGCCTTTTTGGAAACAAAAAACTCCATTCATGGTTTGCCTAATTATCCTATTCTTCAAACAGGTTGCGGCGCTGATTTTATAGTATTTTCTAAAGAATACTGGGAGCGATTACACGGCTATCCTGAAATTAACAATCTTGGATTTTCCGCAGATGTGCTATTATGTTATATGGCTTATTTAGCCGGACTTGAAGAAAAAGTATTAGAAAAATCAATGCGAGTTTATCACATTGACCACGATAGCAGATGGAGGCATTTATCCAGAGACAGAGTTTATAGTTTTTTTAAGGACAGGGTCTGCGATTGGATTGGCTATCCAGATAAATGGAAGACATTGCTGAGACAAATTTATATATTTCAAAATAAATTTTCTAATTTTTTTGTAAATATTTTTTACTCTCTGTTCGGCTCGTTTTTGAAAAAATACAGCGACCCCGAAAGCTGGGATTTTAACCTTAAATATCTGCATTGGGAATTCCGTAAGCTGCTTATTTCAATGCTAAAAAACAAAAGGTCGTATGTTTATAACGACGATAATTGGGGCCTGCCCAATGAAAACTTTGCGGAGTTTATAATAAAAAATTAATCATAAAACTATGGAACAAATAAATCAAATAAAAATAAATAAAGTTTTGATTACTGGCATAACGGGATTTGTGGGAAGCCATTTAGCAGACTATATTTCAGCTGAATTTCCCTCTGTGCAAATTTTGGGTTTAGTGCGCTGGAGAGCGCCTAAGGATAATATAAGGCATATTTTAGATAAAATTACTTTGTGTTACGGCGATTTGTTGGATATGTCTTCTTTAGAAAGCGTTTTGGCAGAACACAAGCCAGATATTATCTTTCATTTGGCCGCGCAGTCATATGTGGATTTTAGTTTTTTAGCGCCTATCGTCACACTGCAAGCCAATGTAATAGGTACGGCAAATTTATTGGAAACTGTCAAAAAATTAAAACTTAATTTTGGCTATGATCCTATAATCCATATTTGTTCATCTTCAGAAGTTTATGGCCAAGTAAGAGAAAATGAGGTTCCAATAAAAGAAGATAATCCTTTTAGGCCCGCTTCTCCTTACGCAGTAAGCAAGGTGGCTGAAGATATGTTAGGCCTTCAATATTGGTTATCATGGAAAATAAAAACTATAAGAACAAGAATGTTCACGCACACGGGAAGTCGCAGGGGGGAGGTTTTTGTGGAGTCAAATTTTGCCAAACAGGTTGCGGCGATTGAAGCTGGATTAACGGCTCCGGTGGTGAAGGTCGGAAATTTAAACAGCATCAGGACATTTTTAGATGTGAAAGACGCTGTGAGGGCTTATTGGTTGTTAGTTAATAAATGCACTCCCGGCGAAGTTTATAATATCGGCGGGGTTGAAACAATGACAGTAGGAGAAATGTTAAATAAAATTTTAAAGCTTTCAACAGTAAAAGATATTAAAATTGAAGTTGACCAAAAACGGCTTAGGCCATCGGATGTAACATTGCAGATTCCTTGTATTGATAAATTTACAAAAGAAATTAACTGGAAGCCGGAAATTAAATTTGATAAAACCTTAGAAGACCTTTTAAGTTACTGGCGAGATTACTTTTCAAAAGAAAATAAATAGACATATGTTAAATAAAATAAATTTAGAGTTATACAAAAGTTTATATTTGATAAGAAAGACAGAAACAGAGATTCGTAATTATTATTATGAAGACGATATGAAAACACCAATGCATATGTCTATGGGAGAAGAGGCGATTGTAGCTGGTGTTTGTTTGGCTTTGGGCCAAAATAGTCAAGTATTCGGCACTTACAGGTCTCATGGTTTGTATTTGGCTAAAACCGGCGAGACCGATAAATTTTTTGCTGAAATGTATGGCAAAGAAACAGGCGGAGCAAAAGGAAAAGCCGGCTCAATGCATTTATCTGCGCCAGAACAGGGAATGATGGGAACTTCTGCTATTGTTGCGGGAATTATTCCTGTGGCAGTGGGAGCCTCTTTTGCCAACAAAAAAAAGAAGAATAATAAGATTACAGCCGTCTTTTTTGGAGACGGAGCCATTGATGAAGGCGGTTTTTGGGAAAGCTTGAATATCGCCTGCCTTATGCGGCTTCCAGTTTTGTTTGTTTGCCAAGACAATGGTTTTGCTGTTCATACTGCCGGGTCTTTAAGGCACGGCTATAAATCTATTACTGATATTGTTTCTAAGTTTAATTGTAATGTATTTAAAGAAGAGACAACTGATGCTGAAAGTATTTATAATTTAACCCAAAAAGCAATTAAACTGATAAAAAAAACTAAAATGCCTTGTTTTTTATTTACAAGGTATTATAGGTATTTAGAGCATGTTGGAATTAACGAGGACTTTGATGCCGGGTATCGTTCAAAAAAAGAGTTTGAAAAGTGGCGAAAAAAAGACCCCATTGACTTACAAAGAAAAAAACTTCTAAAACTTGGCATTAAAGAGGGTGAAATAAAAAAAGTTGAAACAGCAATAGACAATCAGATTAAAAAAAGCATTGAACTAGCAAAGAGAGCGCCTTTTACTAAAGCGAGTGAGACCTATAAAGATGTTTTTTATGAAAAGAAATAATAGAAAAATTACTTATTGCCAGGCCTTGAATGAAGCTATGTTTCAAGAAATGGGAAGAGATTCAAATATTTTTGTTTATGGAATAGGAGCGCCTGACCATAAAAAAATATTTGGCAGCACCGCGGGTTTGGTTGAAAAGTTTGGCGAAGAAAGATGCTTTGACACTCCGCTTTCTGAAGACGCTATGGTTGGTTTTGGATTGGGAGCGGCTATAAACGGAATGAGGCCGATTAATGTTCATATCCGGTTGGACTTTCTTTTTTTAGCAATGAATCAGCTTTCAAATATAGTTTCCAGTTTTCATTATGGCGCAGGAGGAAAATTAAAAGCCCCTTTGGTTATAAGGGCGATTATCGGCAGGGGCTGGGGTCAGGGTTTTCAGCACAGCAAAAGCGCTCATTCAGTTTTTGCTCATATTCCAGGGTTAAAAGTTGTAATGCCGACTACACCAAGAGATGCCAAAGGATTATTAATATCTGCTATCAGGGATAATAATCCAGTAATTTTTATAGAACATAGATGGTTGTATTGGCAGAAAGGAGAAGTTCCAGAAGAGCCTTTTGTTATATCTTTGGAAGAGGGGAATGTTTTAAGGCAAGGCAAGGATTTAACAATTGTGGCCACTTCTTGGATGAATATAGAAGCCCTTAAAGCAGCTGAAATTTTAAAAAGAAGAGGCGTGAGCATTGAAATAGTGGACCCAAGAACAATATCGCCCAGATCGGAAGAGCACACGTCT
>CAYIVF010000002.1:0-53234 GCA_964366875.1 uncultured Candidatus Saccharibacteria bacterium
CAAGAACAATATCGCCCTTTAATGACGAATTAGCCGTAAAATCTGTAAGAAAAACTGGCCGCTGTATTGTGGCAGACAATGATTGGCTTCATTGTGGATTTTCGGCCGAGGTGGCTGCCCGAATTTATGAAAAATGTTTTGGCAAATTAAAATGTCCAATTGAAAGAATAGGTTTTGCGCCCACTCCTTGTCCCACAGCAAGGCATTTGGAAAACGAGTTTTATTCCAACGCAATTAAAATTATAAGAACTGCCGAAAAGATGTTGAAATTGAGCCCTACGGATTTGTCAAAAGAAGAATTTTATAGCCACGAGAAGAGATTTAAAGGTCCATTTTAATTTAAGGTAATTAATTACAAAAACATGGAAAATATAAAAGCCAGAGAGTTCGCTAAAAATTATTTAGATGAATTAAAAAAAATTTTAGACCTGATGGAGGAGGATCTATTAGGTAAAATAGAAGAATTAGCAGTTTTGCTGCAAGAAGCGAAAAACAAAAAAAATAGAATTTTTATGATGGGAAATGGGGGTTCTGGTTCAACCTCTTCCCATTTTGCTGAAGACCTTTCAAAGGGAACAATAGTCGGAGAGTCGTTGAGATTTAAAGCCATATCTCTATCAGACAGCATGCCTACAATGCTGGCATGGGCAAATGACAGCAGTTACGACGATATTTTTGTTGAGCAGTTAAAAAATTTAATGGAGCCAGGCGACATTGTGATTGGCATAAGCGGCAGCGGTAATTCAAAAAATGTAATTAAAGCGATTGAATATGCCAACAACAATGGCGGCGTCACAGTCGGATTTTCAGGATATGACGGCGGAAAATTGATTAAATGCGCCAAGATTAATGTCCATGTGCCGAATTTCAGCATGCAAAGGGTAGAGGATATACACATGATGGTTGCTCATATTTTGATGGCTTTATTGCTGGAAATGGAAAAATTTAGTAGCCAAGAAAAAAAATCTTAAAACCCAATTCTAAAATAATTTTTAATTATTAATAAACAAAAAAATATATGTGCTGGCTGGATAAAAAATCTATTGAACAAATGCTAAAGATAAGAGATGATTTTGATATCTCTACTTTTGTGGAGACAGGAACATTTAAGGGTATAAACGCAAAATTCCACGCCCAGAATTTTAAAGAAGTGCTTACTTGCGACATAATAGACGAATATCTTAGGGTCGCTACAAAAAGGCTTGAGCCGTATAAAAACGTATTTGTTTACAAGCAATCAAGTCCTGATTTTTTGAAATTATTTATTCAAAAATATAACGAGCAGGGAAGAAAGGATATTGTTTTTATGTTTCTTGATGCCCATTTCTATGACCCCTCGCTTCCGCCGGATGAAAAATGGGTTGTTATTAACGAACTGAAAGCGTTAAAAGGTTTTAAAAATTGCGTAATTTGTATCCATGATTTTGATTGCGAAGGGTTGGGACATTGCGTTTACGATGGTGAAAGTTTGGGTTGGCCATTAATAAAAAATGACTTAATGAAGGTTAATACAGATTTCTCCCTTTATACAAATACTAAAGAATTCTGCCAGATTTATGATGAAAAAACAATTGCTAACGTACCCGGTATTGCTTTAGACGCAGATACTTTAGATAATATCAGATACGCTTATAGCGCTGAGAGGCTGACTTACAGGGGGATTTTGTATTGTACCCCGAGAAAATTAGATTTAAATAATTTTCAGCTTAAAGAATTTAAGCCATAGTAATAATTATATGGATTTGGACTTAAAAAATAAATATGCGTTAATAACAGGCGGCAGCCATGGAATCGGCCGTTCCATTGCTTTGGCTTTGGCTGAAGAGGGGTGCAATGTGGCGATTTGCGCGATTAATGAAGAAGAAGTCCAAGAAGTTGTGAAAGAAATAAAATTAAAAGGAGTCCAAGCTATTGGCATAGTTGCCGATGTAATGATTCGCGCAGATATTGATCGCGTAATAAAGACAGTTATAAATTCCTGGGGGACAATCGGTATTTTAGTAAATAACGTTGGCGGAGGAGGCAGGTGGGGCAGTTCGATTGTTGAGGAAACAAAAGAAGATGTATGGTTAGATGTTTATAATAAAAACGCTTTGGCGGCAGTTCGTTTTACCATGCGCGTTATCCCTTTTATGAAAAAACAAAAATGGGGCAGAGTGGTAACAATTAGTTCTATTTGCGGCCGCGAAGGAGGCGGCAGGCCATGGTTTAATATGGCAAAAGCCGCAGAGATTAGCCTTATGAAGACGTTAGCAATGAATCCTGACTTAGCAAGAGATGGAATTACCTTTAATAGCGTTGCTCCTGGTCCGATTATGATACCTGATACGGGTTGGGAAAAAGAGCAAAAAGAGAATCCCGAAGCATTTAAAAAAATTGTGGAAAAAATTCCACTCGGCAGGTTAGGCGCGCCAGGGGAAGTTGCTAGCCTTGTCGCCTTTCTTTGTTCTGCTAAAGCAAGTTTAATTAATGGAGCCTGTGTGGCTATAGATGGCGGAGAAAGCAAAAGTTTTTAAACTTTAATTTAGTGTCATATTATGATAGAAAAAAATATTTTAGAAAATTTTAAAGGAAAAAATACTTTAGTGACTGGTGGAACTGGCATGATTGGCAGACAAGTGGTTGATATTTTATGCAATGCCGGAGCTAATGTTAAAATTGTTTCTTTAGACAACATAAATGTAGACAGCCGAGCCGAACATATTTTCGGCGATTTGACTAACTTTGAGTTTTGCAAAGAAATAACCAAAAATGTTGATTTTGTTTTTCATTTAGCCGGCATAAAGGGCTCAATTGAAGTAACTAAAACAAAACCAGCTAGTTTTTTCGTGCCTCTTCTGCAGTTTAACACTAATGTTTTAGAAGCATGCCGGCTTAACAGTGTTAAAAAAATTGTTTATACTAGTTCTATCGGGGCTTACGCTTCAGCTGAAGTTTTTAAGGAATCTGAAAATCTTGAAGGGTCCCCTATGGATATGTTCCCTGGCTGGGCGAAAAGAATGGCTGAGTTGCAAGTTCAGGCCTATAAAATTCAATACGGTTTAGATAATTTTTCTATTGTAAGGCCCTGTAATGTTTATGGTCCGGGTGATAATTTTGATCCTGAAAATGCCATGGTCATTCCTTCTTTAATGTATCGGATTTATCATAAAGAAGACCCGGTTGTGGTTTGGGGCGATGGAAAGGCAATTCGGGACTTTGCTTATAGCCGAGATGTGGCGGAAGGAGTAATTTTAGCTCTTTATTACGGAACTAACTCTAAGTTTGTAAATTTGGCTAGCGGCAAGGGATATTCAATCAAAGAATTATTAGAAACATTGCGCAGTTTTTTGGATTTTAATTATAAATTTGATGCTGAAAAGCCATCGGGATTTCCTAAAAGAGTTATGGATATATCTTTAGCTAAAGAGTTAATTCACTACAATCCAACAACTTCTTTGTTAGATGGTCTTAAAGAAACCTGGGATTGGTATGTAAAAAATCAAGAGGAATACTTAAAAAGAAAAAATTATTTTCGAGCAAACGAGAGTAATTCAGAAACTAATTTCTGAATTACCGAGCGAGCAATGAAAATATAGGATATTAAACTATATTTCAAAGAATTTTAAAATATGACCCAAGTATTAAAAACAAAATTAGACGGCGTTTTAATGTTCCAGTTAGAGCATAATGAAGACCACAGGGGAACCTATACTCAGCTTTACCATAAGGCAGATTATGCAGAAATTATTAAGAGAGAATTGGGAAAGGATGTAGAATTTGTTGAGGATGATTTTGCCGCATCCTCAAAAAATGTTTTAAGAGGCATTCACGGCGACGACAGAACCTGGAAGTTGGTAACTTGTTTGTCGGGAAAGTTTTACATAGTGGTTGTTAACTGCGATGAAAGTTCCAATAATTTTGGCCAGTGGCAGAATTTTATTTTGACCAAAGAAAATGGAAAGCAATTATTAATACCGCCAAAACACGGGCATGCTTATTTGGTTTTGAGCGATAACGCAGTGTTCCATTATAAGCAGTCCTGTTATTATCAAGGCATGGAAAAACAATTTACTTACAAATATGACGACCCCAGATTTAAGATTTGGTGGCCGATAAAAAACCCCATAACTTCTCTAAGGGATGAAATGGGGCATATATAATATGAACCAAAAAACAGATTTTTATAAAGATAAAAAAGTTTTAGTGGCTGGCGGAGCCGGCTTTATCGGGACAAATTTAATAAAAAAACTTCTTTTGTTGGGAGCTAAAATAAAAGCGGCTGATATTAAAAAAGAGCCCCAATTAAAGGATGACAGAATTGAATATCTAAATTGCGATTTTACCAAAAAAGAGGATTGCCAAAAAGCAGTTAAAGACATTGATTATGTTTTTATGGCCGCAGCCAATACTTCGGGAGCCGCAGTAATGGAAAAAACGCCTTTAGTTCATGTAACGCCTAATATTATCATGAACAGTTTAATGCTGGAAGCCAGTTACGAAGCAGGAGTAAAAAAGTTTTTATTTATAAGCAGTAATACTGTTTATCCGGTTTCAGACCAACCGGTAAAAGAGAGCGATATGAAATATGGCGATTTGTTTTCTAAATATTATTTTGTGGCTTGGATGAAGCAATTTTCAGAAGTGCTTTGCGAAATGTATACCAAAGTAAAAAATCCTATGAAGACAGTTGTGGTCAGGCCGGCAAATAGCTTTGGACCCTATAGCGATTTTGAATGGGAAACATCGCATGTTATTCCGGCTTTAATCAGAAAGGTTGTTGAAAGGCATAATCCAATAGAAGTTTGGGGCGATGGTTCAGATATTAAAGATTTTATTTATGTGGAAGATCTTGTTGAAGGGATGATTTTAGCAATGGAAAAGATTGAAAACTTTGAACCAATAAATATAGCTACCGGCAGGCCCTGCACTGTTAAAGAAATTTTAAACGCTATTTTAGTCGCCGATAATTATCAAGACGCGAAAATTGTTTTTAATACTTCCAAACCAACAATGATACCAAAGCGGCTGATTGACGCTTCAAAAGCAAAAGAGCTTTTGGGTTTTGAGGCAAAAACCTCATTAGACCAAGGCATTAAAAAAACCATTGATTGGTACAAAAATATATGATTATTAGCAAAACACCTTTTCGTATTTCTTTTTTTGGAGGCGGAACGGATTACCCTGTTTGGTATGAAAAAAATGGCGGTTCGGTGTTAAGCACCACCATTAACAAATATTGTTACATAAATTGTCGGTATCTGCCGCCATTCTTTGACTATAAATATCGTATAAGGTATGCGGTTCGAGAGGAGGTTAAAAATATTTCTGAAATTGTGCATCCTTCTGTCAGAGAATGCTTAAAATTCTTAAATGTAAGCAATGGAATTGAAATGGTTCATACCAGCGATTTGCCGGCTATGTCGGGGATTGGCTCTTCTTCCGCATTCACCGTAGGTTTTTTAAATAGTTTATACGCTTTGGCAGGAAAAATGGTTCCCAAAAAGCAATTGGCATTAAACGCCATTTATGTTGAACAGGATTTAATAAAAGAAAATGTTGGTTCTCAAGACCAGACAGCAGCAGCTTTCGGCGGATTTAATCGGATAGATTTTGGCGGGGCCGAAGAAATCAATATTCATCCAGTAATTATTAGTCCAGAAAAACTAAAATTACTCCAGGACCATTTTATTTTGTTTTTTACCGGTTATTCAAGAGATGCTTCAGATATTGCCAAAGAACAAATAAAACAAACTCCCTCAAAATACAATGAATTATCTGCCATAAAAGCAATGGTAGACGAGGCAATGAGCATTCTTTACAGCCAATCCCGCGGAATTGAAGATTTTGGAAAGCTTCTTCATGAATCATGGAAAATTAAAAGAAGCCTTACCAGCCTTATTTCAACAAACCAGATTGATGAAATTTATGAAACCGCTATGAAAGCAGGAGCTATCGGAGGAAAATTATGCGGAGCAGGAGGGGGCGGTTTTATTCTCTTTTTCGCTCCGCCCGAAGTTCAACCACGCATAAAAGAAGCGTTAAAAAACTTATTATATGTGCCTTTTTCTTTTGAAACAGGAGGGAGCCAGGTAATTTTTAATAATCCGCAAGATTTTGTATAAAAAAAGAGGAACATTATTCCTCTTACCTTGAATGTCGCACCTTAACAGACATATCTTTGGGCGAGAAAAGTGACAGCAATTGTTTTTGAGTCACAAATATCGCCCTCGTAGATCATTTTGAGCCAATCTGTCCAATCAATCAGCAGGAGACCGCCGATTTCCATTTTTTCAGTTTCGTCCAGTTTTTGCTCTCCGTCTTTTTTGCAGTCGGTAGCTAATACTGGCATAAATGGAGTGAAACAGCTGGCTGGATCAAGCCAAATAGGCTTGCCAAGTTTTGTCAATTTGTCAGCGACATAGCCGGTTTCTTCTGTCAATTCTCTGCCGGCAGATACCAGAATATCTTCCTTGGGATTAGTCCCGCCTCCGGGAATCTCAAGGATACACTCATTTGCTCCTCGGCGAAATTGGAGCAGAGCAATGACCTTTTTTTCCGGAGTGAGGGGAAGGACTATGACAGGAGGGGTCTTTCCGCCCCAAAGCAAAAAATCCCTTGTTTCGCCATCAGGATCAGAAAAATACCTTTCCAGTATTACCTTGCCATAACGTTCAATCAGGATTTTTTCATGGTCGATTTCTGGAATGTTCACAGAGGTCTCCTTTCATTTGTCAAAGATCGTGTCAAAAATGCTATAAAATAGAGTTTATTATATTATTATTATTTTGTCAAACGTTTATGAATAATGAATCGTTAATTATAAAAGCATCAGAAATTAATTTAAACTTATTATGAAAGCAGTAATTGCGGCGGGCGGAAAGGGCACTCGTCTGGCCATGGTTGCCAAAGATATTCCCAAGGCCTTAGTAAAGATAGGCGAGAAACCCATTATAGAACACCAAATTATACTTTTGAAAAAATACGGCATTAAAGACATCTGGATGCTTTTGGGATATAAAGGAGACCAAATAAATGAATATCTTAAAGACGGTAAAAAATGGGGAGTGAACATTCATTATCATCAAGAAAAAAAACCCTTAGGAAGAACAGGCGCCCTAAAAACAATAGAGGACAAAATAAAAGAAGATTTTTTATTTTTGTCTGGAGATATTATGATGGATTTTGATGTAAAAAGATTTATTGATTGGCACAGACAAAAAAAAGATAGAATTGCTTCAATTGTTGTTCATCCTTCAGACCATCCTTTTGACAGCGATTTAATTGAAACAGACAGCGCGGATAAAATTGTTTCTTTACTATTAAAGCCCCATCAATCGGATATAATTTTTCAGAATTTAGGTATTGCCTCAATATTTATTTTTTCGTCCGATATATTTAAATATATACCAAAGGGCAAAAAAACTGATTTTGAAAAAGATGTATTGCCTGCAATTTTAAAAGCGGGCGAAAATGCTTATGCCTATAAAACTCCTGAATATATAAAAGATATGGGAACGCCAGAGCGCTTGGCGCAAGTTAAAAAAGATTATCTTTCAGGAAGAACAAAGAAACTTAATTTAAAAAATAAAAGAAAGGCAATTTTTCTTGATAGAGATGGAGTTATTAACAAAGAAGTTGACCAACTTTCAAAAATAGAGGACTTTAAGTTGTATGATTTTTCTGCCAGAGCCATAAAAAAAATCAATAATTCTGAATATCTAACAATTATAATCACTAACCAGCCAATGATTGCCAAGGGTTTTATGCAAGAAAAAGACCTGTTTTTAATTCATAAAAAAATGGAAACAGAATTAAGTTTTAAGGGAGCAAAAATTGATGCTATTTATTATTGTCCCCATCATCCAGAAAAAGGATTTCCAGGCGAAGTGCCAGAATTAAAAATTGAATGCGATTGCCGGAAGCCCAAAATCGGATTGATTAAAAAAGCGGTTAAAGATTTTAATTTGGATTTAAACAAGTGTTTTTTTATAGGGGACTCAACCGCTGATGCTAAAACAGCTGAAAACGCTAAAATTAAGTTTGTTGGCGTAAAAACCGGCTATGGCTGTAAAGACGATATACACAAAATAAGTAAAAAATTTCTATTATATAAAAATTTGTTAAAAGCAATAGAGAATATTATTTAAAAATTAATGAAACTTTTAATTATTTATCATGCAGGATTAGCAGAAGACGCCAAAGCGATTTTTAAAGAATATGCTAGCCAAGGCATTGACCTTGCTGTTATCGTGCCTTTTAAATTTTATTCCTCAATCGGCCGCTGTTTTGAGTATGGCGAAAAAGACGATGACAAAACATATCGTTTTATTCCGATAGAACTTAAAACTGGCTTTAATTTTTTTCGCCTTTTTAGAGCAATCAAACAAACCAAACCAGATGTTATTCATGTTTTAGACGAGTATTCAAGTATTTACCTTGCCCAAGCAATATTATGCCGCAATATTTTATATGGAAAAAAAGTTCCGGTTCTTGCTTATGTTTTTCAAAATATTCCATTTAAATCTCCTCCTTTTATTTTTGAATTTTCAATAAGATTCTTTAAGAGAATTGTATATAAAACATTTTATCCCTTAATTTTTTATTACCATAAAAAAAATGTGAATGGCATTGCTGGCGGCAACAGTGAAGCGCTTTTGAATGTTAAAAACCTTAATCCGAATGTTCCTGCGCGTTTGATTTTTTGGGGAGTTGACCTTAAAAAATTTTCTTCTAAAAACCGCAATGCCTGCAGGGAAAAATTGGGAATTCAAAAAGGCATTAAAATGTTTGGTTATTTTGGAAGAATCATTAAGTTGAGGGGATTGGACAAGCTTATTTTGGCAATGAGCAAAATTGATGATTGTAATTTGATGATTGTGGGCGATGGAGAATATAAAGATAAATTAAATAAACTTATTGTTTCTTTGGGAATCCAAAATAAGATTCATTGGCATAACAGCGTTAAACTGAGAGAAATTGCAGATTATTACAACTCCATTGACGCTTTTGTTTTTCCGTCGCAAACCACTTTTACTTGCAAGGAACAATATGGCAGGGTTTTAGTGGAGGCGATGTCTTGCCAGATTCCAATTGTTGGCTCTAGTTCAGGAGCAATTCCTGAAGTGTTAAATGGTTATCCAAAGCATTTAATTTTTAAAGAAGACAGCGTTGACGATTTAATTGACAAATTAAATAAAATAACTGATTTAAAGTTTCCAGAAAATTTTAATATAAACAATTTTTTGCAAAAGTTTAGCATAGAAAATTTTGTTTCAGAGAATATTAAGTTTTATCAGAATTTTTTAAAAAATGATTAATTGCCCGATATGCGATTCGCCCTCTTATTTTTTTGCGTTAAAAAAAGATAGGTTCGGTCAAGAATATAAATATATAAAATGCGGCCAATGCCGATTTTTGTTTGATGAAGATTTAGTATTGGATAAAGGCAAACTGCAAGCTAAAACAAGCAAGGTTTATCAGGAAGATTATTTTAAGATTATTGACAGCGGCTGGAAAATGAGAGGGGATAAAATATCTAAAATTATAAATAAATTTTTGAAAATATATAAGTTTATAAAATATAGAAAAAAACTAAAAGTTTTAGATTATGGAGGAGGAAATGGCTATATAACTTCAAAGATAGCTCCTTTTTTTGACGTTCTTTACTATGATAAATACGAAAAGCCGACCTATTTCAGCAATTATACGGTTTTAGAAAAGCCGGCCGAAGCTCATATTGTTTGCGCCATAGAACTGATAGAACATATTACGGATTTTAATGAATGGGATAATCTTGCTAAACTATCTTTTAACGCCTTGCTTTTTACTACTGAGTTATCAGACGAAATTTCAGATAAAGAATTGACTAATTGGTGGTATTTAAATCCAGACGCAGGACATACCTCTATTTATTCTTTTATGGCGCTTTATTTATTAGCTAAAAAGCATGGTTTTGTTTATTTCTTTTTTCCTTCTAAATCTTTTCATATTTTTTTGCGCAATTCATTTTTAAGCAAGATTAATTTTGTAGAATTAGAATATCCTATTTACAATATTTTTAGAAAAATAAAACATATATTGAAAAGGTCTCATGAAAATATTTTTTGACGCTAAAATATTATCATTGCAACCGCGCGGAGGAATTAGCCGGTTAGTTTTTGAATTGACAAAATCATTTAGTGAAATTAAAGAATTGGAAAAGATTTTTTATAGAGGTTTGTATATTGACCAATATCCTTTTAAAAAAGAATGGTTTAAAAAATATTATGGTATCCGTGTTCCGGCCTTTTTTGACAGTCGTTTCGTCAGTTTTTTAGATAATATGGGCGCAGAGATGGCTTATAAATTTAACGCAAGTTCTGATTTAATTTATCACTCTTTTTATCACCGCATACCCAAGAATCCCAAAGGTCCAGTGGTTGTCCATGTGTATGATATGATTCAAGAGCTGTTTTATAATAGTACCAAAACAATAAAATTTAAAAAGAAGTCATTTGATGCGGCGGATTTGATTATTTCAATATCTGAATCAACCAAAAAAGACCTCTGCGAGCTTTATCCTATTGACCCTAAGAAAGTTATTGTTGCCTATTCTGGCGTGAATGAAGTATTTCTCAAAGACCGTATTTCAACAAAAAGAGCAAATAAGAGGCCGTATATGCTTTATATTGGCAGCCGCAGTTATAGTTATAAAAATTTTGACCTTTTATTAAATACATTTATTGATAAAAAGTATTTTTTTGATTTCGACCTTATTTTAGCGGGCGGAGAAAAAAATCTTGCGCCTGAGCAAAAAGAAAAAATAAAAAATACTGTTAAACAGGGAAGCTGGCTTTTGCAAGAATTTTGCGACGATGAAAAATTAGCCGATTTATATTCAGACGCGTCGGTTTTTATTTATCCTTCGCTATACGAGGGTTTTGGAATCCCCCCCCTTGAAGCAATGGCTCGCGGCTGTCCTGTGGTTGCTTCTAATGTTTCTTCTATTCCGGAAGTAGTTGGCGATGCTGGCTTGCTATTTAATCCCAAGGATTCCGACGATTTAGCCCAAAAAATAGAAATGATTATTAATAATAAGTCCACGGCATTAAATCTTATTGAAAAAGGAAAAATCAGAGCTAAACAATTTACCTGGAATGCTTCAGCTGATACAATTTATCAAGGATATTTAAAATTAATATAAAATTATAAAATATGAAAGATTTTATCAAGAATTTTTCCGAGGAGTTAAAAAAGCCCATTCAATGATTTTTGCACTGGTTCATATGATATGGTATTATAAAATACATATATTTAAAAGATGGAAAAAGCATAATGGATATTGTAAAACAGCAATAAAAACTATGAAAATATTAATCACTGGAATAACCGGATTTGTTGGTTCTTATCTTGCCGAATATTGCCTTTCAAAGCCCAATGTAAAAGTTTATGGGACAGTATTCAGCCCTAATTTTAGAGAAGAAGCGGAAAAGATAAAGAATATTAAAAGTAGGGTAGAACTTTTAAAGTGCAATCTTGTTCAAAAAGAACAGGTAATCAAAGTTCTTTTGAAATCGAAGCCGGATAAAATTTTTCATTTAGCCGGTCAAAGTCGCGTTTCTTTTTCTTTCCAATCGCCCGAAAAAACATTATTTAATAATATCATTTCTGACTTGAATATTTTTGAAGGCATTAGAAAATTAAAGCTTAATCCAGTTATAGTTATAGCAGGCAGCTCAGAGGAATATGGTTTAACCTTTAAAAAAGAATTACCAATAAAAGAAAATAATCCTTTGAGGCCCTTGTCATCCTATGCCGTTTCAAAGATTGCCCAGGAAAAATTGGCTTTCCAATATTGTCAAAGTTACGGATTAAAAACAGTTTTAATGCGGTTTTTTAATACCGAAGGTCCAAGACGAGGTCAAGAATTTGTTACTTCTACTTTTGCAAAACAAATCGTCGAAATAGAAAAAAACAAAAAAGAACCAACAATCTACGTGGGTAATTTAGACGCTAAAAGAGATTTTATAGATGTAAGAGATGTAGTTAGGGCATATTGGTTAGCCTCAGAAAAGTGTAAATTTGGCGAACCATATAATGTTTGTTCTGGAAAAGTAAGGTCAATAAAATCGGTTTTAAACCTATTGCTAAGCTTGAGCAAGGTAAAAAATATTAAAGTAAAACAAGACCCAAAAAGAATGCGGCCGTCAGATGTGCCAGTTATTTTAGGCGATTGTTCAAAATTTAGGAAGCAAACCGGTTGGAAACCAGAAATTCCATTTGAAAAAACAATGGAGGATTTGTTAAATTATTGGAGAGAAGTATTATAATATATGAATATTTTAAAAAAAATTAGAAAAAAAATAAGAGGCGTCGGAAGAAGAGCCGGAATTATGGACGATTTTGATTGGTCTCATTATTACGAGGACGAATATTCAAAACAAATTTATGATTTAGAAAAACAATATACTTTTATATTGCCCGATGGCAAATATTCTGTTGTTGATGGAAAAATAATTTTAAATTCTGAGCTTTTGCCCCTAAATGAAAATCACGAAGCTTTATATGAATCAATTTATGCTTTAAAGCCAAATTCAGTATTAGAAATTGGATGCGGCTGTGGAGATCATTTGGCAAATATTAAAAAAATATTGCCCGGAGTAAAATTAAACGGATTGGACCTTTTGCAAAAACAATTAGAATTTTTGCAAAAAAGACATCCAGAATTAAAAAACCAGGCAAATTTATTTATTCAGGATATGACCTTAAATATTTCCAAAAAAGTTAAAGTTGATTTGGTTTACACGCAGGCTGTTTTAATGCATATCCAAAGATATAATCATTACTTGTCTGCTTTTAAAAATATTTTTTTTCTTGCCGAAAAATATGTTGTTCTTATGGAAAATTGGACTAGGCATAATTTTATTGAAGATATTAAAAAAATTTCAAAAACCTTAGATTTTCCCTGGAAAAATGTTCATTTTTACATTAATGATACCGGTAAACAGATATCATTGATTCTTTCCAAGACGGCTTTGGACAAATTTAATGAATTAAAAAACAGTAAAGAATTATTAAAATATTTATGTTAAAAGCGTTAATAACCGGGATTTGTGGTCAAGACGGGTCATATTTGGCAGAATTTTTGCTATCCAAGGGTTACGAAGTACACGGCATTATAAGGTGGGATAGTGTTTTTACAACAGAAAGAATAGATCATCTTTATCAAGATCCGCATCTAAATAATGTTAAATTATTTTTACATTATGGAGACCTTATAGATACCGGAAACTTAGAGCGGTTGATTAATCAAATAAAGCCAGATGAAATATATCATCTTGGAGCGATGTCTCATGTTAGAGTAAGTTTTGATATGCCCGAATCAACTGCCAATATAGATGGTGTGGGGACTCTAAGAATATTAGAGGCAATTAAAAATTCTAAATTGCCAGTAAAATTTTATATGGCGGCAAGCTCTGAAATGTTTGGCAGTAACCCTCCACCTCAAAATGAAAATACACCCTTTCATCCTAGAAGCCCCTATGCTTGCGCTAAAGTTTTTTCCTATCATATTACTCGTTTATATAGAGAGGCCTATGGTATTTTTGCCTGCAGCGGGATTTTATTTAATCACGAGGGATGCAGAAGAGGGCCTACTTTTGTGACTAGAAAAATTACAAGAGCCGTAGCAAGGATTAAGGCGGGCTTAGAAAAGAAAATTTATTTAGGGAATATTAATACTAAACGCGATTGGGGTTTTGCCCAGGAATATGTGGAAGCAATGTGGCAGATGCTTCAACAGGATTATCCGGATGACTTTGTTATAGCAACTGGCGAAGCTCACTCGATAAAAGAATTTCTGGAACATGCTTTTCAATATGCTGGTTTGGGTGATTGGAAACAATATATTGAAATTGACCCTCAATATTTTAGGCCGGCAGAAGTAGAGGTTCTTGTCGGAAATTCGGCAAAGGCCAAAGACAAATTAAATTGGGAGGCAAAAATTAAGTTTAAAGAATTAGTAAAGATAATGGTTGATTCTGATTTTAGGGCAGTGGGGTTGACTCCGCCAGGAGAAGGAGATAAAATATTAAAAGAAAAATTTACTGATAAATGGTGGAAAGTTGATTAAAAATAATTAAATATGGCAGATCTCAAAGATAAAAAAATTTTAATTACCGGCGCAGGCGGATTTTTAGGAAGACATTTGGTTAAAAATTTATTGGAAAATAACGGTGTTTTAAAAGAGAATTTATTTTTGCCAACCGTAAAAGAATTAGATTTAAGAAAATGGGAGAATTGTGAAACTGCGGTGAGAGGCCAGGACATTGTTATACACTTGGCAGCCAAAGTAGGAGGGATTGGATTCAACCAAGAAAAACCAGGAGAGCTTTTTTATGACAATATAATAATGGGCGCCCAGTTAATGGAGGCAGCCAGACAGGCGGGAGTAAAAAAGTTTATAGCAATGGGCACGGTATGCGCTTATCCAAAATTTACTCCAGTTCCTTTTAAAGAAGAAGATTTATGGAATGGCTACCCCGAAGAAACTAACGCTCCCTATGGTTTGGCTAAAAAAATGCTTTTAGTCCAATCCCAGGCTTATCGGACGCAATACGGCTTTAATTCAATTTTTCTTCTTCCTTTAAATCTTTATGGTCCCGGCGATAATTTTAATTCTGGAAGTTCCCATGTGATAGCGGCTGTTATCAAAAAAGTTTATGAAGCAAAAAGAGATGCCAGAGATTATATTGAGTTGTGGGGAACAGGCAAAGCCACCAGAGGATTTTTATATGTTGAAGATGCGGCTCAAGGCATAATTTTAGCTACCGAAAAATATGATAAACCAGAACCGGTGAATCTGGGTTCTGCTTTGGAAATTTCAATAAAAGATTTAGCTGAGCTTATTTGCAAGTTGATGGACTTTAAAGGAGAAATTCGTTGGGATGCTACAAAACCCGATGGTCAGCCCAGAAGGGGGGTGGATGTTTCGCGGGCTAAAAAAGAATTTATGTTTGAAGCAAAAACTAATTTTATAGAAGGTCTTAAAAAAACAATTAAATGGTATAAAGCCAACTCAATTTGATTTTTAAATTTTAGATGATAAAAAATGGAAAATCCATTAGTTTCAGTAATTATTCCAACCTTCAACAGAGAAAGATATATAAAAAGAGCGCTTGCTAGCGTTCTTTCTCAAACTTATCAGAGTTTTGAAATAATAATTATTGATGACGGGTCAACCGACAAAACCAATGAGATTATCAGTCTTTATCTAAAAGATAAAAGAATTCGATATATTTATCAACAGAATCAGGGCGTAAGCATAGCAAACAATAATGGAATAAAAGTTGCCATAGGTAAATATATTGCTCTTTTGCATTCTGATGATTTTTGGTGCGATGATAAAAAATTAGAAAAACAAGTTAATTTTTTAGAAGGGCACCATGATTATTTATTGACAGGAGGGGGAATTATAAGAGTGAAAGAAAGCGGTAAAGAAGTTTCTCATATTTTATATCCCGAGACTGAGGAGCAGATTAAAAAAACAATGCTTTTAAGCTGTTCATTTGCATCTAGCTCTGTTGTTTTTAGAAAAAATGCTTGGGAGATAACCAAGGGATTCGATAAAAATTTAGAAGTTTGCGAAGACTGGGATTTGTGGCTGAAGATTGGTAAAATCGGTAAACTCTATAATTTTCAGGAATATTTTACCTATTATCAGGAAAGCGAAAAAAGCTTGTCTAACATTCATCGTAAAAGAAGTTTTAAATATAATCTCAAATTAATCAAAAAATACAGTAAGGATTATTTGTTTTTTAAGAAAGCCATGTTTTTAAATATCTGCTATTATTTTTATACTTTTGTGCCATTCAATCAAAAATTATTGCCGATTTTTTCTAAAATAAAAAGAATGATTTTCGGAAAACCATCCTATAAGGACTTCAAAACTAAATAGTCTTTAAATTAATTTGTTTTTGTAATTTCTTCAGATAATATTTTAGCGAAATATCCGGCGCTAAAAGGGTATGCATCGCTACTTTTAAGAAAATTATTTATAGCGTCTATGTAGTTTAGATAATCTTTATCGGATATATTCTTAATGTATTTATAGAGCTCATCATAAGTTTTAAATTTTTTTTTGTTAATAAATGTGTTTTGGGGAATATGGTCGGTTATATTCTGCGCTCCCCAATAAACCGGAATGCATCCTCCAAAGAAGCAATCAAATATTTTTTCTGTGATATAACCTTTAAAATCCCTGACATTTTCATAGCAAATAGAAAATTTATATTTTTCGTAAGTTTTTTTCTTTGATTTAACTTCCCCCTTATAAGAAGGGTAATCGGGCCTTAAAAGTTTGGTTAAAAATTTCAATCTATTTAATCTGGCTAAATTTATCCCCAAAAATTTGCCCTGAAAATTATGTTTATCCCAGCCTTTTCCATATAGGTCAAAATCTTCAGGATGGTTATTTTCAAACCAGCGGATTGCTTTTATTCTTTCGGTATATAATTCTAAAGGATGTGAAGCGGACTTATTGCTGGCTATCAGGGTGCATAATTTTTTCTTTTTACCTAAATCAAAATTTAAATTAGACGGTATTTTATGAGAATAGTTTATTTTAAAATATTTTTTATTGTCAATAAGTTCATCTGACCAAGTAAATATTTTTTTAAAATATTTGTGGTTTTCTAAATTTAAATTGTCTGGTTTTATAATGGGCGATTCAAAAGTTGTTAAATATATGTTTCGGAAATTATTTTTAATAAGTTTTTGAAAATATTTATTTTTAAAACCGGGGAAGTCTATAAATACCACGGCGTCAAATTTTTTAAAATCATCTTTCATATCAATGGTATTTATTTTATGTCCCAGTTTTTTTAAGTATTGCCCTAAAAAAACAAAGGGATACATCAAATCATCACCGATAGGCGATGACGGGTCAGTGAACATTTTGTTTTTGTTAAATTGTTTGGTATGGTTATAAAAACCTATATACATTTTAAGATAGATTATTAGTGACGGCCGATATAGATTAATTTTTTTTTGGTTTTTATCCTTTTCCAAATCCTATCAATCAATTCAGGACGATATTTTCTTGTAGCAAAAAGCAGCCATAAAATTATTTTTCTTAGCGGGCTTTTTATTTTTGATTGCGTTGTTTTTTTATTCCAGTAGTTTGAAACGCGATAAGCACTTTGAATAGGCCACTTCTCCCTAGAGCTATTTATTAAAGTTTTTCCCTTAGTGGCAAAAAACATAACTTCTACTCCTTTTGACGACAATATTAATTGTTCTTTTAACGCCGCCTCTTTACATTGATAAATTTTTGCCCCCTTTTCATAATTTAAAAAAGAACCTTCCAATATAAAACAGCTGAAATTTTTAAAACCATTAAGGGTGAAATAATCAAAAAAAAGAGTTGGACTAATTTGATAAAAACCGTGATTGATGGCGTTTGATGATGGGCAGTCAAGAATTACCGTTCCTTCGGGTTTTAACATCAGCTTTATATTTTCAAGGGCTTGAGGGATATTAAAGATATGTTCTAAACTTCCTATATCCAATATAACATCAAATTTGTTATGATATTGCTTCTTAACAGGAATATTCAGGTCCATTAATATGTCGGGGTTTTCATAATCCGAAATATCGGCGACAAAAACTCTTTTAGCTCCAAATAAGGACAGAACTGTTTGACAATTAGTGTAATTCTGATAATTCGTTTCTCCCCAAGCAGGAATTTTATTCTTGGTATCAAAGCCAAGGGGCAGATTTTTGAGGGGCACTTTTTCCTTTTTGAATAACTTTTTAACTTCATTTAAGGTGCCATAAACAGCTTGCTGACTCAGAACTAATACATCGCCTTTTATAGGATATTTTTTTTGTTCTCTGGCCAATAAATACAAATTTCTTTTTAGCAAAGCCATTTGTTGATTTTTTCTTAATATAATTATAGGATAATAATATAATAAATTTGTTTTAATTACAAGGCCTAAAAGAGCTTTGTTTTGATTAAAAATGATTGATAAAAAAGAGAGGGTCACTA
This sequence comes from uncultured Candidatus Saccharibacteria bacterium, assembly GCA_964366875.1. Classification (GTDB taxonomy): domain Bacteria; phylum Patescibacteriota; class Minisyncoccia; order Minisyncoccales; family Staskawiczbacteraceae; genus CAYIVF01. Next base: position 18,011 of record CAYIVF010000002.1, read on the forward strand.
TAGCTTTTTTTCTTCCTTCGCTTGAACCTGGAGGAACCGAAAGAAATGTAGTCAATCTTATTAATAATATTGATAGAAAAAAGTATAGATTATCTCTTGTTTTGGGCGAAGCGGGAGGAGATTTTACAAGAGAGGTAAACAAAGGTATTCCTATTGTCAATTTAGATGTTTCTTATACATTGGGATTATTTTTTAAATTAATAAAATATTTTAAAAAAGAAGAACCCGATATTTTTGTTTCTGCTTTTCCCCGCATCAATATTGTTGCTATAATAGCGAGAATTCTTTCAGGAAAAAAAACAAAAATTGTTATCACCGAACATACTATTTTTTCTTTTCTGCCGATTATTGCCAAAACTTTTTGGCGCAGGTTTTTCGCGCGAGTTTTTCTGCCTGGCATTAGCAAGTTTGTTTATCCTAAAGCCGATGCGATAATATGCGTTTCTAATGGCATAGCCGACGACCTTTTAAAAATTATCCGTTGTTCAGAAAAAGTTAGGGTAATTTATAATCCCGTTACAAGCGCTAAAATTTATAAATTAGCAAAAGAACCGCTTAGCCATTCATGGTTTTCTAATTCAAAAATTCCGGTTATTATTGCAGTTGGACGTTTGGTAAAATGCAAGGATTACCCGAATATTTTTAGGGCTTTTAGCTTAATCCTTCAAAAAGAGCCTGCTCGTCTTGTAATTTTAGGAAGAGGGCCGGAAAAAGAAAAATTGATACAACTGGCCGATAAACTTGATTTGTCCAAAAACATCGCTTTTTTAGGTTTTCAAAAAAATCCCTACAAGTATATGAAAAAAGCATCGGTTTTTGTTTTATCTTCTTTACAAGAAGGTTTTGGCAATGTAATAATTGAAGCAATGGCTTGCGGAACGCCAGTGGTTTCAACAAATTGCCCGGCTGGACCAGATGAAATCATTGAAAATGGCAAAAACGGCATTTTAGTTTCCGTTGGGGATTATAAAGAGTTAGCCAAGGCAATTCAAAAAGTATTAAACAGTCCTTTTTTGAGAAAAAAATTTTCTGATGAGGGCAAAAACAGGGCCCAAGATTTTTCAATAATAAACAGCGTTAAACAATACGAGGAAGTTTTTTTAAAAATAATGTCCTCGTCGTTTAAATAAAAATATGATTAATATTCTAAGTATTTTAAGAACTGATAAAAAAATATTATTTATTTTGTTTTTGGTTTTATTGATTTTAATCAGCGCAGTTTTTTCTAACTGGGAGATAGCGGTAGGCCTTATGCTTATTTTGTTTTTATCAATAATTACCTTTTTAGTTCTTTTTAAAATAGGAGTTAGAGACAAGGAAGTATATCAGCTTTTTTTAATCGCTTTTTTAATTCACTTATTCGCCTCGCTTCTTATTTTTTATATAATTTATTACACATCTTTTCGTCCCGTCGGCGGCGGCGCGGATTTTGATTTATATCAAAATAACGCTGTTGAAATAGCCAATAGATTCAAACTGGGAAATTTTTCTTTAAAGGGAATGTACACTGAAAATTATTTCTCGCTGTTTATGGGGATGATATACGTTTTTACCACACCAGAGATGATTATAGGCCAATTATTTTCAGTTTGGCCGGCAGTTCTTTCCGTTTTACTTGTGTATTTTTTGGTTATTGAAATTGGCGGCTCAAAAAAATGGGCTTTTTTAATCGGATTAGTCGTTAGTTTTTATCCGAGCTATTTGTATTTTGGCAGCGTTCCGCTGAAAGATATTTTAGTGATTCCCCTTGTTTTATCTGGAATTTTATTATCTGTAAAAATGTTTAAAATTTTTTCGGCGTTCAAGTTTTTGGCTTTTTTTGCTATTTTGACCAGTGTGATTCATTTTCGTTTCTATGTTGGTTATGCCCTGATGTTTAGCTTTATTATTTGCTGGTTTTTAATATCAAACCTTAAAGTAAGCGAAAGGATTATTTATGGAGCAGCCATTATTTTTCTTTTAGGGTTTTCGCCCCAACTATTGGGTTATGGCTATTACGGCACAACTCCTCTAAATATTTATCTTACTAAAAAATATATTACAGAGTTGCGGGAAATAGTTTATGCTCCAACTCCTGAAATAGTTTATGCTCCAACTCCTGAAAAGGAGGTGGCCATAAAAAATCCGCGCGGGACATCCGCTCCCACGCCAGACTTCTATAAAGAAATTCCGACCAAAGAAGAAAATATGGCAAGTATGCCCAAAGAAACGTTTATAAAAGGCACCGGAGTTAATTCTTCTTTTGTGATAAAAGCTGGTTTTGAGAATCCTTTTACATTTATTAAGAATTATTTTCTATCTTTTATTTATAGTTTATTAGGGCCATTTTTCTGGCAAGTAAAAGTAAAGAGACAATTGGTTGCCTTAGCTGAGGTGATTCCTTGGTATTTTTTCTTTTGCCTTATTTTTTATGGCGCCTATAAATCCATTAAAATATATGGCTTTTTGCAATTTTTGGAGCGCTATAAATATGCTCTTCCTTTGCTATTGTTTAGTATGATATCATTGGGAGCCCTTTCTCTTTTTATAAATAATTTCGGGATAATTATCAGGATTCGCATTCCTGCCATTATCGCATTATTATGTATTGTGTCTTTAGAGCCAAGTTTTATTAATAGTTTAGAAAAATGGATAAAAACATTAAAACGCTCTGTTGTATGAAAAAATATATAATAATTGGCGGCGCTGGTTTTATTGGTTCTCATTTGTCAGAAAAACTTTTAAAATTAGGCAATAAACTGGCAATAATAGATGACTTTTCCGCTAACTCCGCAGATAAAAACAGTTCGCAAATTAAAACTTATAAGGCCGATGTTGACAATTTAAACAGCATTATAGAAATTTTTAAAAAGGAAAAACCCCATATTGTTTTTCATTTAGCAGGCGCTATAAACCTAAGGCGCAACGTGGCAGACCCTCTTTTTGCAAAAGATTTAGATATTTTGCAAAGGACTAAGAATATTTTAGATGTTTGTAAAAAAACAGAAGTTGGCAGGTTTATTTTTGTTTCCAGCGGGGGAGCGATTTATGAAAACGCCAATGTAATTCCAACTCCAGAAAATTATCCAGCAAGCCCTTCTTCTTTGTACGGACTGGCAAATTTAATAATAGAGAAATATATAGAACTTTATTGTAAAAATTATAATTTGGACTTTATTATAATCCGTTTAAGCAATGTTTATGGGCCCAGGCAATGGGAAAGCGGAATTATTCCCTCTATAATTATAAAAATTTTAAAAAAAGAAAATCCAGTTATCTATGGAAAGGGAAATCAAACGAGGGATTTTATATATATTGATGATGCAATTGAGGCATTAATTATGCTGGCAAAGAAGAATAAAAACGGAATTTATAATGTTGGTACCTGCAAAGAGATTAGTTTAAATGAAGTTTTTAAATTAGCCAAGTTTTTTCTTGATGCTAAAATTGAGCCGATATATAAAAATTTAATGATGGCAGAAACAAAAAGAAGCGCTTTAGATATTAAAAAAATAAAAAAGGAACTCGGCTGGGAACCTAAAACCGATTTTAAAAGCGGCTTAGCAAAAACAATTAAATGGTTTGAAGAAAAAAAACCATGAAAAAATATTTAGTCACCGGAGGAGCTGGTTTTATTGGTTCTAACATAACAAAAAAACTGTTAGAAACAGGAGGGTTTGTGAGGATTGTTGATAATTTTTCTACAGGCAGAAAAGAAAATATTAAAGAGTTTATCAATAACCCTAATTTTGAATTGATAGAGGGGGACTTAATTGATTTTGCCATTGCTCGCAAGGCTGTGAAGGGAATGGATTTTGTTTCGCATCAGGCCGCTGTGTCTTCTGTTGTTTGTTCAATTGAAGATCCCTTAAAGTCCAACAATTCAAATATTACCGCTACTTTAAATTTATTAATTTCAGCCAAAGACGAAGGTGTTAAAAAGTTTGTATATGCCTCTTCTTCTTCAATTTATGGAGATAACCCCGAGTTGCCCGAAAAAGAAAATTTTTTAATAGAGCCGATTTCTCCTTATGCCTTAACAAAATATGCCGGCGAGAGATACTCCCAACTTTTTTGGCAAATTTATAAGTTTCCTACAATTTGTTTGCGTTATTTTAATGTTTTTGGCCCAAAACAAAATCCTTTTTCTCAGTACTCAGCCGTGATTCCTAAATTTATTACAGCTTTTTTGAAAAACGAAAAACCAATAATTTACGGCACAGGCGAACAGAGTAGAGATTTTATTTATGTGGACAATGTGATAGAAGCTAATTTATTGGCAACAGATTTAAAAAACGGCAATGGAGAGATTTTTAATATCGCTGGCGGAAAGGAAACGAATCTTAATCAGTTAATTAATTTGTTGCAAAAAATTACCGGTAAAAATATTAGGCCGGAATATCAAAAAGAAAGGCAGGGCGATGTTTTGCGCTCTCTGGCTGATATATCTAAGGCCCAGAATGTTTTGGGTTATAATCCAAAAGTTAGTTTTGAAGATGGATTGATAAAAACTTTAAATTGGTATGAACAAAATGGATAGACCCAAAATAAAAATTTGTTATGTGGCAAGCGCAGACATAACAATAAGATTTCTGTTACTGAGCCAGTTAAAATTTCTGCAAAATAATGGTTATGATATTTCAGTTATTTGTTCTTATGGAAAGTGGGTAAAAAATTTAGAAGTTCAGGGAATTAAAGTTAAGGCCATCAAAATAAAAAGAAAAATGAGCCCGTTTTTTGACCTGATTACTCTTTGGCAGTTATTTTTATACTTTAAGAAAGAAAAATTTGACATTATCAATACTTTCACCCCAAAGCCAGGATTATTAGGTCAATTAGCGGCTAAATTAGCCGGCGCACCTATTATTTTAAATACTATTTTCGGTTTTTATTTTTACGAGGGAACTCCTTATTTGAAAAGAAAATTTTTTATTTTCATTGAAAAAATTGCTGCCAAATGCTCTGACTCGATTTTTTTTAGAAATATAGAAGATTTTAATACAGCAAAAAAAGAAAAAATTGGCAATAACGCTTTGAATAAATATGTAAGCGACGGAATCAATATCTTAAAATTTGACCCTAAAAGATTTTCCCAGGAATTTATGCAAGAAAAAAAGAAAAAACTCGGGCTTAATTTAGAATTACCCGTTATTGGAATCGTAGCCAGATTGGTTCAAGAAAAAGGGTATTTTGAGCTTTTTGAAGCATTTGAAAAAGTTCTTTTGAAGTTTCCCGATGTTTTATTATTAGCAGTTGGGCCGGCTGATAACCAAAAAAAAGACAGCATTGATATCAGCATTGTTAAGGGACTTGGCATTAAAAATAATATTATATTTTTAGGAGAGAGAACAGATGTTGATGAGATTTATGCTTTGATGGATATTTTTGTTCTGCCTTCCTGGAGAGAGGGTTTTTCACACAGCATTATGGAGGCTTCAGCTATGGCAAAACCATCGATTGCCTCGGATATTCGCGGATGCAGAGGGGCGATTGAGCCGGGCATAACGGGACTTTTGGTTCCGCCCAAAGATTCCCCAAAATTAGCTGAAGCGATTATTTATCTTCTTTCAAATCCAGAAAAAGCAAAAGAAATGGGCAGATTAGCCAGAAAAAAAGCGGAAAGAGAGTTCGATGAGAGGCAGGTTTTTCAAAAAACAGAAGAAGAATATAAAAGACTTATCAAAGAAAAATTAAGATGATATTTCAATTATTTTTAAAAAGAATTTTTGATTTTTTAGGCGCTTTAATAGGATTGATTCTATTGTCTCCCTTATTTTTAGTAGTTGCTGTTTTGCTTAAAATAGATTCTTCCGGCTCAGTTTTTTTTAGATATGAGAGAATAGGCAAAGATGGAAAACCCTTTTATCCATTTAAGTTTAGGACAATGACGGAAAGCGCAATAAATAAAGGATTGGGTTATACTGTTGCCGAAAATGATGAAAGAATAACAAAGTTTGGTAAATTTCTTAGAAAGTGGGGAATAGACGAGTTCCCGCAATTAATAAATGTTTTAAGGGGAGAAATGAGTTTAGTGGGTCCGCGGCCGACTTTTCGCTACCAAGTTGAAAAGTATAATGATTTTGAGAAAAAACGGCTGCAAGTTTTGCCAGGCTTAGCGGGCTGGGCATTAATCCACGGCAGAAATTCTCTTTCGTGGAAAGAAAGAATTAAATACGATGTTTGGTATGTTGAAAACTGGTCGTTCAGACTGGATATCAAAATTATATTTAAGACATTTTATTTAATTTTTATTAAACAAGAGGGCGTTTACGGGAAAGACGGAGTAAATGACCTTTTTGGCTAAAAATATCAAAAATTATGAAATATAAAAAATTAATAAAAGAGCACTACAAAAAAGAAGCCGGAAAAGACAAACTTTCTATGCATAGTACAATGGCCGATTTGAATACTAGAAGATTGGAAATTGAAAACATTGTTGCTTTTTTGAAAGATAATAAAAAATGTTTGGAAGTCGGCTGTGGCAATGGCAGCGCCTCCATAGAGATTTCTAAAGCCAAAAAATTGGACTTATTATGCGTGGATTTTTCTCCGGAAATGATAGCTTTGGCAAAAAAACAGCCAACGCTCGGCATTAAAGGAAAAATAAAATTTCAGGAGGAGGATGTTTTAAAGTTAAAATATGAAAACCTTTTTGATTTTATTTTTACAGAAAGATGTATAATTAATTTATTAAGTTTAGAGGATCAGAAAAAAGCGTTAAAAAATATATCAAACGCTTTGAAGGTCGGCGGAAATTTAATATTGCTTGAGGCCTTTAATGATGGTTTGGGGGAGTTAAACAGCGCTCGTAAAGATATCGGCTTAGAGCCTATTGCTCCCGCTTACCATAATTTGTATTTAGATAAAGATTTAGTTATTGAATACTTAAAAGGCCAAGATTTGAAATTTGTTAAAGAAAGTAATTTTTTAAGTTCCTACTTTTTTGGCTCAAGAGTTATCTATCCGTTTTTTGCCAAAGCGAATAAAAAAGATATAAAATATAATACAGCTTTTGCCAGATATTTTTCTTTTTTTCCTCCTTTTGGCAATTATTCCCAAATTAAAATTTTACTATTCAAAAAAGTAAAAAAATGAGATGGAAAATACCATTATCTGAACCCGACATTACAGCAAAAGAAATAAGAGCGGTAGGGGGAGTTTTGAAAACGCTCTATTTAAGCATGGGCTCAAAACTTGAGGAATTTGAAAAATTGATGGCCAAATTTACAGGCGTAAAGTATTCCGTGGTTGTAAGCAGCGGAACGAGTGGTTTGCATCTTATAATAAAAGCTTTAGGCATCAGCAGGGGAGATGAAGTTATCACAACTCCGTTCTCTTTTATTTCTTCTTCTAATTGTATTTTGTTTGAAGGGGCAAAGCCTGTTTTTGTTGATATTGATGAAAAAACTTTTAATATTGATGTTAAAAAAATAGAAGAAAAAATTACCAAAAAAACCAAAGCAATTTTAGCTGTTGATATTTTTTCCCAGCCAGCTGATTGGAATGAATTAAAAAAAATAGCAAAAAAACATAAACTTTATTTAATTGAGGATTCAGCAGAAGCATTGGGGTCAGAATATAAAGGTAAAAAGTGCGGAAGTTTTGGAGACGCTGCTATTTTTGCTTTTTATCCGAACAAACAAATTACGACCGGAGAGGGCGGCGTGATTTTAACCAATAACAAGAAAATTTATTACTTATGCCAAAGTATGGCAAATCAGGGCAGAAAAGTTTTAAATGGAAAATGGTTAGAACACGTGAGGCTTGGTTATAACTATAGGTTAGACGAAATGAGTTGCGCTTTAGGCATAGCCCAGATGGAAAGGATAAAAGAAATTTTAAAAAAGAGGACAATGGTGGCAGAATTATATATCAAAAAATTAAAGGGAATTGAGGATTTGGATATACCTTATATTAAGCCGGGGAATAAATTAAGCTGGTTTGTTTACGTAATAAAATTAGCAGAAAGATTAGCAGGCAAAAAAAGAGATAAAATTATAAAAGAAATGGCAAAAAGAGGAATACAATGTAGCAATTATTTTCAGACAATACACTTGCAGCCATTTTATAAAAAAGAATTTTTCTACAAGGCGGGTGACCTTCCTGTTGCAGAAAATACAAGCGAGAGAACATTAGCTTTGCCCTTTTTTAATGACTTAACGGAAAAAGAATTAGATTTTGTTGTTAAAAACTTAGAAGAAATAATTGGAAACATTAGATGAATTTTATATTCAAGAAAACAGCTTTTACAAGGACATTGTTTTTCGTGCTCTCGGATATTATTTTGATTACCATCTCGGTATGGCTGGCCTTTTTTTTACGATTTGACTTTAATATACCTTCGCAGTATGTACCTTTTATCTACAAAATGATTGGTTTAGCCATAATCTTTGTGGTCCCTGTTTTTTATTTTCAAAAACTTTATTCTTTTTCGTGGTCGTATGTAAGCACCAATGAAGTAATATCATTATTCCGGGCGACAACTATTGCCTTTGTATTTTTGACTATTACAATTTTTATATCCTACTATTTTCCTCATTTTACTAATTTCCCCAGGTCAACTATTTTTGTAAGCTATATTTTAGTTTTTATTTTTTGCGGAGGTCTGCGTTTGGCTAAAAGGATTTATTTACGCATTTTAGGACAAAACAGGATGGCAGAAAAAGAGAAAACTTTAATCGTTGGCGCCGGAGATGCGGGCGAGCAGATTTTGAGAAGTATTATTTCATCTGATAAAACCTTATATAATCCCATTGGTTTTGTTGATGATAATCCAATAAAAAAAGGAGTTTTAATACATGGCTTAAAAGTATTGGGAAAAATTTCAGATATTCCAGAAGTTATTTCAGAAAATGGCGTAAAACAATTAATTATTGCGCTTCCTTCGGCCGGAAACGCAACAATAAAGAAGGCGGTTGAGCTAGGAAGAAAAGCTGGATTAAAAAAAATTAAAATTGCGCCGCCCCTAAGCGAAGTTATAGACGGCAGGGTTTCTTTCAAAAATCTTAAAGATGTTGAAGTGGAGGATTTGCTGGGCAGAGAAGAGGTTAATTTAGATACAAAACAAATTGAGACCTTTATAAAAGACAAGGTAATTTTAGTTACCGGGGCCGCAGGTTCAATTGGGTCTGAATTATCAAGGCAGACAGCAAAGTTTAGCCCAAACCTGCTTTTATTATTAGACCAAGACGAAACTGGCATTTTTAATATTTCAAAAGAATTGGAAAACAATTTTCCTGCTCTGAAAATCCAGCCGATAATTGCAGATATAAGGGATAAAGAGAAGCTCAGCGAAATTTTTAAAAAGTTTCAGCCTAAAATTGTCTTTCACGCAGCTGCATATAAGCACGTTCCTTTAATGGAAGAAAATCCTGATGAAGCTGTAAAAAACAATATATTTGGCACAGAAAACTTGGCAAGCGCCAGTTTGAAGCAAGGTGTTGAAAATTTTATTTTTATTTCAACAGACAAAGCAGTTAATCCTACATCTGTGATGGGGGCCACTAAAAGGGTGGGTGAAATGATCTGTCAGGCATATAACCAAAGAAACCACACAAAATTTATTTCTGTAAGGTTCGGCAATGTTTTAAATAGCAGGGGAAGCGTTATTCCTATATTTCGCGAGCAAATTAAAAGGGGCGGGCCGGTGGAGGTTACCCATCGCGATATGAAGAGATATTTTATGCTGACATCAGAGGCATGTCTTTTGGTGATGCAGGCGGGCGCTATGGGCCAAGGCGGAGAAGTGTTTGTTTTAGATATGGGAAAACCAGTTAAGATTTTGGACCTGGCAAAAGAAATGATAAGATTGTCTGGGTTTGAGCTGGATAAAGACATCGCCATTGTGTTTACGGGTACGAGGCCAGGAGAAAAATTATTTGAGGAGATTTTAACGGCCGAAGAAGGTACGATAGCCACCCATAACGAGAAGATATTTATTGCCAAATTATCCAATGCTAACGAAAGCAGGCTGAATCATGAATTAGAAAAAATAAGAGAGATGATCCGTGCTAAAAACAGGGAAGAAATCAAAAAGATATTAAAAAACATAGTCTCTTTTTGTGTGATATAATGAACAATATGTCAGTCATGTTAAAACAAAAAATAATTCTATCAGCAGTGTTGTTTTTTTTGTTGTTTCCGTTTGCTACGATTTGCGCCCAATCTGTCGGTTTGGGCCAAAAAGCCAATTTTTTTATTGACCCAAACTATGACTTATCGCAGCGCGATAGAATTTCGGCCATTTTGCAGAGGGCAGGCAATAACGCTTATTTTTACGTAGACGAACAATGGTGGAACTCTTTGACTCAGGAAGAAAAAGACAAAATGAATGAATCATTGAAAAATTTAGACCAAGAATTTTATTCGAAAATTTATCCGGTTTTAATATCAACCTTTGGCTTGGAATGGAGGCCGGGAATTGATAATGATACACGGATTACCATTTTGATTCATCCAATGCAGGAAGACGCCGGAGGATATTTTGCAGAAAAAGATGAGTATCCCCGTCTGGCAATTACTAATTCTAACGAAAGAGAAATGGTTTATCTTAATTCAAAATATATAGACACAGCTTATTCAAAAAGTTTTTTGGCACATGAATTCACGCATTTGATTACCTTTAACCAAAAAGATAAAACCCGGGGGGTAAGCGAAGACGCTTGGCTCAATGAAGCCCGAGCAGAGTATGCTCCAACTTTATCCAGCTACGATTTAACTTACGATGATAGCAATCTTCAAAGAAGAGTTAAAAAATTTTTAGAAAAGCCTGGAGATCCGCTTACTGAATGGCAAAATATTTCATCGGATTACGGTGTTATAAATCTTTTTATACAATATTTGGTTGACCACTACGGCGTTAAAATCCTTTCTGATTCCCTGCAGTCAACAAATATTGGAATTCAAAGTTTAGATTATGCTTTAAAGAAAAATAATTTTAAAGAAGACTTTTCGCAAGTTTTCACCGATTGGACCATTGCTGTTTTGATAAACGATTGCAGCGTTGGTATTAAATACTGTTATTTAAATCAAAACTTAAAGAACCTTCGTATTGTTCCCCAAATTAATGTTTTGCCTTCGGGTGGAAGAAGCACATTGACAATTACTAACGCAACAAAAAATTGGGCAGGGAATTGGTATAAAATTATCGGCGGCAAAGGATTATTAAAATTAAAGTTTGCCGGAAATAAAAACATTTCTTTCAAAGTCCCCTATATAATTAAAAATTCAAATGGTGCTTATACTGTTGGTTTTCTCACATTAGACACATCTCATCAGGGCGAAATCCCTGTTGAAGATTTTGGAACAGAAAACAATGCTCTTTTTTTAATCCCCACCATACAGAATAAGGACCCTGAATTTAGCAGCGAGCCCTTTTATTCTTTCAGTTGGTCGGTTTCTGTTGCAGAGAATTCGGATAATACAGATGAGATTAATAGATTATTAGCTATAATAGACAGCCTAAAAAAACAAATTGCTGCTATTATAGCGCAAAAGAATGGCCAGAGCGGGGCGGGATCAAATTATTGCTTGCAGATAAATAGCAATCTTTCGTTTGGTATGCAGAATAGCAATGAAATAAGGTGTTTGCAGGAATTTTTGAAAAAACAAGGCGCAGATATTTATCCCGAAGGCTTTGTTACTGGAAATTTTGGCAATTTGACAAGATTGGCTGTAATAAAATTTCAAGAAAGATATGCTCCAGAAATCTTAGCACCCATAGGGCTTTCTAATGGGACGGGTTATGTGGGCGAGAGAACAAAGCAAAAAATAAACCAAATTTTAGGCGGTGGATAAACGAACTTGACTTTGGGGCAGTAATTTGCTAATATATAAGCGTGAGTGTAAATCCGCCTTAGGCGGACTCTGATTATAAGTCGGCACAAATCCTCTCTTAAGCGAGGATTTTTGCTTTTTTACGTTATATTGATATAATAAAATTGGCTGCAGGCTAGCACTCACATAGACTTTTATATTGGAGTAAACTCTGCAGCCATTAAAGACCCCGTCCCTAAAAGCCGAACCTGGCGGGTTTTTTAATTTACAAAAGTTGAATTGGTTGATAGAATACAAGCAATGAAAGATAAAATTTTCCAAAAGAATGTCTTGTTAAAAAAATACACTACATATAAAATTGGCGGGCCGGCTCAATATTTTTTTGTTGCCAAGACAAAAAAAGATTTGATAAGGGCGGTAAAAGCAGCCAAAGAATTTAAACTGCCTGTCTTTGTTTTGGGCGGGGGAAGCAATATTTTGGTGTCTGACAAAGGAGTAAAGGGTTTGGTTATTAAGCTTCAGATTTCTGATTTTGTTTTAAATAAAAACAGCGTGCATATTGGAGCTGGCGCAATGCTGCCTAAATTGGTTGCTATTGCCACAGAAAACGGCTTTGCAGGGCTTGAATGGGCGGCAGGGATCCCGGGTACCGTCGGAGGGGCTATATACGGCCACGCCCAGGCGTTTGGCGCAAAGATTTCTGATGCAGTAAAGAGCGTTGAGGCGTTGGATATAAAAACATTAGAAATGAAAAAGCTGTCGAAAAAACAATGCGGGTTTTCGTTGAAAAGCAGCATATTTAAGAAGAATAAAAATTTAATAATCGTTTCCGCTTTTTTAGAGTTTGAGAAACGACCCGGGGTACCCTCTGGGTCATACCCCAAAAGAAAAATACAAGAGAAAATAAAAGAATATTTGAATTACAGGAAAACGAGGCATCCAATATCTCTGCCTTCGGCCGGATCAACTTTCGTAAACCCAGAGACTAATAAAGGAGTAATCCCGGCAGGCGAGCTTATTGAAAAAGCAGGTCTCGCTGGCAAAAGAATAGGCAAAGCCCAGATATCGGAAAAACACGCTAACTTTATAGTTAATCTCGGCGGGGCAAAGGCAAAAGATGTACTGGCGCTTATTAAGTTAGCTCAAAAAAAAGTGAAAAAGGATTTTGGAATAAAATTGAAGCCAGAAGTGCAATTTGTGGGATTTTAATTAAAATAGTAAAATCAAAAATGAAGATAATAATCAAAACGAAAAATATAGAGCCGACGGAGTCGCTTCGTGATTTTATTAATGAAAAATTTATCAGTCTTAAAAAATTCATTGCTCTTTTGAAAAGAGAAGAAGGAATGGGTAAAACCTTAGCCGAAGTTTTTGTTGAGGTGGAAAAAGAAACAAAACACCACAATAAAGGAGAAATCTTTTTAGCAGAAGCCAGTCTCAAGTTGCCTGGTAAAAGCTTGATGGCTTCAGCTCGAAGCGACGATATTTTAAATGTAATTACTAAGGCAAGAAACGAGTTAAAATCAGAGATTAATAAATACAAGTCAAAGGAAATTGAAGGCATGAGGCGAAGGAAAAAGCAAACAAAAAAAGAAATTAATTTTTAAAATGAGATGATACCAAGTAAAATGTTTTTTACAAAAGGTGTTGTTATTGAAAATTAATTAAAAAAATGAAAAATACTAAAAAGAAGATAAATTTAGAAAAATTTTGGAAAATAAATAAAGAAGAATTCAATACTCAATTTTTTGGCATATCCAAAGATAATGAATTGGTGGTCAAGGAGGGAAATTATCAGTATAATATAGCTGATATCGTAGCAAAATTTGGCACGCCCTTGGAGATTTTTTTTCCGTTTGTTATAGAAAAAAGATATTTAGATTTGACGCAGATTTTTAATTTTCATATAAAAGACCATGAATATAAGGGGAGATTTTTTTATCATTATCCGATGAAAGTGAATCAGAATAAAGAGTTTGTTCTCCCTTTGATTTCTGAGGGCGCAAATTTGGAGACAGGTTCTTACAATGAACTTTGGCTTATACGCAAGTTGTGGGACCAAGACCAATTTCATTCCCGTATCAGAATTATTTGCAATGGGCCCAAAACAGATAAATATTTGGGATTGATTAAGGAGTTGAAAGAAAATGGTCTTTCAATAATTCCAATAATTGAAGATATAAACGAATATGAAGCTTTAAAAGGCTATCGCGGAGATGTCGGAATAAGGGTCAAGCTTGATTTGAGGGTGAGTTCTCATTGGGACAAAAAAGATGATCGTTATGGTTTACTGGCAGAAGAAATTTATAGTTTGGGCCGTATTCGTAATTTAAAAATATTGCATTATCATGTTGGTTCCCAGATAATGGGTCAAAAAGATTTGATTAATGCCGTCCGAACAGCAATCAAAATCTATGTTAAACTTAAAAAAAATAATCCTTCCTTAGATACGTTTGATATCGGCGGGGGCTTTGCTATTCCCTACGAAAAAAAGATGCATTATGGAATTAATTCGGTGGTGAAAGGAATTATCAGCACAATTATAAAAGCCTGCAAAGAGGGTAATGTTGCTCACCCAAATATTATTTGTGAATGGGGGCGCTATATAGTTGCTCCGTCACAAATCACGATTTTTAAAGTTTTATGCGCAAAACCGATTAATAACAAAGTGGTAAAAAGATGGTATATTATTGATGGCAGTTTTATAAACGACCTAATTGATACTTGGGCAATTCATCAAAAATGGCATATTGTGCCGGTTACCAACTTAAATGCTCAGAAGCTAACAAGAGTTTGGTTAGCTGGCTCTTCTTGCGATTCAGATGATCGTTATACTGCTGGCGGAAGTTATATTTTGTTGCCACAAATAGAAGACATAAAAGATAATGAATATTTGACTATTGCTTTTTTTGATTCTGGAGCATATCAGGATCCTTTGGCGTCTCATCATTGTTTGTTATCTTCTCCGGCAAAAATTATTGCTCAAAACGGAGTAATAACAATAGCAAGACGGCGCGAAACATCAGATGAAGTCGGCAGAATTTTCGGCTGGTAAATTTTTTCATTATGAGTTTTTTATCTAAAATATTCGGGGACCCTAATGAAAAATATATAAAAGGATTGGGGCCCATAGTCCAAGAAATCAATAAACTTGAGGATAGTTTAAGCAAACTTTCTGATTTAGAGCTGAAAGAAAAAACTAAAGAATTAAAGCTTGAGCTAGCCGGAGGAAAAACTTTGGACGATATACTTCCAACAGCTTTTGCTTTGGTAAGAGAATCAGCCAAAAGAACATTAAAGCAGCGCCACTTTGACAGCCAAATAATCGGCGGAATTGTTTTGCACCAGGGAAAAATTGCAGAAATGAAAACAGGCGAGGGAAAAACCTTGTCGGCAACTTTACCGGTATATTTGAACGCGCTAGAGCAGAAAGGAGTGCATGTTGTTACGGTAAACGATTATTTAGCAAAGAGGGATACAGTGTGGATGGGCCAGATTTACGATGCCCTGGGCCTTACAACAGCCTGCATAACCAATGAGTCTGGATACATTTATGATTCTAACTTAAAAAATGAAGAGCAAGACAAGCAGAGAGATATTGAGGGCGGCTTTAAGGTGCAAAAGAATTATCTAAGGCCAGTCACAAAAAAAGAGGCCTATGCGGCTGACATTACTTATGGCACAAACAATGAATTCGGCTTTGATTATTTGAGAGATAATATGGCGCAAAATTTATCTGATGTTTCCCAGCGCGGTTTTAACTTTGCCATAGTTGACGAAGTGGACTCTATTTTAATTGATGAAGCAAGGGTGCCTTTGATAATTTCCGGGCAAGCCGAAGAGGCAACAGAAAAATATTATCAGTTTGCTAAAATAGCAGCTCCCTTAGAAAAAGCTCAAGATTATGAACTTGATGAAAAAACAAAAACAGTTAACTTCACAGAGCAGGGCCAGAACAACGTTGTAAAAAGCTTGGGATACGACCCCTGGCTAGACAACGATATTATTACAACGCATCAATTAGAGTCTGCCCTTAGGGCTAAAGCTCTGTTTTTTAAGGACAGAGATTATGTTGTAAAAGATGGAGAGATAATGATTATTGACGAGTTTACAGGCAGAATACTTCCGGGACGCAGGTGGTCGGCCGGGCTTCACCAGGCAGTGGAAGCAAAAGAAGGTGTCAAAGTGCAGCCCGAATCAATAACTATGGCAACAATCACTTTCCAGAATTATTTTAGAATGTACAAAAAGTTATCTGGAATGACAGGCACCGCCTTAACTTCTGCAGAAGAGTTTGATAAAGTTTACAAGTTAGAAGTTGTTTCAATTCCCACCAATAAGCCCATGATAAGGCAGGATTTTAGCGACAAAGTTTATAAAACAGAAAACGGCAAGTTTACCGCAGCAGTAAGAGAAATAGAAGAATTGCACAAAAAAGGCCAGCCCATATTAGTAGGTACAAGGTCAGTTGAAAGAAATGAATATTTAGGAAAGCTGTTAGAAATAAAAGGAATACCCCATAATATTTTAAACGCTAAAAACCACGAAAGGGAAGGAGAGATTATAGCTCAGGCAGGCAAAAAGGGAGCCGTAACCATTGCCACAAACATGGCAGGCAGGGGAGTTGATATTATCTTGGGAGGCAACCCCTTTAATCCCGCAGAGGCAGAAGAGGTAAAGAAATTAGGGGGCCTGCACGTGATGGGAACCGAGAGGCACGAGGCAAGAAGAATAGACAATCAGCTTAGAGGCAGGTCGGGCAGGCAGGGAGACCAGGGCTCTGCGCAGTTTTTTGTTTCTTTGGAAGACGATTTAATGAGAATATTCGGCGGAGACAGGATAAAATCATTAATGACTGCTTTAAACATCCCAGAGGACGAACCCATACAAGCAGGAATGATTTCGGGAGCCATTGAATCAGCTCAAGAAAAGATTGAGGGTTTTAATTTTGACGCTCGCCACCATTTGCTAGAATACGACGACGTGCTCAACAAGCACAGGGAGATAATATACAAGAAACGCAAAGAAATATTAGTTTTGCAAGGCCTGTCCTTGCAAAACTACGTTTTGAATATAGTCAAAAAATCAGGGGTTTCAGAGGAGGATTATTTTAAAAAAGAAAAAGAAATTGGGCCAGATAACATGCGCCAACTAGAAAAATTCGTATGCCTTAGAGTCACAGATATGCTTTGGCAGGACCACTTGTCATATATGGACCACGTAAGAGATTCAGTAAGATTAAGAGCTTACGCTGGGAGAGATCCTTTGGTAGAGTATAAAAACGAGGGTCACAAGGCGTTCGGTCAATTGCTGGCAATGCTTGACGCCAGCATTGCAGAAAACATTATGAAAGCTGGTTTGCAGTCCCAGCAAAAGCCAATGCCGAACTCTAGGCCGGTTGAGGCAGGTAACAAGGAAATTGGCAGAAATTCGCCATGTCCTTGTGGTTCTGGTAAAAAATATAAGAAGTGCGGCATGCTCGGGACAGAGGAACACAAGAGAAATATGGCACAAAAAAGATGATTAAAATGTAAATATGGATTTTCTTATTTACATTTTAGGCGTTAAGTGTAAATAAAAAAATTGACAGAAGATTTAAAGTTGATAATATGAAGTATAAGCAATAAATTTATGGCAGAAGAAACACTCGCAAAAAAAGATATTCAAGAACTTTTGGCTGGGCAGACAACAGTCATTTTAGAAGCGGTTGATGAAAAATTGTCCGAAGTAAAAATAGAAATGGTGAATATGGAGGAACGAATAGATAAAAAAATAGAAGTTTTGGATTTGAAATTTTCCGAAAAATTTGATAAGCTCACCACAACACTTGATAATTTTCTAAAAAGAATGATCGATATTGAAGATGAATTTACAATGATGCGCAACGATATCAATAGGATCAAAAAAACCATAAAAGAAAAGCTTGGAGTGGAATTGTCTTAGTTGGGTCAAAAATAATTTTGTAGCATAACTAACATTTGAGTAGTACCTGCGCCTGCCGAAAGGGAGTGTGCAGGTTTTTACTTTTATGCTACAATTTATTAAATAACCGATGAAAAATTTTAGTAAGACTAAAAAAGAAACTTATTATAAATGCGTTCATT
Source organism: uncultured Candidatus Saccharibacteria bacterium (assembly GCA_964366875.1). GTDB lineage: Bacteria > Patescibacteriota > Minisyncoccia > Minisyncoccales > Staskawiczbacteraceae > CAYIVF01. Next base: position 35,869 of record CAYIVF010000002.1, read on the forward strand.
GCGGAGATGAGATTTTTTGGAACACAAATAAAAAATTAACAGAATGTAGGTGCAGGAAAATTTATGTTGATGGCTGCGAGTTTTATGTTCGCATAGGCGGAGACAAGGAAGATTATGAAATAATTCAAAAATAGATTTGTGGCAAATTCGCGCTAAATCAGTGCGGGTTTTTTCGTATACAATCAGATATAATTGGATATAGTTGGAGTCGTGCAAAAAATTGACAAATCTTAAAATTTCATTTAATTTAAAATGAGGAACGTGGAATTGTGTTCAATCTGTAATTTGAAAATAAGAAAGGAGATGTATGGCCAATCAAACTTTTCTCGAAAAAGTTGGAGCACGGAGTGTGCTTCTTGGTGACGGTGCAATGGGAACTGAGCTACAAAGACGTGGTTTTGTAGTGAGTGGATGCATGGAGTCAGCTAACGTTATAAATCCTGAGTTGGTGCAGGGGATTTATTGCGATTACTACAATGCCGGCTCGCAAATTGTTGAAACCAACAGTTTTGGTGCTAATCGTATTCGCCTACAGAGATATGGACTGTCTCAAAAAATCGTCGAACTCAATAGGTTAGCCGTAGAACTTGCTAAGGCAGTTCGCCCGAAAGGATGTTTTATCGGCGGTTCGATTGGGCCGACAGGTAGCATTCTTGAACCGTTTGGCGATTTAAAGTTACGGATAGCTTACGATGCATTTGCCGAACAAGCTGAAGCGCTTGCAGGGGGCGGAGCGGATGTGATTTACGTCGAAACTATGTCTGCGCTCGATGAAGTCGAAGTTGTCCTAAGAGCAGTAAAGGAAAGAACCGGTTTGCCAACAATAGTCACGATGGTTTTTAAGGCTGGTAGAACCGGGCTTCGTACTTCTTTCGGTGTGGATGTGGTTACGGCAGTGCAAAAACTCTCTGAGTTTGGCGCTGATGTTATTGGAGCAAACTGCGGAGACCCAGAGGATATAATTGTCGCTATTCGGGAAATGCGCCCACTTACGGCAAAACCTATAATTGCTCAACCAAATGCTGGAATTCCAGAATTGGTGGATGGAACACCCGTTTATAGGCAAACGCCCGAAGCATTGCAATTTTGTATCGAGCAATTGCTAAAGACGGGTGTTAATATTATAGGCGGTTGTTGTGGGGTTGGACCAGCTCATATAAGGGCTATGCGGCAGTTGATGCTGTCATGATCGCGAAGCTTTGGCGTGCAAAAGCGCAGCAATGACCTTTGGGTAAAACTGAAGGTCTTTTTATTTGAGTTAAAATTATGAGTTTACAAAAGTTGACAGAGCGATTTTGGATTAAAAAACGTCTGAAAAATAGCATTAAAAGTTATTCACTCATAGCTCTGGACAAGGGGTTATGAGCTGGTAATATTACTTTAGGAACATTAAAATTTTAAGGATTTACTCGCCCCGTTAGAAATTTAAATTATAGATTTTTAACGGGACGAGCAGTCGAGATTCGTTATGTGTGAGGTATTACTCAGTTCTGACTTCCTGCGGGTAAGGAAATAAATATAAAAAATGCGGAATACTAAATACAGAGGAGCATCAAAAGCTAACGAGAGAAAAGGAAATATAAAAAAAGCCCAAACTATGTTGGGTTTGGGTTAATGGTGTTAGCTGTTGCGAACGGGTGATGGGTGATGAATATCACCCACTTGCCAGTCAGCGACCTTGCAAAGGATGTCAGTAAGCTCTTTGTGTTTTGGGTGATTTCTAAAATTCTGCATGGCTTCATCGTCGCTAAAGACGGCGATTTCAACCAGGTGCACGTTCTTCCTGAGGTCGAGATTGTGGCCGACCGTCCAAAAAAGAATTCCCGCTTCTTTCCCGCCACAGTCTTTGGCTAGCGATTGATAGCGTTCGTAGATTTCTTGTTTGATTTCCTCCGATGCTCCTGGCTTGAACCCGATTAGTACAACATGCCAGAGGTTTCCCATTTTTTAGTCCTTTCCTGCTGCGGGTTGTGGGGTACGGATAGTTCAAGGTTCTATTTTGATATTAGTACGCAGAGCTCCTAATGTCAATTATAGTGAAATTTTTATAAGTGCAGTAAAAAATATAAAAAATGCGGAATGTTAAATACCGAGGAACATCAAAAATTAATGAGAGAGAAGTAAACCATAGGTATGAAATATATAGAGTTAAAACATAAAAATGGACCAGTTATCAGATTCCGTCTTTACGAGAACAACTCGCCGGCTACTTGCAAAGCTTTTATCGATGCACTTCCCTTTAATGCCAAAGCTGTCCAAGCAAGATTTGCAGGAGAGGAAATTTGGATACAAAAAGGGCCTTATTTAAAAATTAATCAAGAAAATGCCACTATACTTTTAAAACCTGGTGAGTTAGGCTATGCGTCCCCAAACAAAAAAAGTGAAATTGGGCAAAGCATAGCTATAGTTTATGGAGAGGCGAAACTTTCAGGCCGTGTTAATGTTTTTGCCATGGTTTTTAAAGAAGATTTTAAAAAACTGCAAAAACTTGGCGAAAAAATATGGCTTGGGGGCAGTAGAGTTTTACGTTTTGAACTTAAGGAAAAAAAGAAGCGACATGAAAGTATCTAAAATAATAATTTTAGTTTTGATAATCGCGGCGTTTGGAGCGGGTATATATTTTAAAGACGATGCCATAAGGCTTTATAATTCCGCCAGCTGGCGGATTAATAAACAAGTTCAGGATTTTAAGAAAACAGAAATCGGAACTCTGATAACAGAGGCTGGCAAAGAGATTTTTACTCCGCCTCCGCTGAATATCGGCGGAGGACCCAAAGGGTACCCCACCAATGTTGTTTTACTGAAAAGCAAGGTGATTGAAGAAACCAACATTCAGAGAGAAATAAACGGATTGCCAGTCCTAAAAGAAAATGCACAGCTTGATAATGCAGCTTCAGCTAAAGCCAATGATATGTTCCAAAACCAGTATTTTGAGCACACGTCTCCTGCGGGTATTGACGCTGGTAAGTTAGTACAGAGTTACGGATATGATTACATAATTGCCGGGGAAAATTTAATTTTAGGGAATTTTTCCAGTGAAAAAGAAGTGGTTTCAGATTGGATGGCAAGCTCGGGGCATAGAGCAAATATTTTAAATAATAGATACGCAGAAATAGGAGTGGCTGTTGTAAAAGGAACATATAAAGGCGAAAGTGTCTGGATTGGCGTGCAGGAGTTTGGGCTCCCCTTGTCTGCTTGCGCAGAGCCCGATGCTAGCTTAAAAGCAGAAATTGAGTCAGATAAAATGCAGCTAAATATTCTATCTTCGCAAATTGATGAAAAAAGAAGCGAAATCAACAGCGCAAATCCAAGAGCTGCGTATTATAGCCAACTGGTTGATGACTATAATCAATCAGTTGAAAGTTATAACTCTTTAGCAGAAGCCGTAAAAATCCTTATCTCTCGCTTTAATAACCAGGTAAATATTTTTAACCAGTGCGTCGCCGGCAAATAACATGAAAATTAATATTGGGTCAAAAAATAAAGTAAAAATTGAGGCGGTCAGCGAATTGCTGAAAGATTATTCTGATTTTAAAGATGCAGAGATTATCTCAATTGAGGTTGATTCTGGGGTTTCTCCTCAGCCAAAATCATTGGACGAAGCAATCGCTGGAGCTATTAAAAGAGCAAAAAAATCTTTTATCGCATGCGATTATAGTTTTGGCATAGAATCTGGATTAATGAAGGTTCCCGAAACTAAAACAGGATATATGGACGTTACTTGCTCTGCAATTTTCGACGGTAAAAACATTCATTTAGGATTATCCTCTGCTTTTGAATTTCCGCCAAAAGTAATAAAATATATTTTTGAGAAAGATGAAAATGCGAGCGTTGCTTTTAGAGAGTTGGGACTTACAAAAAGTGAGTATATAGGATATGAAGAGGGTATCATAGGAGTTTTAACAAAAAATAAGATAACAAGAAAGCAATACACAAAAGAAGCTATAAGAATGGCATTAATTCATTTAGAAAATAAAAAATTATATGAAATACAATAAATTAGTCAGGGATAAAATACCGGAATATATAAAAAGCAAGGGCGGGACGCCAATAACTCATATCGCAGACGATAAGGAATACTGGCAGAAGTTAAAAGAAAAATTACAGGAAGAAATAAATGAATTTGCAGAAGCTGAAACCATTGAAGAGATGGCGGATATTTTGGAAGTTGTTGATGCGATATGCGATTATAAAAAATTTAATAAAGACGAACTGGAAAAAACAAAAAATAAAAAAGCGCAAGAACGAGGAAAATTTGAGGATAAAATAATTTTAGAAGAGTCATAAAAATGAAAATTGCGATTGTTTCAGATACGCATAATAATTGGGTTAATTTTAAAAAAGCGATTGATTGGATAAATAAAGAAAAAATCCAATTAATTTTGCATTGCGGAGATATAAACAGCAGAGAGATAATAGACAATGCGCAGAAATTATTTAACGGAGAAATAAAATATGTAAAAGGAAATGCCGATTATGGCTTAGAGATTCCCGGCAAAATGGAAATTGAGTTGGAAAATAAAAAAATCGCACTCACACATTTTCCGAGTGAAGCAAAAAAAATGGCGCAGTCGCGGAACCCTTCGAGAGCCTTAGGGCAAGAATATGATTTAGTTTTTTACGGCCACACGCACAGGCCATGGGAAGAGAAAGTAGGGGATTGCCGGCTTATAAATCCCGGCGAACTCGCCGGCCAGTTTTATAAACCTTCTTTTGCAGTTTACGATACCGTCACGGGCAATTTGGAACTAAAAATTTTAGAAAAATTATAGCTTTCTCCTTGGCGAAGCCAAGGAGACGCCGTGTTAACCTAGTTTTTTAATTTGACTAACAAGTTTTTATGATATAAGGTGCAAATAAGAGCGAAAGGCGTTCTTTTGCTCCCGCAGAGGGATCTGCGTTGATATTTTACATCAGAATAAGGGGAACCATCGTGGAAGGCGATAGAACTCATACGAAAGAGCACATTAAGGCTTTCTTCGCCGTCACCGAAACGTCAGTGTATCTGGCGAGAATCGGCACTGACAATCCCAAGGAAGCCGTCCCAGCGCTTGTCAAAATCGCCGTGAGAGGAGATAGCGCAGTTCCGGTTGGAAAAACTATCTCCAACGGCACGATGATTGCAGTGTGCAGAGGCCTTGTAGTGTTCATGCCAGAGGGCAGCGGCCGACAATCTCCAGCTTCAACATATGAGCGGGAGATTGCGCGAGTGAACATACTCTATCACGGAGGAGGCACCTCGCTAATCGTTGCCTTATTTCTGAATGAAACCGATGCGCTTGCTTGCAGCGGCATGCCAAATCTGCAGCCCTGCGATCCGCGATGGAAAGAAAAAACCATCGCAACGCTAAAAGCGATTGGCGAAAATCATCCGTACTGTTCGATATCCACTTGGCCAGATTTATGGCTCATTCCGCCATCGGAATGGATGGACATCGCCAACGCTAAGAAACAATAAGGGCATCCCTCCCGGGCTGTCTTTTTTATTTATAAAAATTTTAGAAAAATTATAATTTTCTCCTTGGCTTCGCCAAGGAGACGCGTCTAATTTTTAAAACAATTGACTATTTTGGGAGCAGGGGATATAATAAAAAATACTTTTTTTAATACAAAATGCAGCAGAAGTATTATATTTTTATTGGCGTGATAATCTTGGCTGTTTTGGCTGGGATTTTTTCATACCCCAATTATTTTAATAAAGGAATTGATTTTTTAAATAATAAATTTTCATGGACTTTGCCTCATTTCTGGCAAAAACCCTATGTTTTAGGCCTTGATTTGCAGGGCGGAGTCAATCTTGTATACCAAGCCGACTTAAGCCAGGTACAAGACAAATCAGGGTCTATGGCTGGACTTAGAGACGTAATTGAAAGAAGGGTTAACTTATTCGGGGTGTCGGAGCCCGTAGTGCAGGTGCAAGGCCAAGACAGATTATTGGTTGAATTGCCAGGAGTTAAAGACGTAAAACAAGCAATAGAAATGATAGGCCAAACGCCTTATTTAGAGTTTGACGAACAAAGAACAGAGCCAGAAACCCAGCAGATTTTAGACAAAATAAAAGAATTGCAGGCGGCTCAAGAAAAAAAAGAAGATATTACAAAAATAAAAGACTGGCGGATAGCATTGGAAAATCCGTATTTTAAACCAACAGAGCTTACAGGAAAATACTTGCAGAAAGCAACAATTATTTTTGACCAGACAACTTACAAGCCCCAGATACAATTGCAGTTTAATGACGAGGGAGCCAAGTTGTTTGAAGAAATCACGGCAAGAAACATTAAAAAACCTATAGCGATTTATTTAGACGGCGCGTCTATTGTTGATACTAATGGAGATAGTAAAATTGACAATCAGGATTTATACGCCCCTATTGTGCAAGATAAAATATCAGGAGGCAAGGCAGTGATTACAGGCGACATGTCAACGCAAAAGGCCAACGAAATTGCCAGGCGCTTAAACTCAGGGGCCTTGCCGGTAAAAATAGGAACTCCCATTTCGCAAGAAACCGTAGGGCCTACTTTGGGAGCAGTTTCTCTGCAAAAGTCTTTAATCGCAGCTATTTACGGGCTTTTGGCAATTATATTATTTATGATATTAATTTACAGATTACCCGGGCTTTTAGCTTCTGTTGCCTTATTAATATATGTTGCCTTGGTGCTTTCAATATTCAAACTAATTCCAGTTACTTTAACCCTAGCTGGCATCGGAGGCTTTATACTTTCCATTGGCATGGCGGTTGACGCCAACATACTTATCTTTGCCAGAATGAAAGAAGAAATAAAACAGGGCAAGAGCTTAGCTGGGGCAATTGACGAAGGGTTCAAACGCGCCTGGCCGTCAATAAGAGACAGCAACTTTAATTCTTTGATTGTTTGCGCCATCTTGTTTATGTTTGCCACATCCTTTATCAAGGGTTTTGCCCTAACATTGTCTTTAGGTATTATATTAAGCTTGTTTTCAGCTATATTTATAACCAGGATTTTTTTGATGGTTTTTGTGGGGCCAAGATTAGAAAAATTTAAATGGCTTTTGTAACTATAAAATATTAATGGCCAAGAAATGTGATCATAAGAGCGTTGGAATGTTGATTTGGAAGGAAGGAAAACTCCTTCTTATCGAAAGAAAAAAACCGCCATTTGGTTTTGCACCGCCTGCAGGGCACATTGACGGGGATTTAACTTTTGAAGATGCCGTAAAACGCGAACTAAAAGAGGAAGTTGGATTAAACACAAAAAGTATTGAATTAGTTATAGAAGGCAGGAAAGAAAATCATTGCAGAAGAGAAGATGGGACGTGGCACTATTGGAAAATATATAAAGTAGATGCTAATGGAGAAGTTCTTGCGAATCAGGACGAAACAAAACAGGTGGGTTGGTATGATAAAGTACAAATCAATATGCTCGCTAAAAAAACCGAGAAATATATTAAAGGCGAAATTACAGAAGATTCATGGCAGAAATCGCCAGGTATAGAACCCGTCTGGTATGAATGGTTTTTGCAATTAAAAATAATTTGAATATATGAAAATTTATATTTGTGGGAGCATGCATTTTGCAAAAGAGATGGTTGAAACCAAAAAACTGCTAGAGAAAAATGGGTTTGAAGTTGATTTTGCACCAGACACATACGATTGTCTTAAAAATCCCAACTTAAAACTAAATGAGGACCTTGAGCATTGCGAAAGAACAGATATTATGAAAGCCTGCATGCATTTGCAGGAAAATTGTGACGCAGTGCTTATTCTAAATCACCCCAAAGAAGGGATAGATGGTTATATCGGGACTCACTCTCTAATAGAATTAGGTCTTGCATATTATTTAAAACAAAAAATATTTCTGCTTTACCCGCCTCCGCCAAAAGAAGAAGCAAGATATCATGTTGAAGTTATGCATATGAAACCGATTATCCTTAATGGTGATATAAATAAAATAAAAGAATATTTAGTAAGCTAAAATTTTTTTATGATAATCACACTTTGCGGAAGCGTAAAATTCGCCGATAAATTCGTTGAAACATATAATCTTTTGGAAAAAATGGGCCACGAGCCGAAGATGCACGAATTAATGTTTAAAATTGCTGATGGCACAGCTCCAGAGCTTATTGATAATATTTCTCGGGAGCATTGGTCGGCAAAAAGAAAGCACGGCTTTATAAAATGGTGGTATAATTCCATCAAAAACAGCGACGCAATTCTGGTTTTAAATTACGATAAAAAAGGAATAAAAAACTATATTGGCGGGAATACTTTGATGGAAATGGGTTTCGCCCACGTAAACGATAAAAAAGTATTTTTGCTAAATCCGATGCCAGAAGAAGTTTCTTACGCAGATGAGATAAAAGCAATGACCGACAATATTTTGAATGGCGATTTGAGTAAAATTAATTTTGAAGCATGAATTTCAATTTTACAAAATATTCAATTGTCTATTATGTCATCTCCGGCATTTTAATTGCTGCTTCGGTTGTTTCTTTGTTTTTGTACGGCATTAAATTCGGGATTGAGTTTAACGGAGGCAGCAATATGGAAATAGATTTCCAAGGTCAAAGGCCTTCAAACGAACAAATATCGCAGTCTTTGTCGCAATTTAATCTTGGAGAAATTATCATACAGCCCACGTCTAATAATGGAGCTGTTCTGCAGTTTAAGGGAGTAGACGAAGCGACTCACCAGCAAATTCTTTCTGAGTTAAATAAATTATCAGAAGTGCAGGAAAAAAGCTTTCAGTTTGTAGGTCCTTCTATCGGACAGGAATTAAGAAATAAAACAGAGCTTGCAATTGTTATAGCTTTGCTGGCAATAACTTTATACATTGCCTTTGCCTTCAGAAAAGTGTCGCGACCTGTTTCTTCCTGGAAATACGGTATTGCTTCTTTAATTGCTCTTTTTCACGACATTTTAATTCCTCTCGGCGTCTTTTCTATCTTGGGGCATTTGTATAATGTAGAAATAACTATTCCTATTATTGCAGCCCTCTTAACTATTTTAGGTTTTTCAGTGCATGATACCATAGTTATCTTTGATAGAATAAGGGAAAACATTTTGAGAAGGGGAATGGGCCAGTTTGAAGAAACAGTGAACTGGAGTTTAAATCAAACAATCGGCAGGTCTATTAGCACTGTTTTGACGGTAGAATTTGTTATGCTCTCACTTTACTTTTTCGGAGGAGAAACCTTAAAATACTTTGCATTGTCTTTAATAATAGGCATAACCTCTGGGGCTTATTCTTCTATATTCATCGCCAGCCCATTATTGGTTAGCTGGTACAAATGGAGCGCAAGAAGGTCTGGTTAAAAGTATGGCTTGACAGGTATTTTTTGATATGGTAAACTATTAAAATAATGAATAAATATGGAAAAAGTTAACTACAAACAAATTTACCAAAAACTTACTAAAGGCCTTGGTCAAAAAACTAAGGATATTTTTGATCGCAGATTTGGCGTCGGGGCACCCTCTGGGTCGGGCGAGCCCGAAACCCTTGAAGCTATTGGCCAGACCCTAGGCATTACTCGTGAAAGAGTGCGCCAAATAGAGGAAGTTGGTTTTAACTTTGTAAGAAAACAGAGCAAAGAGCTGTTAGACAATGTTTTTTCTGAATTTAACCTTTATTTTAAAAACAAAGGCGGGGTCAAAAAAGAAGACATTATTTTAGAGGAATTGGGAGGCAAAAATCAAAAACCTTATGTTTTGTTTTTACTTACTTTGGGAGACCAGTTTTTTAGAGTTTGCGAAAAAAAGGACTTTTACTATTTTTGGTCAACTATTCCTGATGCGCAGAATAAAGTAAAGGAAACCTTAAATTCTTTAGTGTCTGATATGCAGAAAATAGGAAAGCCAGTATCTAAAAAAGAGTTTTATGCAGCTCTTTCTCCAAAATTGGGATTTTCAGAAGAGGTCTTGGCTTCTTATCTTGAAGTTTCAAAAAAAATACAAAAAAACAAGGAAGGAAAATTAGGTTTAATTGAGTGGCCGGAAATAAAGCCCAGGGGAGTAAAGGATAAAGCCTTTTTAGTGTTTAAAAAGCATCAAAAGCCCCTTCATTTTACAAAAGTGGCAGAACTAATAGATAAGTTAGAGTACAACTTGCCAAACAAAAAAACCTATCCTCAAACAGTTCATAATGAATTAATAAAAGATTCAAGGTTTGTGCTGGTGGGCCGCGGAACTTATGCTTTAGCTGAATGGGGGTATGTACCTGGCACCATAAAAGACATAATTACAAAAGTTTTAAAAGAAAAGAAAGAGCCTACATGCAGGGACGATATTGTAAAAGAGGTGCTTTTGCAGAGATTGGTTGCTAAAAATACCGTATTGATGAATTTAAACAACAAAAAGCATTTTGCCAAAGATTCAAACGACAGGTATTTTTTAAGAAAAACCCAAACAGCGTAAAAACAAAAAATCCCGCCATGGCGGGATTTTTTGTTGTATTGACCCTTCACCTTTTCGTGGTTTGAGATACGTAAAGGGGGTAATTCTGTTAATCTGCCCTATTTTTATACCCAAAAGGTGAAGGGTTGATTATGATTTTTGGCAGAGGTATAATGGAATAAAGAATATTTCAATGGATATTTTTAATATATTGCTTATAATCCTGCTGATACTGACGGCGGTTTATTATATTGTGTTTTTTTCCTTTATTTTTTATTGGCACTTAAAAAAAACCTCCTTTGTGGTGGTGCCGCTCATTTTTACTTTTGATTTTTTCCTTATAGGGTTTTTAATTATTTCAATACTATCTATTGTTATTAAATATTTTCCATATTTAATTAAATTAACAGGCATATGAAAGTAAAAGATTTTCTTTTTTGGACAGAGTGGGTTAAGAAAGTGATTTGGGACCCTTTTTGGTGGGTGATTTTGTTTTTGATTATTTTATGGGTGCCTTTTTTAAGAGTCTGGTGGTGGATTTTTCTGCCCTTGATGCTTCAAAGACAGATGAGAACGCTTTATTTATGGTGGATTGACTGGGATTATGATTATGTTACTAAACACAAATGGGTGTTATTGGAGGTGATTCCGCCAAAAGAGGTTTTAGCTCCCTATAAAGCCATGGAGGATGTGTTTGCGGCAATATGGCCTTTAATAGATACGGCAAACTTTAGGGAAATATGGTGCGACGGAGAATTAGCCAATGGGCCTTACTGGTGCTCTTGGGAAATGGCCAGCATTGAGGGTAAAATCCATTTTTATTTAAGATTTTTGCAGCAACACCGCCTTAGTGTTGAAACAGCGCTTTATGCTCATTATCCCGATATAGAAATCAGCGAGGTTTCAGATTATGTAAAGCTTGTTCCCCCTACTGTGCCCAATGACGAATGGGACATGTACGGAGAGGACTGGGATTTTTATAGAGAGGATGCTTTTCCAATGAAGACGTATGAAAAGTTTTTTGAGCCGCAGGGCGAAAGAATTACAGCTGAAGAGAAAAGAATTGACCCAATGCTTTCTTTGCTTGAAAGCATGTCAAGAATAGGTCCGGGGGAGCATTATTGGGTGCAATTTATCACGGTTCCCATAACAGAGCACGATGAGCCGGATTGGCAAAAAGAGGGAGAAAAAATAATTAATAAATTATCCAAGCGCCAGGAAAAGAAAGAGCCCACTCTTTTAGAGGATTTAGGTTATATGACAAGGCAAGTTATTTTGGGTCCTGAAAAAGAGGGGTCGGGCGAAGGAGCTAAATATAGCTGGTTGGAACAGACAAAGTCTGAGACAGGCGAAAGGGAAATGGTTATTACCCCGGGCGAAAGAGAGATTATTGCTGAAATTGAAAACAAAATGAAAAAACCGGTTTTCAGGACGACTATAAGAGGGGTTTATGTTGCTAAGCGCGAGAACTTTAAAGTGCCGCATAGAGTGATTATGAGGTCATATATGGGGCATTTTGCTACTGTTAATTTAAATCATTTCAGATTTCAGCCCAAGACAAGGCCAAGAGTCCATTTTTTTTGGAGAGAGAGAAGAGTATTTTTAAGGGCAAGAAAAATGTTTAGAAATACTGTTTTAAGATTCCCGCCATTGTTTCCAAATAGGATGAGCGATGATTTAAACCCAATTTTAAGCACAGAAGAAATGGCAACTTTATTTCACTTCCCGTTAAGAGTTACAGGCATGGTAGTCCCGACTATGGCAAAAGTTGAATCTAAGAAAGGCGGTCCTCCGCCCAACTTGCCCGTTGAGTAAAACAAAAAAATAAAAATGAAGAGCGAAACTGTTTTTTTTGGACTAACTACTTTTAGAAACCAGCGCAAGAAATTTGGCATTAAAACCGACGACAGGCGGAGGCATTTTTACTGTCTTGGAAAAACCGGCATGGGAAAATCCAATATGATGGAAAGCATGGCCATACAGGATATTCAGGCGGGCCGCGGAGTGGCCTATGTGGATCCGCACGGAGAGGGAGCTACAAAACTTCTTGATTTTGTGCCGGCAAAAAGAATCAACGACGTTGTATATTTAAACCCAGCTGACTTAGACTATCCTGTTGCTTTTAACGTAATGGAAAGGGTTGATTTCAGATACAGGCACCTGGTAGCCGGCGGTCTTATGGGCGTTTTTAAAAAAGTGTGGCCAGATGTTTGGTCAGCTCGCATGGAATATATTTTGAACAATTCCATATTAGCTCTTTTAGAGTATCCCGACTCAACAATTCTCGGCATAAATAGAATGTTAGCTGACGTAGAATACAGAGAAAAAGTGGTTTCTAAAATTACAGACCCCATAGTGAAATCTTTTTGGGTTACAGAATACGCCAGATACACCCAGCGTTATGAGATTGAAGCTACGGCTGCCATACAAAACAAAGTAGGCCAGTTTATTTCCAACCCCTTGATAAGAAACATTATCGGCCAGACAAAATCCACCATAAATATGCGAGACATTATGGACAAAGAAAAGATAATGATTATGGATTTAGCGAAAGGAAGAATTGGCGAAGACAACTCCAGGCTTTTGGGAGCGCTTTTAATTACAAAACTGCAATTAGCTGCCATGTCCAGAGTTGATATTCTTGAAGAGGACAGAAAAGACTTTTATTTGTATGTAGACGAGTTCCAAAACTTTGCTACGGAATCCTTTGCAAATATTTTGTCTGAAGCTAGAAAATACAGATTAAATATTACTTTGGGCCACCAATATATTACTCAAATGGAAGAAGAAGTAAGAGACGCAGTTTTTGGCAACGTAGGAACTTTGGCTGTTTTCAGGATTGGAGCCGAAGACGCAGAATTTTTAGAAAGAGAATTTTCGCCTCAGTTTACCGCTGAAGATTTAGTTAATCTGCCAAAATACAATATTTATTTAAAATTAATGATTGACGGAGTTGCTGGTCACCCCTTTTCAGCTGAAACCCTTCCTCCGCCAATACCCTTAGAAGAATCAAACAAAGAAAAAATTATCAAAGCGTCAAGAGAAAGATACGGCATTAAAAAAGAAATAGTTGAAGATAAAATTTCTCGCTGGTCGGGATTCGCAGAGGAACAAACAAATAAGAACAAACCAAGAGACCAGCAGCAAAACAATCCCCCAACAAACCAAGCGAATCAAACACTGCTTTACGATGCAGTTTGTTCTAATTGCGGAAAACCCACAAAAGTTGTTTTTCCGCCAGAAAAGGGAAGGCCTGTTTATTGTAAATCCTGCTTAAAGAAGATGAAATCTCCCAACCAAGATTCTTTTGGGCAGGAGGTTTTAAAAGTAGAAAATATCCCATTTCATAATCCTAAAAGAAGGCCGGAAGACAAGCCCAAATCCGCGCATGGGCGGAAAGAGATTAATTTATCTGAGCTTAAAAAAGCATTAGAAGAATCGCTGGAAGGGGAGAATGCAAGCGATGAGGAATCGGAGCAGGAGGAAGGGGGCGACAAAAAAGGAGTTATAAAACCAGGCCAGACGGTGCATCTATGAAAACCCTCAAAGATATTAATGTAATAAACAAAAAAGTTTTGGTAAGATGCGATTTTAACGTACCCGTAGATGAGCAAGGAAATATTTTAGATGATTTTAGGATTAGACAATCTCTTTTCACCATAAACCGCTTGATAGAAAGCAAAGCCAAGATAATCTTAATGAGCCATTTAGATCCTAAAAGCACAGGAGTCGCAGACTCAAAGTTTAATCTAAATAAAGTAGCAGAGAAATTATCAGAATATTTAGGTTTTTCGGTAGCTAAGGCAGATAATTGCATTGGTCCTGAAATAGAAAGTTATGCTGATAATTTAGAGCCGGGGCAGATTCTTTTGCTAGAAAATCTAAGGTTTCACAAAGAAGAGGAAGCAGGGGACTTAGAATTTGCAAAGAAGCTCGCGTATCTTGCCGAAGTTTATGTTAACGACGCTTTTTCGGTTTGTCACAGAGAACATGCTTCAATTACCGCAGTTCCCATACTTCTGCCTCATTGCGCAGGGCTTTTGTTAGAAAAAGAAATCACAAACTTAGATAAACTCTTGCAAGACCCGCAAAAACCGATGGTAGCCGTAATAGGAGGGAAAAAAGTGGAGACAAAGTCAAAATTTATTGATAAAATTTCAGAGTCAGCCGACTGCGTTATAATCAGCGGTCTTATCAAAAAAGAAGTTCAAGAAAAGAAAATTCAATTTAAAGAGCCGGAAAAAATATTGGGCCCTTTAGACTTTTTAGATGGTTTGGATATTGACCAAAAAACAACAGATATATTTTGCGAAAAGATATTGCAGGCAAAGACAGTTGTGTGGAATGGTCCCTTTGGAAAGTTTGAGGATGAAAAATACGCCCGGGGAACCTTGGCAATTGCTAATGCGATTATTGAAAGCGGAGCTTATTCTGTTGTTGGCGGGGGAGAGACAGTTGAATTTATAACTAAACAGGGTATAATTGAAAAGTTCAGTCATGTTTCAACTGGCGGCGGAGCAATGCTGCAATATTTATCCGGCGAAAAATTGCCAGGTTTAGAAGCGCTGAACTAATCAGAAATAAAAATATTTTTTAGTTCGGGTTGGCCGTGGGCGAGGCGCGCTAAAAAATATTTTTATTTCTGATAAGCGTATATCGGTATGTTTCAAAAGATAAAAAACATAGAAAAAGCAGCAGAAAGAATAAAGAAAGCGGTCCAAAACAAGGAGCGTATTATTTTGTACGGCGACTCTGACCTGGACGGCATATCATCTGTTGTTATTTTAGAGGAGGCGATAAAAAGTTTAGGAGGGCAGGTAGACTCAGTTTTTTTTCCCGACAGAGAAAACGACGGTTATGGAATAAACCTAAATGCTTTAAATCTTTTAAAAGATAAAGCACCGGCGCTTTTTATAACCTTGGATTTAGGTATTGGGAACGTTAAAGAAGTTGAGCTCGCTAACAAAATGGGTTTTGAGGTTATAATCGTAGACCACCACGAGACTTTAACCAGTCCTCCCGAAGCTTCTATAGTAGTTGACCCAAAACAAAAAACAGATGATTATCCATTTAAAGGACTGGCAAATGTCGGAGTAACCTTTAATCTTTGCGAAGAGCTTTTGGGAGATAAAATTTCTCAAAACCTAAGAAATAGTTTTTTAGAGCTGGCCGCCTTAGGAACCATTGCTGATATGGTGCCGCAAATTGAACAAAATAAAAGAATTATTGAAGAAGGATTAAGATCTTTAAAAAACACTTTCCGCCCGGCATTAAGGGCGTTTTTAGATATTTTAGGTTCAGGTTATGTTTTTGAAGGGTCTATGCAGAAAATAATTTCAGCTTTGAATGCGGCAGAGAGCGTAAACTTTGAAAACGAGTCGTACTCGCTTTTAACCTGCTCCTCTGTCAAAAAATGTAAAGAAACGGCTCAGATACTTTTAGATAAAAACCAGTATAAACAACAGCAAGTCAAAAATATTATACAAGAAGTAGAAAGAAGAATTTCGCAAAACCCAGACCAATCTTTTATTTTTGAAGGAGATACTGCCTGGCACTTAACCTTAGCGGGTTCTGTAGCATCTATAATTTGCCAAAAATATGAAAAGCCTGTTTTCATTTTTAAAAAAATGGATTTAGAATCCTGCGGCTCAGTCAGAAATCCAAAAGGCACAAATTCTGTAGATGCCATGAAAACCTGTTCTGATTTTTTAATGACCTTCGGCGGCCATGCGCAAGCTTCTGGATTTCGCATAAAAAACGAGAACTTGGATAAATTTAAAGATTGTTTAAACAAATATTTTAGGAAATAAACGCAAAGGAGACTCCTTGCGGAGCCTCCAAGCTTTAGAAATCTTGGTTATTTCTAACCAACTTTATTATAGCAAATACATACACCCCTTGTCAATAGGTTGTCAATCAAGAAATAATTAAAAAATAAAATTATGGAACCGGAAAATCTTTTAAAAGGGAGAATGGCTGAAAGTTTAATAGAAGAATTACTTAAAAAATGTGGCAATAAAGTCTATCGTTTTGGCTACGAAGCCGTTTTACAGAATTTGACTCAATTAGAAAGAGTATTTGATAGAGAAAGCGAAATGGGTCACAGAATTAGTTCTATTCCTGACTTTATTGTAATCAATAAACAAGGAAAACCATTTTTAGTTGAGGTTAAATTTAGAACAGATTTAGTCGTTTTCAATAGTAATGAAATCAGACGCCTTGAGTTTATTGAGAAATTCTGGAAAGCAAAAATAATTTTACTAACAACTCAACAACCTTATTTTAGAGTTTCTAATAGTCCTTATTTAAACGAAAAACAAGAATGGAATTGGATTCCCATAAAAGAAGATTCTAATTTTGAAATTTCTGACGATATTTTAGGAGAGTTTAATAAATTATTAGAAAAATATTATAAAAAAATATGAAAAAGATAATTATTTATACTGACGGCGGGTCAAGGGGGAATCCGGGCAAGGCGGGAATTGGAGTTGTTTTTTGCAATGAAAGAGAACAGATAATTAAAAAATATGGAGAATACTTGGGAGACAATCTGACAAACAACGAGGCAGAATACTTAGCTGTAATTTTTGCTTTAAAAAAGTTTAAAGCGTTATTTGGCAAGGCCATAGCCGAAACCTCAGACGTTGAAGTAAAAGCTGATTCTGAATTACTGGTGAAACAGCTCAATGGAGAATATAAAATTTTAGACGAAAAAATCCAGAAATTATTTATAGATGTCTGGAATCTAAAATTAGATTTTAAGTCAGTAAAGTTCAAACACACCCCTCGGGAAAAAAACAAGGAAGCAGACAGGTTGGTTAACGAGGCGCTAGACCAAGAGGCAGGAGCCAAATCGTTATTTTAGCGCTTGACAAGGGGGTAAAAATAGGCTATTATACAGGTGTCTCAGCAAGATGAGTGATTGCTCTTTATACGAAATAAGGAGAGGAAAGTCCGAACACCAACGTCCTTTTTAAAGGAGTTAAAATAATAGCGG
>CAYIVF010000003.1:0-48074 GCA_964366875.1 uncultured Candidatus Saccharibacteria bacterium
CTTGCTCCGGCTCGATTATTCCTCAGGCAAATCTTTATTTATGTCCCAGACATAAAACTACCTCCAACTCTAGAGCCGCTTTTTAAGCAGCTTCTTCGTCTGCTTCAACGACTCTTTTGACTTCTTCAAAGGTAGTTTCTCCCAAAACAACATCAATAAGGCCAGACTGGTACATTGTTACCATTCCTCTTTTAACAGCCAATTCTCTTATTGATGAAACAGGAGGGTTGGTTAAAATAAATTTCTCCATTTCGGAATCAACTAAAAATGCTTCAAACAATCCTTGCCTGCCCTTATATCCTGTAAAGTTACAGGTTTCGCATCCTCCTTCTTTAACTTTTGCAATTTCCACTTTGTCTAAATTAGGGAGCTTTATATCAGCAGGTAAAGACTTTAGTCCTTTTTTAATTTCAGCTCTTTCCGATTGAGCGGGCTTTGTTAAAGTAGAACACTTTTTGCAAACCTTTCTTACCAATCTTTGCGCCACAGCCATTTTTAAACCAGAGGCAATTGACGAGGAATCGGTCCCTAAATCTACCAATCTCGGAATGGTGCCTGCCGCATCATTAGTGTGCAAAGTAGATAAAACCAAATGGCCCGTCAAAGATGCTTGCAGGGCTATTTTTGCGGTTTCCAAGTCCCTAATTTCACCAACCAAAATTACATCGGGGTCCTGCCTTACAATTGATCTTAGCCCGCCTGAAAAGTCATATCCTTTTTCTGGAGCCACCTGCGTTTGCGAGACGCCTTTTAAGTGATATTCAATCGGGTCTTCAATTGTAATAATTTTTATTTCCGGATTTTGTATCTTTTTTAAAAAGGCATAAAGAGTTGTTGTTTTACCGGAGCCCGTGGGACCTGCAACAATTATCATGCCGTTTGGTTTTTCAATTTCTTTTTTAAAAGTTTTATACAAGTCGTCTCTCAATCCTAAATCTTCTAAATTGATTAGGCTTTTTGGATTTAGAATTCTCATTACAATCGACTCTCCATATTCGGCGGGTAAGCTGGAGCTTCTTACTTCAATCAGAGCATTGTCTATTTCTATTGTGAACCTGCCGTCCTGAGGTTTATCAGTTATATTCAATTTAAGCTTTGAAAGGAGTTTTAATCTGGAAAGCAAGTGGTGGTACGCGTTTTGGTCAAAAAAAACAACATCCTGTAAGATGCCGTCTAATCTTATTCTTAATCTAGCTTCTTCTTCCTGGGGCTCTATGTGAATATCGGAGGCGTCAAGAGTAATTGCCCCGAATAAAATGACGTCTAAAAGCTCTGTAACGTTTTGGGGTATGTACTCCTGGATCTTTTTTTTATAATTACCGATATTTTTTACATCATTTTTAACCTCCTCAACTATTTTCGGAGAAATTGTTACAGACCCCAATAATTTTTTTGTTTCCTCCATATAATTTTATATGTTGTCTATTATTTGTTTTAACTCAGCTCCCTGTTTCATTAAATAGCCGGCAGTTTCAAAAATGTCCGCAGTTATTTTAGAGTTTTTAAAATTATCTGTATAAAGCACTAAACCTGATAAAAGGCATTCAGCAGTTTCTTTTTTGATAATATTATTATTTATATTCTTTATTAAGTCAAAAACCGCTTCTGTCAAAGAATGATTGCTTAGTAAGTTAATTTTACCAAAGTTTTCGTTATTTTGCTCGCCTGTGCTGAGCTGAGCCGAAGCATCAATGTTCAAAACAGGAGAATCCAGCAAAAAACCAAAAGAATTCAATTTATCGGATAGGTGCGTTTTATAGTTTTTTATACCCAAGGTTATAATAAGGTCGGGCTTTGATTCCGAAAAATAAAAGGAGATATTGTCTTTTTTTATAGAGGAGCCCTTTTCTACGGTTAAGTGTATTTTAAGATCGTTGTCGTTTTTTTCATAATAGATTTGTGATATTTCGGCTATTTTATTTGGAATTGAGATTACAAAGTTTTTAGGATAGGAAATAAAGTCTAAGGATGGCGCCAAAAACTTAAGATTTTCCGGGATAGCCTCTATAATTAAGTTTACATTTTTGTTTAATTCTTTTAAAGTATAAAAAAGAGCCAATGCAGAAACTATGCCCTCTGGCTCTTGCGAAGGTATAAGATAAATATTTTTAGCTTCCCCTATAATTTTTTTTATTTCTTCTGTATTTTCCATTTTTCTGAATTACTATACCCTATTCGATTTTAAAAAATAAGTCAATGTTAAAGAAATACACAACCAAAGATTTTAAACAAACTCAAAAACTGGGAGAAGCTCTTGCGAAAAAAATTTTAACCCTTCGGCAAGCTCAGGGCAAGAAAACAGCTGTGGTTTTGAGTTTGCAAGGAAATTTGGGTGGAGGAAAAACAACCTTTTTGCAAGGTTTTGCCAAGGGACTGGGAATAAAAGAAAAAGTTTTAAGTCCCACCTTTGTAATACTGAAAAAATTTAGAATGCCGGCATTGAGCGGATTCAAATATTTTTATCATATTGATTGCTATAGGATAAAAAATCATAAAGATATTACGCAATTGGGATTTAAGGAAATTATTTCTAATTCTGAAAACATTATAGCTGTTGAGTGGCCGGAGAAAATAAAAAAAGTTTTACCCAAAGATTCAATTGTAATGAAATTTAAATTTATTTACCCTGAGAGAAGTCGAAGGGTTGCTCAAAACAAAAGAGAGATAGCTGTTAATTTTGAAAACGGCCTTTTAAAGTGATACAATAAAATATGGAAGAGAAAAAGTTGATTATCGTAGATTCCAATAGTCTTTTGCACAGAGCTTTTCACGCCCTTCCTCCTTTGTCAACAAAATCCGGAGTTCAGACAGGAGCAGTTTACGGATTTCTGCTGACCTTATTTAAAGCTATAAACGACTTGAAAGCTAACTATGTCGTTGCTTGCTTTGATACAAAAGCAAAAACATTCAGGCACGAAAGGTTTCAAGAGTATAAAGCTCAAAGACCACAAACCCCAGATGGTATAGTGTCTCAAATACCAATTGCTAAAGAAGTTTTAGGAGCTTTCAAAATACCTGTATTTGCGATGGAAGGTTTTGAAGCAGATGATTTAATCGCTACGATTTGTAAATTAGCGATAGAACAGGAAAAAAACTTAGAGATTTATATTGTTAGCGGAGATTTGGATAATTTGCAGTTAGTAAATAAGAATATAAAAGTTTATACTTTAGGAAAAGGCATTAAGGATACTGTTATATATGATAGAAATAGGGTTAGAGAAAGATTTGGGGTGGAACCCGAACAAATGGTTGACTTTAAAGCATTGACTGGCGACCCGTCGGACAATATTCCGGGAGTTGAAGGAATTGGAAAAAAGACAGCAGCAGAAATAATACAAAGATACGGCAGTATAAAAAACCTTTATGACGAGCTTTCTACAGATACAGCTGTGTTAAAGTCAAAAATAAAAGAGACGCTGAAGAAAAGCAAAGAAACAGCTTTTATGTCGCTTGAACTGGTCCAAACCAAAAAAGATGTAGATATAGATTTTAAAGTTCAAGATTGCAAGTTTGGAAACTTTGCCCTTGCAGAGGTTGAAAAAAAATTAAAAGATTTAGAGTTTAATACTCTTATAACCCGTTTATTATCATTAACTAATAATTAAACTTATGGCTAAAATTTCTTTTAAAATAGCTCTGCCGATAATTCTTGCAGGAATTTTTTCTATAGTCACCTTTATGGCGCTTGACTATGAGAAGTTGAGCATAGAATTTTATTTAGTTTTTTTTCTTTTGACAGTATTTGTATTTTTCTTCGGTTTTGCCATTGGCCAGAGTTTTGCTTCGCCTATTAGAAAATTATTAAACAGAGCCGTGGAATTAAGCGGCGGAAATTTGTCCAGTAGAGCTTATTTGGAAACCAAAGACGAGTTGGCGGAGCTGGCAAAGGTTTTTAATAAAATAGCCCAAGAACTTGAAGAAAGCCGCATTCTTCAAGGAGAAACAGAAAAATCAGTTGATATTAAAGTAAAAGCCAGAACACAGGCCCTAGAGGAAACGATAAACGCGTTAGAGCAAAAAGTAAAAAACAGGACCATAGAGCTGGAAAGATTAATGCAAGAATCAAGAAAGCTGCAAGAAGGGGCAAAATCAAAAGAACTGCAAGCAAGAGAGCTCAAAAAAGAATTTGATATTTTAAGATCAAAAGTGGGAAAATACAAATCCAATAAAACAACAAACAATAATGCCTGAGCTACCAGAAGTAGAAACTACTGTGCGTGGTTTGAATAGCAAGGTCCTTGAAAGGACCTTTGTTGATGTTTGGTCAGATTGGGAAAAAATCATTAAAAAGCCGAAAGAGTTTTCGCAGTTTAAAAAAGAACTAAAAGATAAAAAGATAAAAAGAATCTGGCGCAGAGGTAAAAATATTATTTTTGATTTATCGGACGATTATTCTCTTTTAGTACATCAAAAAATGACGGGGCATTTGTTGTATGGAGATTGGAAGTTGGAATCTGGGATGTGGAAACCGAAAATAAAAGGGCCGTTGGAAGATCCGCAAAATAAATTTATTCATTTGCTTTTTTGGCTGGACAACGGAAAAATGCTTACTTTGTCAGATTTAAGGAAATTTGCCAAAGTTGAATTCCAGAAGACAAAAGAATTATTAGAATCAAAAGAGTTCAAAATTTTAGGACCGGAACCTCTTGAAAAAGATTTTACTTTTGAAAAATTTAAGGAAGCATTAAAAAAGAAAAAAGAGAAAATAAAACAGGTTTTAATGGACCAAAATGTGATTGCAGGCATTGGCAATATTTATTCTAACGAAGCATTGTGGCATGCTAAAATTCATCCAGAAAAAAACATTGCCAAATTAAACGAAAAAGAGTTAAAATTGCTTTACCAAGCCATTAAAAAAGTTTTAGAGCTGGGGGTAAAACTCGGCGGGGAAAGTTTTTCTGACTACAGAAAGCCCGATGGTTCAAAAGGCGATTTTGACACAGAAAGGAAGGCATATAAAAGAGAGGGTCAAAAATGTCATAGGTGCGGCGCAAAAATAAAAAGAATAAAATTTAGCGGCAGAAGCGCTTTTTTCTGTCCCAACTGTCAAAAACTATAGCATGGTCATATTTCTTTACGGAGAAGATTCATACAGGTCAAAGAGAAAGCTGGAAGAGATAATCGAGAGTTATAAAAAAATTCACAAAAGCGGGCTGAATTTAATTTATTTTGATGCAGACAGTCAGGACTTTAAGGATTTTGCCAGCAATCTTAAAATTACCTCAATGTTTGATGAAAAAAAACTGATTGTTCTGAAAAACGTTTTTTCTAATGTAAAATTTCAAGAATGTCTTTTAGAAAACATAAAAAACTTAAAGGAAGTAAAAGATATCATCGTTGTTTATGAAAGTGCAGCAATAGACAAAAGAAACAAGCTTTTAAAAACATTAGAAAAAGAAGTTAAATGCCAGGAGTTTAATTTTTTACAGCCTTCGCTTCTTAAAAAATGGCTTAAACAAGAATTTGAAAAAAATAAAACAAAGATTAATCCTGAAGCAGAGGACCTTCTCATGGGCTTTGTGGGAAACAACCTCTGGCAAATGGCAAATGAAATAAAAAAACTTTCAGATTATAAAAGAGGCAGCGTCATAAAAAAAGAAGATGTTGAATTGCAAGTAAGAGCTAAGACCGAAAGCGATATTTTTAAAACGATAGACGCATTAGCCTCAAAAAATAAAAAGCAGGTCATTGGTCTTTTGCATAAACACATAGAAAACGGAGATAGCCCCCTGTATCTCCTTTCAATGATAAGTTATCAGTTTAGAAACCTTTTAATAATTAAAGAATTGCAAGACGCGCAAAAGCCCTACGCGGTTATTGTAAAAAAAAGCGGCTTGCATCCATTTGCAGTCAAAAAGAGCTATGAGCTTTGCAATCGGTTCTCGTTCTCGCAGCTAAAAAAAATCTACCAGAAGATTTTTCAGATAGATTCAGATATTAAAACAGGGAAAATTGAAGCGGAAACAGCGTTAGACCTATTAGTCTCGGAGATATAAATTACTTTCGTTCAATAAGCTTGGTTATTCTGGATTTTCTCCTGCCAGCAGTATTCTTTTTTATAACGCCAACTTTAGCTGCCTTATCTAAAGCCTTGTAAAGGTTGGGTAACAGTTTTTTAGCTTCTGCATTTTTTTTTGCAGACACTAAAACACCAATCTCTTTAATGAGACTTTTCATCTTATTTTTATAAACAAGATTCTGTATTCTGCGCCTTGCTGACTGGCGGATAGCTTTTTTAGCTGATTTTGTTATAGCCATATTTTTGTATTTTTTAATTTACCATAGTATAATAAAAGAAACAAGAGTAATATTAATTTTATTTTAAATTATATGCCAGAACAATTTTCATCAAATGAAACTCCGCCAGAAACTGAGCAAAAAAAATCACCAAACATTGAGCCCGATTTAGATATTGCGAAAAGAGAATTGGAAAAGCTTTATAGCCCGGAAAAATCATCAATTGACGTTGGTTTAGATGTTGGAAAAGGCATTGAAAAAGAACCGGAGATATTGGTTGATAAATCAATAGAAGCTAAACCAGAGAAAACTCCAGAAAAAGCACTAGAACAACTAAAAACAAAAATATCGGCCCCAGAGGAGGTAGAAAAATCGATAGAAGAAGTGCGCCAGCAAGTAATTGAAGCCTCAAAAAAGGAATTAGCAGATAACCTAAAAGCCATAAACGAGGCCAGAGCAAAAAAAGACAGAGCAGCTGAGTATTCTCTTTTGGAAAAATCGGAGTTGCCATTTGAGATGTCCGAGGGGAAAATTTTAAAAGAAGAAGCAGTTAAAAGAGCAGATGTTGAGCTTAAGGAAGAAAGGCTTGTCAGAATGAAGCCCGAGGAATACAGAGAAAAATTTACGGGTCGGGCGGAAGACCTAGCTGAACAAAGAAAAAGATCTGAAGTTTTGTCAAAGGTTTTAGCAAGGCGTTGGTCCTTTCTTTCCAATGAAGAAAGATTGCAATACACATCTCAAGATGGGGGCATAGATTACAATAAATTTAATGTGGAGATGGTAGGTAAAATAGACGCTAAAAGGCAAGAGTTAGAGAAAAAAGGTATTGTTGTTTCTGCAAACGCTCTTTACGCTATGGCAGAGCGGGGAATGAGGCCGGAAGATATTCAAGTAAGAGGATTTTGGGGGAAACTATTTATAGGCAGCGACATAAAAATACCGCAAGACCCGTTATTTAGAGGAGAAAAGCCCAGAGCTCACGAATTGTTTAAAAATGAATTTGAAGAAATGGTAAAAGGAAGCGGGATAGTAAGAGGTTTAGAGAGCGAGTTTAATCAATCTATAAAAGATGAGGCCAAAGCATCAATTGAGAGGCAGATTAAGAGAGGCCGGGAAATGTGGAGAGCAAAGAAGCAAAAACACACGAGAGCTATAATACAAGAAACCGTTGATGGATATAAAAAACAGCAAGAAGAAGCAGAGCGAAGAGAAGAAAAAAAGAAAGCTAAAAAACCATCAATTGAAGTAGTGGCTAGAATAGGTGAAAAAAGAACGCCTGAGCGGGTGGAAGAAATGAAAAAAATAAGAAAACAGGTTGAGGCAGATATAAAGAGAAAAAAGAAGCCAACAAAAAAGTCCGCTCCCAAAAGACCAAAAGGCAAGGGTAAATAATTGGTAAATAATTTTTACAAAACTCCGCCTTAGGTGGAGTTTTTTGTTTGTATTTGAAAACAAGCGTGTTATTATATAAAAACAGTTGTTTATCCGCACCTTGACACCAACATAAGGAATATATGCCATGAGTGAAAGAAAGGTATTTTTGTGCCGGCTTATCAGGCCTGCAAATCCGCGAGGACGGGTTAATATCTATAGTCAATTTACCAATAGAACCACGACCTACGGGCTTGTAATGGTGGCGACTGTCATCAATAAGCTTTGGGGCTGGCGGGTTGAGGTAATTGATGAAGAAAATTATCGCGGTCCAAGAGGCAGAGATGGCCTCCCCAACCATGAGGTCTTACAGCAAGAGAACCCAGCTGATGTTGTTGGATTTTACTGCGGATTGACAAGCACCATAGAGCGCGTCTGGGAATTAGCAGACTTTTACAAGTCACAGGGAGTAATTACTCTAGCTGGTTCTTGGCACGCGCACTATTGTCCAGAAGAAACCCTGCGCCATAATATTGATTTGGTGGTGCATGGCGACGCTGAGATGGAAATCATAAAAGTTTTTGCCAATATTGACAGCGGCCGTCCTTTGCACGAAGGTGTTGGGGGCGTTTCGTATTTGGATAACGATAAGGCGAGGTATGTTCTGCCAAATCTTCGAGATGCTGGTCAGATACCCGACTGCGACGAGAGGTTGGTTTTATTAGAAAACAGACTGACCTGCGAAGAATTGAGTCGGTTGCCATATCCTGATTTTGGGCTTGTAAAGTATGCCAGAATCAAGATATATCCTATTGGCAGAATCCGTGGCTGCAGTATGGGGTGCAAATATTGCACCGTAAAAGGTGGCGTACGGTTTGCCAGCGCCGAGTGGTTTTTTGGAGTAATTGACTGGCTTGTCAAAACAAGAAGAGCCGAAAGCTTTTTCATTGTAGATGACAGGTCAGAAGAAGATCTCCAAGGAACCCTCAAGTCTTTTGGGATGGTGGCCGAGAGATATGGCAGAAGACTGAGATTTACTGTTCAGATGCGCTTGGCAGCAGCAAAAAACATCATGCTTTTGGACATCATGAAAAAAGCTGGTGTTAGAGCAGTCTGTATCGGGTTGGAGTCGCCTATTGAAGAAGAGTTGAAGGCGATGAAAAAGGGACTGGCAGCAAAAGTAATGCTCGGTCTTCTTAGAGTCTGGCGCAGATACATGAAAGTGCACGGAATGTTTATCTTCGGCTTTCCTGTAGCTGGATTCAAAATGAGCATCGCAGAAAAAATACGGAGATTCAAAAGATTCATCCAAAGGGCGAGGTTGGATTTTGTTCAGGTGCTTCTGCCCATTCCTTTGCCAGGGAGCGAGCTCTATAGCGAGTACAAAGCGGCTGGAAAACTCTTCCCGTTGCCAGTTGCTGGATGGAATAAGTACGATGGAAACTTCCTCTTGCTTAAACTAGACAGCAACGTGAGCATGCGGGAGTTTCAGTCAGCTCATGTAAAAATCATGGCATGGTTTTACGGCCCATTCAGCCTTTTTAGGATGATTTACAGGACTCTGACCCTACCTGTAGATTATTTCTTGCGAGGTTGGGAATCATGGCATTCTGATTGGGGCCGCGAGGTTATATTGTGGATTGGCCACAATATTGTTACGCGCTGGCTTAAGACCAGAGAAAGCGATGAGCACATAGCAAACCTGGAACAAAAAAGCTAGGCGCATGGGACGAGCGATCGTCCTTTTTTATTTGGCCTGAGAAAAAATAAAATTTTAAACAAAAAAATAGGGCATACGCGATGCGCAGCCCTTTGCTTTTGGAGTTCTCCCCAGCAGTTAGCCGTTTGGCTAGTTGCCGGTTTTCGTCGGCGCCTTTTTCTCCGGTGGCGGAAGGAGAGGTCTGAACCTGTCCTTGCCTACCACGAGAACCTTTTTGACGCCGAGCGGCCCTTGAAATTCGCCGACATATTGCCGTCCTTGGCTGTCCTCAGCTACGACTGCAGTTGTGCCTTCGGGAGTTCTTTTCTCCCACTGAATCTGGTAGAAATCCTTTTCATCGGCTTCAGTCGCTTGTTGCGCTCGGCAGACCGATATCGTTGCCGATGCGGTGCCTATTGCAACGAAGATAAGACAGACAAGAAGGATTGCCCCCGTCTTCCAAGGCGCCCATCTTCCACGGTGGCCGGCAATTCCTGCTATTATAGCAGCAACTAAGCCGAGTGCCGCTATAAACAAACTAAAAACAAACACCAGCGTCTCCATTTTCGCACTCCTTGTGTTGAGAACTTTAGCACAACCCAGCGTTGTGCCTATTATTTAAATTAGCAAACTATTTATGATTTGTCAATAGTGGGGGTAGAAGAGAGTTTTTTAATTAGGTCCCTGATTTCTGCCGCCCTTTCAAAATCAAGATTTTTTGCCGCAATTTTCATTTCTTTTTCTAATAATTTTTTATCATGCACTTGCCAGAATTCAGAGACAATATCTTCTTTTTTAGAAAATCCCCAGTCTCGTATATCTTTAATTATGGGTTTTGGAGTTATTTTATTTTTTTTATTGTATGCTGCCTGTATTTTTCTTCTTCTATTTATTTCGTTTATGGCAGACTTCATAGAGCCGGTTATTTTGTCGGCGTATAAAATTATGCGGCCATCGGGGTTTCTTGCCGCTCTGCCCATTGTTTGTATTAATGTTGTTTTGTTTCTTAAAAATCCTTCTTTATCTGCGTCTAAAATTGCAACTAAACTAACTTCTGGCAAATCAATGCCCTCTCTTAAAAGGTTAATGCCCACCAAAACATCATATTTGCCCTCGCGCAGATTTTTTAATATTTCCGGCCTTTCCAATGTTTTTACTTCAGAGTGCAAATATTGAGTTTTAATGCCTTTTTCTATTAAGTAATCAGAAATTTCTTCAGCCAGCCTTTTTGTTAAGGTTAATACTAAAACTCTTTGTTTTTTTGTAATTTCTTTTTCTATTTCTCCGATTAAATCTTTAATTTGGTTTTCTGTCTTTTTTATTTCTATAGAAGGCTCTAAAAGTCCGGTTGGCCTTATCAGTTGTTCTATAATATATTTGCCTGCTCTTTGTTTTTCAAAATCAGCCGGAGTTGCTGATACGTAAATTGTTTGTTTTTGCCTTTTTTCAAACTCTGAAAAAGTTAACGGCCTGTTGTCTATGGCAGAAGGCAATCGGAAGCCAAAATCAACTAAAGTTTTTTTCCTTATCTTATCTTGTACCGCCATTGCCCTTATTTGAGGCAAGGAAACGTGAGATTCATCAATAAACATTAGAAATCCGCCCTGCCCTGAACTTGTTGAAGGGTTAAAATAATTAAAGTAGTCAACTAAAGAAAAGGGCGCCTGTCCCGGCTTTCTAAATTCTAGGTGGCTTGAATAGTTTTCTATTCCATGGCACCAGCCGGTTTCTGAAAGCAGCTCTAAGTCGTAGTTTGTCTTTTGCTCTAATCTTTCAGCTTCTAACAATTTCGGGGCACCCTCTGGCTCGTTTTTTAGTTCTTTTAATCTGGCTTCTAGTTCCAGTTTTATATTATTGATGGCAATATTAACTTTGTCTTGCGGGGTTACCCAAAAATGAGCTGGGAAAATCTTTAACTTTGGCCCCAAGTTTTTATACTTTTGGCCAAGGCCTGGTTTTGTTTCAGATATTTTTTCTATTTTGTCTCCCGCAAATTCTACTCTTAATATTTTTTCACCGGTAACGATGTAAATTTCAATTATGTCTCCCCGTGCTCTGAATGTGCCGGGTTTAAAATCAATATCATTTCTTTGGTATTGCAGGTTTGTTAGAAGAGAAAAAAAGTCCCTTCTCTTTATCCCTTGTTTTAACCTTATTTCTAAAGAAATGTTTTCGTAATTTTCAGGCGAACCAATGTTATATATGCAAGAAACAGAAGCGACAACAATCACATCTTTTCTCATAGTAACGTCCTGCACTGCTGCGTGCCTCAATCTGTCTATCTCTTCATTTATTTTTGCATCCTTTTCTATATATGTGTCTGATTGCGGTATATATGCTTCGGGCTGATAATAGTCATAGTATGAGACAAAGTAGTGGACGGCGTTATTTGGAAAAAACTCTTTGAACTCCTGGTATAACTGGGCAGCTAAAGTTTTGTTGGGAGATATAATTAAGGTTGGCTTTTGTATTTTTGAAATAACTTTTGCCATTGTAAAAGTTTTTCCAGATCCCGTAATGCCTAAAAGCACCTGGTCTTTAATACCAGCTTTTAGGTTTTTTGTGAGCTTGGCGATGGCTTGCGGTTGATCGCCTCTGGGTTTAAACTTGGAAACTAATTTAAACATGTTAAGATAGAAATATGATAAGTTATTTAGAGGGAAAAATCATTTTAAAGCGCGACAAGTTTATTATATTAGAAGTCAACAATATTGGCTATAAAGTTTTTTTGTCGCGTCAAATCTTGTTAAGGTTACCAGAAATCGGCGAGACTATCAAGCTATTTACATACCAAAATGTAAAAGAAGACGCCTTAGACCTTTATGGATTTTTAACCTATGAAGGACTGGAATTTTTTGAGACGTTAATGGATATTCGCGGAGTGGGGCCCAAATCAGCTTTGGATATTTCAGCTCTGGGGTCTTTAGAAAAAATTAAAGAAAGAATTTTGGCTCAAGATGAAAAAATATTTGAAGGAATTCCGGGTATTGGTTCAAAAAAGGCGATGACAATAATTTTAGAGCTTACTGGAAAAATAAAAATGTTGGGAAATAAAAAAGATTCTGCCGACGAAGCAGAATCAGCCTTAATGCAACTTGGCTTTTCAAAACAGCGGGCAAAAGAAGCGCTGAGTCATGTTTCTGCAAATGTAAAAAATCCCGAAGAAAGAATAAAATTAGCATTAAAAAACTTAGGTAAATAATATGCAAAATATTTTTATATTTTTGATTGGTTCGTTGTTAGGAATGGTTATTACCCGGTTGTTTGAATTTATTTTAAAAACAAATAAAAATTTGAGAAATAAATACTATAAACATCATGAGATTTTTTGGGGGTATCATATTCATCACAGCACGTATGGTATTTTGTTTATTGTAATAAGTATTATTTTATTTTTTATAAATCAAGAGATATCAGCTCTATTTTGGGCAGCATTCGGCATTGGAGTTATTATCGTCCACACCATTTCAGACCGCAGGTTTATTTTTATAGAAAAACAAAGATTGTAAATGAACATAAAGGAAACAATCAAAAAATTTATACCCCCTTTTTTATTAAGCATTTATCATTACAAGCTGGCTCTATTGGGAGCTTTTGTTTTTGGTTTTCCGGGAAAGGATAAAAAAATGAAAATTATCGGGGTGACGGGCACCAGCGGCAAGTCCACAACAGTTGATTTTATAACAAGAATTTTGGAAGAAGCTGGAAATAAAGTGGCTTCAATCTCAACAATCAGATTTAAGGTGGCTGAAAAGGAATGGGAAAATAAACACAAGATGACAATGCCAGGCCGCTTTGCAATACAAAAGTTTTTAAAGCAGGCAAAAGACGCAGGGTGCAAGTTTGTTGTTTTGGAAGTTACCTCAGAAGGCATAAGGCAATTCCGCCATAAATTTATAAATTTTGATACAGCGGTTTTTACAAACTTAAGCTTAGAGCACATTGAGAGTCATAAAGGTTTTGAGAATTATAGAAATGAAAAATTAAAATTATTTAGGGCAACAAAAAACATCCATGTTATAAATACCGATGATGAAAATTCAAAATATTTTTGGGAGATTCCGGCAAAACAGAAAATCGGGTTTTCAATTAAGGACGCAAGAGAAACAAAATTTAATTTGAATTTAATCGGGGACTTTAATATTTTAAACGCTTTGGCCGCGATTTCTGTTGCAAAGGCATACGGTATTGATTTTGACATTTGTAAAAGGGCTTTGGAAAAAGCAAAAGGAATTTCAGGCAGAATGGAAGTTGTATCCGAAAATCCGGTTAAGGTTGTTGTTGATTATGCCCATACGCCAGAACAGCTGGAAGCTGTTTACAAAACTTTTAAGGATAAAAAATTAATCTGTGTTTTGGGTTCTTGCGGAGGAGGAAGGGACAAGTGGAAAAGGCCGGTTTTAGGAAAAATAGCAGGAGAATTCTGCAAAGAAATTATTATCACAAATGAAGACCCTTACGACGAACCACCTATGGAAATTATAAAGGAAGTTGCATCAGGAATCCAAAATCCAACACCTAACACCCAACACCTAATTTTAGATAGAAAAGAAGCGATAAAAACTGCTATAAAATTAGCAAGACCCGATGACGTTGTAATAATTACAGGCAAGGGTTCAGAACCTTGGATGTGCGTAGCAAATGGCAAAAAAATGCCCTGGGATGACAGGAAAATAGCCGCAGAAGCGCTGCAAAGCAGATAGCTTGCCTCCCGAGCTGATTTATGGTAAAGTGTAAAAGACATAAGGAATGTCTTTTTTATTTATTGATATGTCCAAAAAGATGCCAAAATCAATTAGAAAATTTATTCGCAGAGAAAAAGCCCGCATAAGACGGCAATTTTTGGATGTAAAAAAGCAAGAAGAGCAAATAGCAGGGTTATATAAAAAAATTAAAGAAAATATTAGCTAATATTAAACTACTATGAAAATACAAGATATTCAAAAATTATCTATAAAAATGGGTATAGAGTCAGATTTTAGAGGCAAAGAAGGCGTGCAGAAAGTTTTAGAAGACAAGAACAAAAAGTTTCAAAAAATGTCTAGCCAAGAGCAAGAAGAATTTGACAAAGAGGCGCTGGAAAACCCCTATTTAGACTCGGGCGTTTATAATGTTTCAGATGACAAAGAAATAAAAAGAGTTTTAGTGGGAATTGACGTGGGTCCCGGGGAAATTTTAATGGCGAAGGAGTTGGGAGACATTGATCTGATTATAGCCCATCATCCGATAGGAAAGGGATTGGCTCAATTAGCAGATGTAATGGATTTACAGTGTGATGTTTTAAATTTTTACGGAGTTCCGATAAACATTGCAGAGGGTCTTATGAAAGAAAAGATTTCAGAGGTTGCCAGAGGCGTAAATTCAGCCAATCACCAGCGCACGGTTGACGCGGCCAAGCTTTTAAGTTTTAACTTAATGAATTCTCATACTCCCTGCGATAATTTAGCCGCCAAATTTTTAAGGGACTTGATAGAAAACAAAAAGATAGAAAGAATTTCCGACTTAATAAATACATTAAAAGAAGTTCCAGAGTATAAAGAAGCAATTAAAATCGGAGCCGGTCCTAAAATTTTTGTCGGTTCCCCGGAAAACAGATGCGGTAAGATAGCCCTTTCAGAAATTACCGGTGGCACAGAAGGTTCTCCTAAGCTTTACGAAAAAATGGCTCAGGCAGGGATTGGCACTGTAGTTGGCATGCATGTTTCAGAAGAGCATAAAAAAGAAGCAGAAACAGCCAATGTTAATATTGTAATTGCCGGCCATATTTCTTCTGATTCTTTGGGCATGAATCTATTTTTAGATGAATTAGAAAAACAAGGAATTGAAATTGTACCGTGTTCTGGACTTACAAGATTTTCAAGAGCAAGGTCCGATGGATAAATTGTGAATAAAAAGTGTGTCTGCGGTGGATAAAAGACTTGACACTTTATATTTAAAGAATAAAATGCAAATATGAGGGGGTGAGAGATTAATTCTCAAGGACAGAGTAGTTCTAAACGAAAGAGGTCAAAAGTATATACCTAAATTTATTGTCCGAATTTGGGCTCGAGAAGAAACCTAGGTCGTTAGGAATTATAAACCCCCTCTTCAAAGGCCGCCAGATTAATTCTGGCGGTTTTTGTTTGATATAATTTATTTTTTTTGTTAAAGTGTAATAAAGGTCTAACATATTAAAAACATAAATAAAATTATGGTAAACAATAAAGAAGAAGGAAAACTAATAGGTAAAATTACCCATTATTTTTCAAATATTGAAGTGGCAGTCGTAGACCTGTCAGCGCCGCTGAAAGAAGGAGACACCATTAGGATAACTGGCGGAGAAAACACTGATTTTACCCAGACGGTTGGCTCAATGCAAATTGAGCACGAAAAGGTAAAGACAGCGAAGAAAGGAGATTCTGTTGGTATGAAAGTTAGCGAAAAAGTGAGAGAGGGATACCACGTGTACAAAGTTTAAATATATAAACATTAGTTTTACCTGTCTTAATTTTTAATAAATAAAAAAGATTTTGTAAGATTTTTGATTGAGGCATTTGAAAAAAATGAAGTTTATAGCTGATTTTCATATCCATTCAAAATACTCAAGAGCCACTTCTCCGTCAATGGACTTGGAAAATTTGGATAAGTGGGCGAAAATCAAGGGGATTAAGGTTTTGGGCACAGGAGATTTTACGCATCCAGAGTGGTTCAAATCAATAAAAGAAAAACTAGAGCCGGCAGAGTCCGGCCTTTTTAAGCTGCGCAACTTAGACTCTTCTACCCGTTTTATTCTAACCTCAGAAATAAGCTGTATTTATTCAAAAGGAGGAAAAGTAAGAAAAATTCATATTGTTGTCTTTTCCCCATCGTTTGAAGCAGTAGAAAAGATTAATGCCAGATTAAGTCAAATTGGAAATCTAAAAACAGACGGCAGGCCGATTTTAGGATTAGATGTTAAGGAATTAGCAAAAATAGTTTTAGACGCAGATGAGAATTGTTTAGTGGTGCCAGCTCACGCCTGGACGCCCTGGTTTTCTATTTTTGGTTCAAAGTCCGGTTTTAATTCTTTAGAAGAGTGTTTTGAGGATTACACAAAATATATTTACGCGATTGAAACCGGACTTTCCTGTTATGATGAGAAAACAGATGTTTTGACAAATAATGGCTGGAAAAAATTTTCTGATATAAATTACTCTGATAAAATTTGTACATTAAATATCAAAAATAATAAAATTGAATTCCAAAAATCAGTAAAAAAATTTAGTTATCAATATAAAGGTAGAATGTATAGATTAAAAACGAAAAGAGTTGATTTATTGGTTACTCCCAATCACAGGCTTTTTGTCTGCAAATGTGATTTTCGTAAGCCGCCAAAATTTTTTCTAAAAGAAGCTGAATTTCTATTTAATAAGGCAAAAAGATTTAAAAAAGATGGCATATGGATTGGCAAAAATCCAAAATATTTTACCTTGCCTGCGGTTAAAATGAATTGGGGATGCGAGAATTATTCTGGATTTAGGTATAAAAAAGAAAAAAACTTTCCCATTAGAAACTGGCTAAAATTTTTCGGTTTTTGGATAGCAGAAGGTTGGACAACTCAAGGAAATAATAGTGATTACTGCGTTTGTCTGTCTAACACAGATGTAAATCTGATGTATGAAATGAAACGAATTCTTGAGAATTTTGGATATACTGTTTTTTATTTTAAAAAAGGCAACACCCTCAGAGTCAGGGATTATCAATTGTTTGATTACCTCAAACGATTTGGTAAGTGCTATGATAAGTTTATCCCTCAAGATATAAAATCTTTATCAAAAGAGCTTTTAGAAATTTTACTTAGATATTATATTAAGGGTGACGGTCATATATATGGGCGGAGCGGTAAGGGTTTGTCTGCTACCACTACATCTATCCATTTGAGAGATGATTTGCAAGAAATAGCATTAAAGATTGGATATTCGGCATACTATAAATTAGGGTATAAGAAGGGAACCCCATTCCACGGGGTGCTTTATAAAAATAGAATATATAAACAAAATAATGATAGTTGGGTAGTTTATTTTATCAGAAGAAATATCCATGCAGTTTTACCCTCAACAAATAAGAAATATGGTCATATAGAGTCATGGATTAAATTTAAAGGGAGAGTGTTTTGTGTTTCCGTTCCGAATCATGTAATTTATGTTCGAAGAAATGGTATTCCAGTTTGGTGTGGAAATTCAGATCCAAAGATGAACTGGCGCTTGTCTCAACTAGATAAAATAACCTTAATAAGCAATTCAGATGCCCATTCGGTTCAAAAAATCGGCAGGGAGGCAAATGTTTTTGATACAGAAATTAGTTATGGCGCTATTGTAGAGGCAATTAAATCAAAAAATCCTCAAAGATTTTTGTACACCATTGAATTTTTTCCAGAAGAAGGAAAATATCACTACGATGGCCACAGACTATGCAACCTAAGCTTATCTCCTCAAGAATCTAAAAAATACAACAATATTTGTCCAAGGTGCGGCAAACCATTAGTAATAGGAGTTTTAAACAGAGTAGAAGAGTTAGCTGACAGACCAGAGGGATTTGTACCGGAAAATGCCATACCATTCAAAAGTTTAATACCTCTGGAAGAGATAATTGCCGAATCAATCGGTGTTTCAACCGCGTCAAAAGAAGTTTCTAAGATATATAGCAGTTTAATTGCAAATTTAGGCAATGAGTTAAAAATATTATTAGAAGCTGATAGAAAAGAGATAGAATTAAAATCTTCATCCAAGGTAGCAGAAGGAATTATTAGAACAAGGACAGGAAAGGTTTTTATAGACCCGGGATATGATGGAGTTTATGGAAAAATAAAGCTCTTTTCTAAAACAGAATCTATGGCATCTGGCGAGAAAAAATCTTTGTCACAGAAAACATTGTTTTAAAAATAAAAAAAGCCCCTGCCGTAGCACGAGCCTTGCGAACAAACGGGGCTGAGTAAAACGATTTCAGGTGATAGAAATAGTCACTTCAAGTTCTTCGCAGCTTCCAGCGGCTTTTTCTAGCCATCCTATGACTGCGTCTATAAGGCTTTTTATCTCCGCCGCAGCCTCCTGGATTCCTTCATCTTCGGCTCCTCCGCCCATTATCTTTATTTGACCAGGGAGAGGCCCCCTTACTTCGATTTTTTCGCTTTCCAGCAGAACTTCTAGGAGTTTTGCTGCTTCATGGGTAATATCTGTGATTCCCACGAGCTTGCTACTTTTTTCTATCACCATTTTGATAGTCCGGCTTTCTTGGACTTTCGTTGAGGTAGCCATTTTAATCGCCCTCCATTTGTTTGCGATTGCTGAATGAGCAAATATTAAAATATTCTATAACGTTTGATTTTTAAATGCAAGCTTTTTTTCCTTGGCTTCGCCAAGTTTTGATTAGAGGCTTGACATTGTAAAAACTACAGACTAAAATTGAAACTACCCCTGAAAAATTAAAAATTATATTGTATAATATAATAACAAAAAATGGACGGGAAAACTTTTTACATAACTAAAGCAAAACTGCAAGAGCTCAAAAAGGAATATGAGGAGCTGTTAGATTTTGAACGCCGCAAAGCAGTTGGCGAAGAGGCTCCTAAAATTTTTGAATCTGAAGATATAAATCCAGAATTTCTTAGTTTTCAAGAGGATATGACTTTTTTGAGGTCAAGAATCGATGAATTAAAAAATATTTTAGACCACCACGAATTGATAAGGAACCCAGCGAAGAATGAACGAGGTTTTGTCGGTTTAGGCGCTAAAGTAAAAATAGATGTTAATGGCGGGAAAGACGAATTCATAATCGTCGGCACCCTTGAGGCAAATCCTGCTTTGGGAAAAATCAGCAACGAGTCGCCAGTCGGCAAAGCGCTTTTGGGCCACAAAATTGGAGACGAGATTATAATTTCTTCACCCATTAAAACGACCTATAAAATAAAAGGGATAAAATACGAACTTAATTAAAAAAACTAAAGAGCTCGCCAGACACGGCGGGTTTTTGTTTACTTTTCCCTCGCTTGTAATTATAATGTAGAAATAACAATTTAAATATTATGGCTAATATAATAAACAAGATTATAAAGGTATTAATTACAAGCGACTTCTTTTTAAATTTGGGCTGGGGACTTTTATCTCCTATTTTTGCCTTGTTCATCCTGGAAAAGATAACGATCGGTAATCCGGCAAAAGCTGCAGAGGTGGCTGGATTTGCCGCTTTGTTTTATTGGATATCAAAGGCACTCATTGAAATACCAATAGGCCGCTTTTTGGACAAGCATGACGGCGAAAAGGATGATTTTTGGTTTATGGTAATAGGATTATTTGTTGTTAGTATATCTCCACTGGGCTATCTTATTTCTACAGAGCCGTGGCACATTTATTTATTTCAAATAATTCACGCTTTCGGTATGTCAATGACCTTGCCTTCATGGCTGGCCATATTCACCCGCCATATAGATAAGGGAAAAGAAGCATTTGAATGGAGTGTGGAAACAACGTCTATCAGTATGGGGGCTGGCATAGCCGGCGGATTGGGCGGCATTTTTGCCTCAATATTTGGTTTCAGAATACTTTTCGTCTTTGTAAGCGGTTTGACGATATTTGCCGCTTTGTTGTTGTTGCTTGTGCATAATAATGTTTCCAAGAGAGGAGATGGTTTTAAGGGAGCTCCAGAAAAGCCGGTAGTTGAGCCGTAATATATTTTGTTATATGCGAAACCAGGAATTAGCAAAAATTTTTAATGAGATGGCAAACTTTCTGGAAATGGAAGGAGTCGCTTTTAAGCCCTATGCCTATGAAAGAGCAGCTTTATCTTTAGAGGCGCTTAATGAAGATGTCAGCGATATTTACAGAAAAGGCGGGGTTAAGGCTTTATTGCAAATTCCGGGCGTTGGCAAAGCAATCGCAGACCACATAGAAGAATATTTAAAAACTGGAAAGATAAAACACTACGAAGCATATAAAAAGAGATTGCCCTTGAAAGTAGATGAACTAATAAGAGTTGAGGGTATGGGGCCCAGAAAGACAAGAATTCTTTATCAAAAATTGGGAATTAAAAATCTGAAGGACTTGGAAAAAGCAGCCAAGGCGCATAAAATTGCGCCCTTGTTCGGCTTTGGTGAAAAGACGGAAAAAAATATTTTGCAGGGCATAGAGTTTTTAAAGCGCGATAAGGGAAGATTTCTTTTGGGAAATATAATGCCGACAGTCAAAAATATTTATGAAAAAATAAAAAAGATGAAAGAAGTTGATGAAGTTAGTTTGGCGGGATCAGTAAGAAGAAAAAAAGAAACAATTGGAGACGTAGATATATTGGTTGTTTCTGAAAAGCCAAAAAAAGTCATGGATTTTTTTGTTAATTTAGACGGCGTCGAAAAGATTTGGGGCAAAGGAGGAACTAAGGCATCTATTCGCATAGCAGAAGGTTTTGATGTTGATTTAAGGGTTGTGCCGAAAAGAAGCTATGGTTCTGCCTTGCAGTATTTTACAGGAAGCAAAGACCATAATATTGTCACCAGAAAAATTGCCATAGAAAAAGGATTAAAGTTGAGCGAATATGGCGTATTTAAGGGTAAAAAAATGATTGCAGGTAAGACGGAAGAGGAGGTTTATAAAGCAATTGGTTTGCCCTGGATAGAGCCGGAGCTAAGAGAAAATGAAGGAGAGATTGAAGCAGCTCTAAAAGGCAGATTGCCAAAAATTATTGAATATAATGATATTAAGGGCGATCTGCACTGCCATTCAAATTGGGACGGAGGTGAAAACTCTGTTGAAGAAATGACTCAGGCAGCAATGGATATGGGCTATGAGTATATCGGCATTTCAGACCACACAAAGTTTTTAAGAATTGAAAATGGAATTGATGAAAAACAATTGCTGGCCCAGCATGAAGAAATAAAAAAAATAAATGAAAAGTTTAATAAGCGGGGTATAAAATTTAGAGTTTTACATGGATGTGAGGCGAATATAATGACAGACGGCACAATAGATATTAAAGACGATGTTTTAGCAAAATTGGATTATGTAATCGCAGGAGTGCATTCTGCTTTAAAACAAGAAAAGATAAAAATGACAGAGAGATTAGTAAGAGCAATAAAAAATCCAAATGTTGATATAATTTCGCATCCTACGGGCAGGCTCATTGGCCGCAGAGACGAATATCTGGTAGATTTTGATAAAATGTTAAAAGCCGCTAAGGAAACAGGAACAATTTTAGAAATTAACTCCTCGCCGGAAAGATTGGATTTAAGAGATTTGTACATCAGGCGAGCAAAAAACGAGGGGGTAAAAATGATAATAAATACTGACTCCCACCGCAAAGACCAGCTACTTTTAATGGAGTATGGAATTGGCCAAGCTCGCCGCGGCTGGGCAGAAAAAGAAGATATTATAAACACCAAGCCAGTAGAAAAATTATTAGAATATTTTAAGTAATGCCAAGAGAAAAGTCAGTAGGAGCTATAATATTTAGGAAAGAGGATAATAAAATTTATTATCTTCTTTTGCATTACCACTCTGGGCATTGGGAGTTTGCCAGGGGTCATGGAGAAGAGGGAGAGGGCGAACAAAAAACAGCGATAAGAGAGATTGAGGAGGAAACTGGCTTAAAGGATTTGAAAATAATTCCTGGATTTAGAGAATACTCAAAATTTTTTTTCCGCAGAACATATGGGTTAACAGGCGAGGCAAAGAAAAAAGCACCTTGGGTATTTAAATTGGTTGTGCTTTATCTTACAGAAACTAATACTAAAGATATCAAAATATCAAAAGAACATAAAGGTTATGTGTGGCTTTTATACGATGCCGCTTTTAAAAAAATACCTAAAAATGCGAAAGGAGCTTTAGAGAAAGCAAATGATTTCATAATAAAAAATAAAATATAATTTTTTTTATTTTTTAACTTTTTACCTCTTCTATAATCTTTTGGAAAATGTCAGGGTGTTTTTTTGCCAATTCAGACAATATTTTTCTGTCTAATTCTATTTTCTTTTTCTTTAATCCGTTGATTAGCCTGCTATATGTAATTCCATTCTGGCGGGCTAATGCGTTTATCTGTAAATTCCAAAGTTGCCTAAAGCTTCTCTTTTTTGCTTTTCTATCTCTGTACGCATAAGTCCAGGCGTGTCTTAAGGCCTCTTTAGCTAATTTAAATTTTGATTTTCTACCATACTTAAAACCCTTGGCATGTTTTATCAAGTTTTTTCTGTGCTTGCGGGCTTGTACAGCTCTTTTTACTCTCATATTATTATATTTTTAAATATTTTTTTAGTTTTTTTGCTTCTGATTTCGCCAGCGGCACCCACTTGCGGCCCTTTCTTTTTCTTTCTCCTGTTTTTTTGGCTCTATAGTGGTTTTGTCCTGACATTCTCCTCAGGATTTTTCCAGTTTTGGTTATTCTAAACCTTTTTAATAATGCTTTTTTTGTTTTAGCCATGTTATTGTTTTGATATTATTGTCGTAAAGCCCCTTGGCTCTTTTTTTATTTCTCTTTCTGTTTTAATTGGTAATAATTTATTAAGTATAGCAAGAAAAGCCTCAATTTTGCCTCTTGCCATATATGCAAAGGCCTTTTCTCTTCCTCTCAAAACCAAGCTTACTTTTACCTTATCTCCTTCTTTTAAAAACTTTTCTGCTTGTTTTGCTTTAGTCTCTGTATCGTGAGGAGAGATGCTGTATCCCAACCTTATTTCTTTTAATTCTCCCCCGCGGGTTTTGAGCTTTTTTTCTTTTTTCTGCACAGAATAGAGGTATTTTCCGTAATTAGCTATTTTACATACCGGAGGCGAAACCCTCTCTGTTACTTGGATTAAATCCAAACCTTTTGATTTAGCTAAATCAATTGCCTCAAATATATTCATTACGCCGAGCTGTTTGCCCGTTTCATCAACTACTCTTACTTCTTTTGACCTTATGAAATTGTTTATTAGTATTTTATCCAAAAATTTAGTTATTTTTTTATGTGGAGATGGGGAGTTTGATCTCCCGTCTGAAAAGTTTTTAAAAGTAATTCTACAAGTTTAGTTAATTTTAGTGTTCGAGCATTAAATAAAAAATTAACAAAATTTTTAACGCCTTATCTCCTTAGTTTCGATAACTTACCGGAGAAATAAATTATCTATCCTAATAATATAACACCTTCATTCGTTTATTAGGAGTCAACGGTGAAGATGCAGCATTAAGCGAAAGCTAATGCTGGTTGCTTATTAAATAAATTAGCAATTATGTTTTTTCTCAGAAGATTAAAGAGCCCCGAGAATGCTCAACTTGCCTTACTTAAAAGAACTATTCATCGAAACAATCATCCCCGTGATAATTCGCGATTAACTTCTCTATCTACATCTTTTTTCTTTATTTTCTCTTTTTTGTCGTATTTTTTCTTTCCTTTAGCCAATCCGAATTCGAGCTTTATCTTACCATCTTTTGCATAAATTTTCAAGGGTATTAAAGAAAAACCCCTTTCTTTTGACTTACCAAAGAGATAAATTATCTCTTTTTTATTTAAAAGCAGTTTTCTATGCCTTTCGGGATTGTATTCATCCGGCGCATTTTTTGGCTGCCAAGCAGGAACCTTTGTGCCCGTTAAATACGGCTCGGAGTACCCGCTTTCAGTGGGTTTTTTAAATACTACATAGGAGCCTGTCAGATTTATTCTGCCTGCTTTTATTGATTTTACCTCAGTTCCAAGCAAAACCAGCCCCGCTTCAAACTTTTCAAGGATGTTATAGTCGTAGAAGGCTTTTTTATTTTCTGAAAATATTTTCATATTGTTTTATGCTACCACTCATTTTTACCTCTCGCAAGCTTTATTTTTGCCTATTTTTATGATAAACTTTAAAAATCATGGTTAAAGAAACAATTATTATATCTTTAGGCGGCTCTTTAGTGGCTCCCGGCGAAATTGATATAGGTTTTTTAAAGAACTTCAAGCACTCTTTGCAGAAATATTTGGATAAAAAGAAGTTTTTTATTTTGGTCGGCGGAGGAAAAATTTGCAGAGTTTATCAAAAAGCTTTGCTGGAATTTGGCGCGAAAAACAATGACAGGGATTGGATTGGAATTAATATCTCAAGATTGAACGCAGAAGTTGTAAAACAATTATTTACAGGTTATGCTTACGACAAAATTATTACAGACCCGAATAAAAAAGTAAAAACAAATAAGGCTCTTATAATCGGGGCTGGCTGGAAACCAGGCTGGTCAACTGATTATGACGCTGTTTTAATAGCAAAAAACCATAATATAAAAACAATAATCAATTTAACAAATATTGATTATGTTTATGATAAAAATCCGAGCCAGTTTCCCGATGCAAAACCCTTAAAAAAAATAAACTGGAAAGATTTTGAGCGTATTGTGGGAGATAAATGGTCGCCGGGGCTTTCAATGCCTTTTGACCCAAGAGCTTCAAAACTTGCGGCAAGGTTAAAAATAAAAGTAATAATGATAAACGGAAAAAACTTAGAGTGCCTTGAGGATTTTTTAAATAATAAACCATTTATCGGCACAACTATCCAATGATAAAAGAAGAAATAAAAAATTTAATTGAAAAAGCAATTAAAATTTTTTCAAAAGAAATTTCGGATTTTTCAGTTGAGGTGTCTGATGATAAAAAACATGGAGATTATTCAACTAATGTTGCTTTGATTTTGGCAAAGAAAATTGCTAAAAATCCAACAGAAACAGCTAATTTAATAAAAGAAAAAATCAGAAACAACGATATTCTTGAGAGAATAGAGGTTGCTGGGCCCGGGTTTATTAATTTTTTTCTTTCAAAAGATTTTTTTATCAAAAGTATAAAAAAGATTAATAAAGATTTCGGAAAAAATGAGGGATTAAAAAACAAAAAAGTAATTATTGATTATACAGACCCGAATATCTTAAAAGAATTTCATATCGGACATTTAATGAGTAATGTTATTGGAGAGTCTTTATCTCGTATTTTCGAATTTCAAGGAGCCAAG
This sequence comes from uncultured Candidatus Saccharibacteria bacterium, assembly GCA_964366875.1. Taxonomy (GTDB): domain Bacteria; phylum Patescibacteriota; class Minisyncoccia; order Minisyncoccales; family Staskawiczbacteraceae; genus CAYIVF01. The sequence goes on from CAYIVF010000003.1 coordinate 25,254, forward strand.
GTTAAAAGAGTTTGCTATCAATCAGATGTTGGAATGGGGGTTGCAAAAGCAGTATGGGGGAAGGTTAAAAACTCTAGTTTTGAATGGGGCAAAGCTTATGCGTTTAGCGCGCAAAAATATGAGGAAGACGAAAATTTTAAAAAAGAAATTATAGAACTTAACAAAAAAATTTATGAACGAAGCGATAAAAACATAAATAAAATTTATGATGAAGGAAAAAAGTGGTCGCTGGAGCAATTTGATAAAATTTATGAAAGGCTTGGAACAAAATTTGATTATTTTATTTTTGAAAGTGAAGTTTCTGATTTTGGAAAAAAGATTGTTGAGAAGGGATTAAAAGATGGAGTTTTTGAAAAGGGAGAGAATGGAGCTGTTATTTTTAAAGGAGAAAAATACGGGCTTCATACAAGGGTGTTTATTAATTCTGAAGGACTGCCAACTTACGAGGCAAAAGATTTGGGATTGGCAGAAATAAAATATAAAAAATATGCTTATGATTTATCTTTTGTTGTGACTGGAAACGAGGTTAATGAATATTTTAAAGTAATGCTTTGCGCAATGGAAGAAGCAAATCCTGATTTGGCAAAAAAAACAAAACACATTGGGCACGGAATGCTGCGTTTGCCTGGAGGAAAAATGTCATCAAGAACAGGAAAAGTTATAACAGGAGAATCATTAATAGAAAAAGTTGAGGAATTGGTAAAAGAAAAAATTAAAGACAGAGAATTGTCAGAAAAAGAAAAAAAAGAAATTATAGAAAGTGTTGCGATTGGAGCTATAAGGTATTCAATTTTAAAGCAGTCAATTGGGTCTGATATTATTTACGACTTTGATAAATCAATTTCTTTTGAAGGAGATTCTGGCCCGTATCTTCAATATTCTTATACAAGAGCAGAATCTGTTTTGAGAAAAGCAAAAAGAGAAGGCATAAAAGCTAATTTCAAAAAAATACCCGGAGAAATTACTCAACTTGAAAAAATAATGCATTATTTTCCAGACATAATTTTACAGGCAGGCAAAAACTATGAGCCGCATTTTTTGGTTTTATATCTCACAGAGTTGGCTGGAATATTTAACAGTTATTATGCAAAAAATAGAATTGTCGATAAATCAGATGAATTTTCTCCATATAAAATAGCAATAACCGAAGCATTTTCTGTAATTATGAAAAATGGAATGTGGTTGCTCGGAATTGATGTTTTAGAAAGGATGTAAATCATGAAGCTAAACAACAAATATTATATCTTGCGGCATGGAGAGGCAATTTCTAACGTAAAAGATATTGTTTCCTGCTGGCCTGAAAAATTTGAAAATCACCTTACAGAGGAGGGAAATAACTCAGTGAGAAGAGTTGTGCAGGAGTTGAAAACCAAAAATATAAATTTAATTTTTGCATCCGATTTAGCAAGAACTAAAGAAACAGCAGAAATCGCTGGTAATATTTTGGGAATAAAGCCAGAATATGATAAAAGATTAAGAGAGATTAATTTTGGAGTTTTTAACTCTGGACCCATGTCAAATTTTAAAAAATATTTTAAAAATAAAACAGACAGGATAAATAAGGCTTTGCCTGGAGGAGAAAGTTATGATGATGTTTTTAAAAGAGTTGCTGATTTTTTTGAAGAAATAAATAATAAATATAAGGGGAAAAATATTTTAATAATAAGCCATCAAGCCCCGCTTTTTCTTTTTGAGGGTTATATCAGAGATTTTTCAATATCAGAAACCATTGAAAATTTTCCAGAAGAAAAAATGCTTTACAAAGCGGAGTTAAGAGAAATTATATGAGTTATAACTTCCCAGAGAACGAAAATAAAATTTTGAAGTTCTGGCAGGATAATAAAATATTTGAAAAGTTAAGACAAAAAAACCAAGGCAAAAAGCGCTGGTCGTTTTTGGATGGGCCCATTACAGCCAACAACCCTATGGGCGTGCACCACGCCTGGGGCAGAACATATAAAGATGTGTTTCAGAGATATAAAGCCATGCAGGGTTTTGACGAGCGTTACCAAAATGGATTTGACTGCCAGGGACTTTGGGTTGAGGTTGAAGTAGAAAAAGAATTGGGTTTTAAAAACAAAAAGGACATTGAAATATACGGGATAGATAAGTTTGTTGAGAAATGCAAAGAAAGAGTCAGAAAATATTCAGCAATTCAAACCGCGCAATCAATAAGATTGGGCCAGTGGATGGATTGGGAAAATTCATATTATACAATGTCTGATGAGAATAATTATGCTATTTGGCATTTTTTAAAGAAATGCTGGCAGGATGGATATTTATATAAAGGAAGAGATTCGGTTCCATGGTGCCCGAGATGCGGAACAGCAATTTCTCAGCACGAAATTTTGACAGAAGAGTATAAGGAGATAACCCACAAAGCCGTATATTTTAAATTGCCTATTATAGAAGGCAAACTAAAGGGTAAAAAGTTTTTAGTTTGGACAACAACTCCTTGGACAATACCAGCCAATGTCGCGCTTGTAGTAAATCCTGATTTTGAATATGGAGTTTACAAAAAAAATAACGAAGAGTTAATTTTATTAAAACCCTTGGCAGAAAAGATATTAGATAAAGAATATATTTTAGAAAGAAAAATTAAAGGCAAAGATTTAAAGCAGCTCAGATACGAGGGGCCATTTGATAATTTGCCAAGAGTTAAAAAAATAGCCACCGAAAAACCTGGAACTTTTCATACAGTCGCGCTAGATAAAGATTTGGTGACAGAGCAAGAGGGCACGGGCATTGTTCATATTGCGCCGGGGGCGGGTGAGGAAGATTTTAAAATTGGCAAAAAAGAAAATTTGGCAGTAATAGACGTTATTGATGAAGCAGCTGTTTATCTTGATGATATGGGAAATTTTTCTGGAAAGAACGCAAAAGAAAATCCCGAGATAATTTTTAACGAACTAAAAAAAGACTATAACAAAAAATTCTTTTTTAAAACAGAAGACTATATTCACCGCTATCCTACCTGCTGGAGGTGTAAAAAAGAATTAGTGTGGCGCGTTGTAGACGAATGGTATATTTCAATGGATAAACTGCGAAAACCTCTTGCAGATATAACAAAAAAGATAAATTGGATTCCTGAATTTGGCAGGGACAGAGAGTTAGACTGGTTAAAAAACATGCACGACTGGCTTATTTCTAAAAAAAGATATTGGGGTTTGGCTTTGCCGATTTTTGAATGCCAAAAGTGTAAAAGTTTTGAAGTTATTGGCTCTAAAGAAGAATTTAAAAAGAGAGCCGTTGAGGGCTGGGAGAAATTTGAAGGAAATTCGCCCCATAGACCCTGGGTAGATAGCGTAAAAATAAAATGTAAAAAATGCGGAGAAGTTGTTTCAAGAATTAAAGACGTGGGCAATCCTTGGTTAGATGCCGGAATAGTTTCTTTTTCTACAATGAAATACTTTTCAGATAAAAATTATTGGAAAAAGTGGTTTCCCGCAGAGTTAATTTGTGAATCATTTCCCGGCCAGTTTAAAAATTGGTTTTATAGTCTTTTGGTAATGTCAGCTGTGTTAGAGAACACAAATCCCATAAAAACTGTCTTTGGGTATGCTTCAGTGCGCGACGAAAAAGGCGAAGAAATGCATAAATCCAAGGGAAACGCTATTTGGTTTGACGAAGCAGTAGAAAAGGCGGGGGCCGACCCGATGAGGTGGCTTTATGCAAAACAAAACCCCGCTGAAAATCTTGGGTTTGGTTATAACGTTATTGAAGAGACAAAAAGAAAATTGCTTACATTATATAATACTTATGTTTTCTTTAATACATACGTGAAAAAAGAGGAAATATCTGAAAAAGACTTGAAGATAAAGCCTAAAAATATTTTAGACAAATGGATAGCTTCAAAAATTGACCATTTAATCAGTTCCTCAGAATTTAATTTAGATAAGTATGATGTTGCCAGGACAGTTTTAAACATAGAGGATTTTTTTATAAACGACTTATCCTTGTGGTATATAAGAAGGTCAAGGCGCAGGTTTCATGAAGATAGTCTGAACAGAAAGGAAGTTATAAGTGTTTTCTATTACGTTCTACTCAATATTACAAAGCTAGCCGCTCCCATAATGCCCTTTTTTGCAGAAGAAATGTATCAGCAAATAAAACTTGATGCTATGCCAGAATCTGTGCACCTGTGCGATTGGCCGGAGTTAAAGGGTTCGGGACAGACCGACTTAGAGCTTGAGACAAAGATGGATGAAGTCAGGTCTATTGTAAATTTAGCTTTAGCTGAAAGAGCAGCCAAAGGAATAAAAGTAAAACAGCCGCTAAAGAAGCTCAAGATTAAAAGTTTAAAGTCAAAAATAAAAGATAATAAAGAGTTATTGGATTTAATAAAAGATGAAGTGAATATTAAAGAAGTTGTTTTTGATACTAAAATCAAAGAAGAAATAGAGCTGGATACAGATATCACAGAAGAATTGAAAGAAGAGGGCATTGCCAGAGAGGTTGTGCGTCGTGTGCAAGAGATGAGAAAAAATATGGGATTAAAACCAGTAGATAAGATTTTGTTATTTCTTTCTGGCGATAGTAAATTAAATAAAGCCTTAAAAGCCAGTAAAGACTTTATTCTAAAAGAGACAAGAGCTAAAGAGATTTATATCTCAAAAAAGACAAGTTTGAAGTTTGATGCAGAAAAAGAAATATCGGTAGATAACAGCACATTGTTTTTAGCTGTTAAAAAGCTATGACAGAAAATCTCATATTTTTTTCCATATATTTTTTTATCATTGCAATTGTTGTTCTGTCTTGCGCTGTTATTATTGTTTCAATTTTTAAGTCGCTGCAGAAGTTATTCAGAAGAATATTTAATATAGAAGAAAGAGAAAAGCGCATTGATAAAGATGTCACAGAGGAATTTAAAATCATAAAAGAAGATTATAGCAAAGAGATTGCCAATATGCCAAAAAACCAAGTTATAGGCAATTTAGGAGGGCCCGCCCAAAATCCTGCGGATATTGAGGCGGGCGAGCCTGCCAGCCATGATGCCGCAGCTTCAGACGGGGAAGAAAAAGAACAAAAAGACATTGTAAAAGAACAAAGAGCAAAGAAAGAAAAAGATATCGCCGAAGGATTGGGTGAATTTAAAAAATCTTCCTCTGAAGAGAAGCTATCAAAATTGTCCGGACTTCCTGATAGAGAAGAAAAAGACGAAGAAGTCGGTATAGGCGAAAAGATAAAAATACCACGGGCAAAACGTTTTTATGAAGACGAAAAAACAAAACAAGAAAACGTTGCACAGGGAAAATATTTTATTAAAGACATAAATGGTTTAGAAAAAACTGGGATAACAACTAACCATGGCGTTATTCCAGTAGATAGAGAGCAGCCTGGAGAAAATAAAGGGTCAAGGGAAATACCTTCTTCTGGCTCCGAAGCTAAAATATTAAGCGAGAAGATTAAAGAGGTAAAGCATGAAGACCCGTCTATATTTGAAGGTAAGTCGGAGATTTCTAGATTAAAATTAAAGAATGAATTAAGATATAATCCAAAGGTTTGGCAAGCCCAAAGACAGGCAGGACTTACATTGAGCCCAATAGAAAGGGCAAAACTTGAAAAAGAAGTTTTTTCGCAAGCGCTCGGCGGAAATATTTCTAAAACAGATATAAAGTGGGGCATAGAGAAGCTTAATCAAAAGATGCTGAGCACCAAAGACCTTGCTGAAAAGGGAAAATTAAGGAAAGAAATAAATTTTTTTAAAAAAATAGGAGGAGTATAATAAATAACATGTCATTATATTACAGGACAAAGGGCATTGTTTTTAAAAAGGACGACAGGGCAGAAGCCGACAGGGTTTTCACTATTTTTACTCATGATTTCGGTAAATTAGAAGTAGTAGCTCGCGCCATAAGAAAGATTAATTCAAAATTGAGGGCAGGCATAGATGTTTTTTACTTGTCGGAAATTGAGTTCATACAAGGCAAATTTTATAAAACCCTTACAGATTCGGCGGCCATAGAAAGATTCAAAAATATATCTCAAGATCCAGAAAAGTTGAATATTTCTCGTAAAATAGCAGAGTTTATTAGTTGTTATATAAATGGCCAGGAAAAAGATGAGGATATATTCAATTTGTTGAACGAAACACTTGCTAAACTGAATAGCCAAACTAACCACTCGCTGATTTATCATTATTTTTTTTGGAACTTCTTTTCTATATTGGGGTATCGGCCAGAAATATATAAGTGCGCTGCCTGCCAAGAGAAATTAAATCCGTATAGTATCTATTTTTCAAATAAAGAAGGCGGTGCTGTCTGTAAAAATTGCTTAGGAGCTGATAGAGAAGCTAAAAAAATTAACTCTGATGTCGTTAAAGTTCTAAGGCTATTTTTAAAAAACGATTGGCAAATTATTTCTAAGTTAAAGATTGATAAATATTCCCAAATATTATTAGAAAAAGTGTCAGAAGATTATCATTTATATAAACAAAATTCATAATATGTCCAAAAAAGCTATTTTTTTAATTTTACTTATTGTCGTCATGGTCGGTTTCTTTGCATATATAATTTATATGGGCAGTATGTTTTCAAAAGAGTTTTTGAAGCTGGAGATTTTAGGTCCCGATAAAGCCAAAACAGGAGGGGAAATTGAATATATTGTAAAATACAAAAATAACGGGAATTTTGTTTTAGAGCAACCTAAGCTTATCTTTGAGATGCCAGAGAATTCTTTGACAGAAGACGGCAAAACAAGAATCACCCAAAATTTAAAAGACATATATCCTGGAGACGAAGAGCTTGTAAAGTTTAAGACGCGTCTGTTGGGTAAAGACAATGATTTAAAAACCGCTAAAGCTTCGCTTACATATGTGCCAAAAAACATAACTGCTCCCTATGAATCAGACACTAGTTTTACTACTAAAATTGAAACAACCCCAATTACTTTAGACTTTGATTTGCCTTCTAAATTAGAAAAAGGAAAGGAGGCTCAATACTCTATCAATTATTTTTCCAACATAGATTATCCTTTAGAAAACCTTAGCATCAAGGTAGATTCTGTGCCTGGTTTTGATTTTGTATCATCTACACCCTCGTCATTAGACAGCTCAGAATGGAAATTGCAAACCTTGAATAAGGCCCAGGGCGGAAGAATTACCATTAAAGGAAAAATGAATGCCGATACTAATCAAACTTTAACTTTTAGCGCAAAATTAGGCATGCGGATAAACGGAAACTTTATTGTTATAAAAGAGGCGACAGCCGACGTTCAGTCAATACAACCCTTGTTATTTATTTCCCAGCAAGTTAACGGGTCTTCTGATTACGTTGCCTCGCCCGGCGAAACTCTTCACTATCGGGTCTTTTTTAGAAACATAGGGTCTAGCCCCTTTGACAACCTTTTTATAATAGCAAGGCTTGATGGTTCAGCTTTAGACACGTCTACAATACAAGCAGAAGGGGGCCAAGTTCAGCTCAATGACAATATGATTGTCTGGGATTCAAAGCAAGTGTCTCAGTTAAGGCGCTTGGATGTTCAGCAGGAAAGCGAGGTAGATTTTAATGTAAAGGTAAAAAGCAATTGGGTTCCTGCAAATCAAGATGGAAATGATACCCTGATAACTAATGAAGTTAATATTTCTCAAATTACCCAAAAGTTTACTATAAAAGTTAATTCTGGTTTGGTAATTTCTCAAAGAGCATACTATAAAGACCCTGGTATTTCAAATTCTGGCCCCATCCCGCCAAAAGCAGGAAAAGCAACCACTTATACAATTACATGGGATATTAAGAATTACTTTAGCGACACTAAAAATGTTAAAGTAAAAGCAGTCCTGCCCCAGAATATCAGCTTGACTGGCCAGATTTTACCACAAGACCAATTATCAAGTTTTTCTTTTGATTCAGCCAGCCGTGAAATTGTTTGGTCTGCCGGCGACATTTTGGCCGGCACAGGAGTAAATGGAGACCCTGTTTCTCTTTCTTTCCAAGTATCTTTAACTCCTTCTGCTTTGCAAAAAGGTACTACAGCTCCTCTTATAGGAGAAGTAAATATTTCAGGCGAAAACCAATTTACCGGAACTGTTATTACGGCCAAAGATTCTGGGGTAAATACAAGTTTGCCGGACGATTTTGCCAATTCCGGCGGCGGAATAGTACAATAATAATCTCCTTGGCTTTGCCAAGGAGAAAAAAATTAAAAATAAATTTTATGAAAAAAGATAATACTGATAACTTAATGGAAAAAATAATTTCGTTTTCCAAAAGGCGCGGGTTTATTTTCCAGTCGTCTGAGATTTACGGCGGGTTTGGTTCTTGCTATGATTTTGGTCCTTTGGGAGTGGAATTAAAAAACAATATTAAAAAGCTTTGGTGGAATGAAATGACCAGGCTTCATGACAATATTGTAGGATTGGATGCTTCTATTTTAATGAGTCCTAAAGTTTGGCAGGCATCAGGTCACTTAACTGCCGGCTTTGCAGACGAATTAGTTGAGTGCAAAAAATGCCATTATAGATTCAGGAAAGATTTAATTGAACAAAATAAATGTCCTGACTGCGGCGGAGAACTAACCGAGCCGCGCAAGTTTAATTTAATGATGAAAACATTTGTGGGCCCCATAGAAGACGAGGCGGCAATAACTTATTTAAGAGCTGAAACCTGCCAGGGAATTTATGTTAATTTTAAAAATGTTTTGCAATCAATGCGTTTAAAGCTGCCTTTTGGCATAGCTCAGATAGGAAAGTCGTTTCGCAATGAAATTACTCCCAAAGACTTTATTTTCCGCACAAGAGAATTTGAGCAAATGGAAATGCAGTGGTTTTGCAACCCAGATGATGCAGATAAATTCTTTGAATATTGGTTGAAAGAAAGAATGAACTGGTATATGCGGTTAGGCATTAAAAAAGAAAATTTAAGAATAAAAGAAACTCCGAAAAATGAATTGGCTCATTATGCAAAAAGAGCAGTTGATATTGAATACAAGTTTCCATTCGGTTGGAAAGAAATTGAAGGCGTGCACAATAGAGGAGATTGGGACTTATCCAACCACTCAAAACACAGCGGAGAAGATTTGAGTTATACGGACGAAAGCGGAGAAAAATATTCCCCCCATATTATAGAAACATCTGCCGGAGCCGATAGAACCCTGTTTACCTTACTTTGCGCTGGTTTTGAAGAAGTTGAGGGTGGGAGAACCAAAACAACAGAATCAACAAAAGAAATCGAAACAGTATTGAATATTAACGCCAGCTTGGCTCCCGTAAAGGTTGCGGTGTTGCCTTTGGTTAAAAATAAGCCAGAGATTGTTAAAAAAGCAAAAGAAGTTTATGCTCTGCTTAAAATACACTTTAACTGCCAATACGACGAGTCGGGCTCCATTGGCAGAAGATATAGAAGGCAAGACGAAATAGGCACGCCCTTTTGCGTAACTATAGATTTTGAGACATTAGAAAACAACGACGTTACTTTAAGATATCGAGACACAATGAAACAGGAACGGGTTAAAATTTCTGATTTAGTTATAAAAATATCAGATTCTTTAAAATGAACAATAAAAGGGTTTCAGTGATAATGCCGGCCTATAATGAATCAAAATACATTGAAAAATCTTTAAAAATGTATAAGAGCCAGGATTGTTCTTCTTTAGAGATAATCGTTGTTGATAATTCTACTGATGACGGAAAAACATTTAAAATAGCTAAAAAATACGCTGACAAAATTATAAGTTTCCCTTATCCTATTGGATTAAGCAATGCTAGAAACGAGGGCGCAAAAGCGGCTACAGGAGAAATTTTTATTTTTTCTGATGCCGACAGTTATGTTGAACAAGGTGGTATCAAAAAAATTCTTCAAATTACAGATGAAAATACAGTAGGGACTCTTTCGGGAAGAGGAGATAATGGTAACATTAGAGGAAAAATATTTTTCCGGTTTAAAAATTTGATTCACTGGTTAAGAATATATCAAGGAGTCGGAGGCGGTGTTTTATTCTGTCATAGAAAAGTCTATTTTAATGCGGGAGGATTTGATAGCAAAAAAGAGCCGGCTGAACTTTTTAACTTTGTGAAGAATGCAAAGAATTCAGGCGCAAAGTATAAAGTCCTTTTTAATTGTTATGCGACCACTTCTTTGCGTCGCTATGAAGAAAAGGGATACTTTAACGTTATTCTTTCTTGGATTAAATGGAGAATCTGTTCTTTTCTTGCTAAAGAAAATAAAGTTTTTATAAATTATTTCAATCTTAAAGATAAATAAAAAAGACAAAATGTATAAAAAAACAACGCTAAAAAACGGATTAAGGATTATTACAGTCCCCATGCAAAATTCAAACAGCGTAACTTGTTTGATACTTATTGGTACTGGCTCTAAATACGAAACGAAAGACATAAATGTTATTTCTCATTTCTTAGAGCATATGTTTTTTAAAGGCACTAAAAAAAGGCCCAATACCCTGAAAATCGCCGAGACATTGGATATGGTCGGCGGAGAATATAACGCCTTTACCTCAAAAGAAATTACTGGATTTTGGGCAAAGGTAGATAAAAAACACCAAGACATTGCTTTGGATTGGCTCTCTGATATATTTTTAAATTCCAAATTTGATGAAAAAGAAATGCAGAGAGAAAAGGGCGTTATAATTGAAGAAATAAATATGTATTTAGATAATCCCGCAGCTTACATTGGCGAACTATGGGAAAATCTTTTATACGGCGACCAGCCGGCTGGCTGGCGGGTCATTGGGGAAAAAGAGAATATATTGAGTTTTAATAGGCAAAAAGTCGTTAATTATTTTAAAACCCACTATTCTCCTTTAAACACAATAGTGTGCGTGGCCGGGGCCATAGATTCAGAAAAAATTGAATCAAAAATTAAAGATTATTTTAAAAGTATAGCAGATGCGAGCCCTGAGTCTAAAGTAAAAATAAAGGAGCGGCAAAAAATACCGAATGTGCTGATTCATAGCAAAAAGACAGACCAGACCCATTTTTGCTTGGGGGTAAGAGCTTATGATTTATTTAGTCCTAAAAGGTATACATTAGCCTTGTTGTCGGTAATCTTAGGGGGAAACATGAGCTCGCGATTATTTATAAAAGTAAGAGAGAGAAATGGCTTAGCTTACTCTATACATACCTTAACCGATAATTCTACTGACACAGGGTACTTAGTAACGCAGGCGGGTATTGACCATAAAAACCTGGAAAAATCTGTAAAATTGATTTTAGAAGAATACAAGAACTTAAAAGCTCAAAAAATTAAAAGCCGAGAGCTGCAAAAAGCAAAAGACTATTTAAAGGGTGTTATGTCTTTGTCTTTAGATTCCTCTGACAGTCAGGCGTCCTTTTATGCTGCGCAAGAATTGCTGGAAGAAACTATTTTAACCCCGGAAGAAAAGTTTAGAAAAATTGACCAGGTTTCTATAAATGATATAAAGAAAGTAGCAGAGGATATATTTTCAGAAGGTAAGTTAAACTTGGCATTAATAGGCCCCTTTAACCAAAAAGACTCAGAAAGGCTAAAACAATTATTAAAGTTATAAAATCATATGAGCCAAGAGCAAACATTAGATATTTCTTGGGAGGCTGTAATCAAGGTGTTTATAGCAATTTTTATTTTCTACATTATCTATTTAGCCAGAGATATCGCTCTTTGGTTCTTTTTCGGTTTAGCCGTATCTGTTTTGCTAGAGCCCGGTATTAATTTTTTAAGAAAGCTCAAAATACCAAAGGTTATAGCTGTTTTGCTTATCTATCTGTCAATTTTCGGTGTTTTAGGACTCTTGATTTATTTGACAGCTCCCATTTTTATTTATGAACTAAAACAGTTTTCCCAATATATACCTGACTATTTTGAAAAGATTAGTCCGGTTTTAAGGCAGGCTGGTATGGATGCAATGCAAAGTTTTGATGATTTTACGCAATTTTTAACAGGCAGGTTAGAGCAAAGCTCTAAAGGTATTATGAATGCCCTTATGGCTTTTTTTGGAGGAATATCTGCCACTGCCTTTATTTTAACCATTGCCTTTTTTCTTTCTTTAGAAGAGAAGGGACCTGAAAGGTTTTTAACTTTAATTACTCCCAAAAGATATGAAGAGCAGATAATATCGCTTTTTGAAAGGGTTCAAAAGAAAGTTGCAGGCTGGTTTGGAGCAAGAATATTATCGTGTCTTTTTGTAGGGATAGCCTCCTTTCTCGTTTTTTATGTCTTTGGAATAAACTATGCCTTTCTTTTAGCTTTAATTTCAGGCGTCTTGAATTTTATCCCGTATATCGGGCCATGGATAACCAGTATTTTATTGGTCGTATTTATTATCGTTTCCACCGGTTCATGGCTGACTGTGCTTTATGTTTTAATTGCTATAACCGCAATACAAGAAATTGAAAACAATCTCTTGTCTCCATTGTTGATGAAAAAGATGATTGATATTCCTCCGGTTTTAGTTTTGGTTTCCTTGCTTGTGGGAGCTAAACTCTTTGGATTTTTGGGGACAATTTTTGCAGTTCCGGTCTTTGGTATTATTTATGAATTTCTAAAAGAGTTTTTAGAAAAAAGAAGAGAGGAATCCTCTATTTGCTAGATTTGCTAGATTCCGCGTAGCAAAACAATAGACGCAAAAACTACTGCTATTTGGCTGGCTATTCTCCAAAATTTGGAGATTTTTTTATACTTTAAAAAATGTATTTTTCCATGATGAAAATTATCGTGAGTTTGCAGCGCCCTGCTTTTAAACATTGAATTTAAGATAGAAAGTCCGTCTGGGACTATGGCAGATAAGGCACAAATGTATATTATGGGCTGGTTGTTGGAAAATATTAAGATAAGCAGAATTCCTGAGCAAAAATCCAATAACGCCCTAGTAAACTGGGGTATGGCATTTTTCCATTGCTTTTTCTCTATATTTTCAATATTATACTCAACATGGGGAAACAGATCTAAAAAATAATGACTTAAAAAAGCCAGAACAATGGGACCCAAGGGGTATCCCGACATATTTTTGATAACAGACCCGATTGCCGCTCCGAACAATAAATGGACAATTAAAATCATGGAAATTTCCTCAAAATTATGATAAAATTAGTTAAAATAAAGATATTTTAACTAATTATACCTTATGCCGAAGGAAATTGTTATCCCTAAAAAAGAATTAAGAAAATTGTATTTAACTGATAAATTATATATTTCCCGAATAGCTAGATTTTATAATTGTTCTAGCTCAAGGGTTTGGTCTCATTTATGGAGGTATGGTATCGCCCCTAACCGTTGCAAAGAAGTATATATTAGCAAGAAAGATCTTAAAAATTTATACTTAAATGAAAAAAAATCCAGTAGAGATATTGCTAAAAAGTATAATTGCGGCAAGTCGATTGTCGAAAGTGAATTGAAAAAATATAAAATACCATTAAGAAGCAAGTCTGAGGCGTTAAAACTTATTATCCATCCCGAAAAATATATAATTTCTCGTAAGACATTAGATGAATTTTATTGGTATAGAAAACTCTCTACATATAAAATTGCCGAAAAATTCGGATGCAGTCCCTCTGCAATCTTCCATAAACTTATAAGATTTAACATACCAAGAAGAAGCGATGTGGAGGGTATTATATTGACAAATGAAGAAAGGTGTAAAAAAATATCTAAAGCAGTTACGCTATATGCTAAAAAAGATTATGATGGTTCAGAAATTGAAAAAGCTTATTTAATAGGTTTTTGTTTGGGCGATATGAACGTTAGTAAAAGAAAATATGGAGAAACTATTTATGTTTCTTCTTGTACAACAAAAAAAGAACAATTGGATTTGATGAAAGATTTATTTAGAAAATTTGGACATATAAATGTAAATAAAAGTAAAAAGTTGGCAAAGAATGGAAAAATCGATAGTTTTCATTTCATGGCAAACCTAAATAAGTCTTTCGATTTTTTGACATCAAGAGAAGATGATATAAAAAAGTGGATTTTCCAAAATGAAGTTTTTTTCTTGTCATTTTTAGGGGGATATACTGATGCTGAGGGATCATTCGGGATTTACAATAATTTTGGTTCATATACTTTGGCAAGCTATGATAAGAATATAATTAGTAAAGTTTTTAGAGGACTGGATAAAGTGGGAATTAGTCTGGAGAGACCGATAATCAGAAATAAAAAAGGGTATACTGATAAAAGAGGCATTAAAAATCATTGCGACCTTTGGTGTCTTAGAATAAGAAGAAAAAATGAGTTGTTTAATTTTATAAATATCATTGAGCCATACATAAAACATGCCAAAAGAAAAAGAGATTTGATAAAAGTAAAAAAACATATAGCGTTGAAAATGAATTATGAAAAAAATATATCTTACAACTACGCTTCCATACGTTAACGCAGAACCCCACATAGGATTTGCGTTAGAAATTATTCAAGCTGATGTGATGGCCCGTTATTATAGAGAAAACGGTAACGAAGTTTTTTTTAACACCGGTACGGACGAACACGGATTAAAAGTTTTTCGTAGAGCAAAAGAGAAAGGGGTTAGCCCGCAAGTTTACTGCGATAAGCTCGCCGAAAGATATAAGGAGCTAAAGCAAACTCTGAATTTAAGCTACGACAGCTTTATTAGGACCACGGATGAGAATCATATTAGATCGGCACAGGAGTTTTGGACCACTTGTTATAATAATGGCGATATTTATAAAAAAAATTACAAGATTAAATATTGTGTCGGTTGCGAGTTAGAAAAAACAGATTCAGAACTTGTTAATGGTAGGTGCTCTACACATCCGAACCAAGAAATAGAAATTATTGAAGAAGAGAACTATTTTTTCCGCTATTCTAAATATCAGAAAAAACTTTTGGATTTTTATAAGAGAAATCCAAATTTTGTTGTGCCAGAAGCAAGATTTAAAGAAATTAAAGAATTTACAAAACGAGGATTAGAGGATTTTAGCATTTCTAGATTAAAAGAAAAAATGTCATGGGGCGTGCCGGTTCCCAATGACGATAAACACGTAATGTTTGTCTGGTTTGAAGCTTTGGTAAGTTATGTTTCTGCATTAGGGTGGCCAAATAGTAAAAAATTTAATGATTTTTGGCCAGGTTTTCAAATAGCGGGGAAAGATAATCTTCGGCAACAGTCTTCCATGTGGCAAGCGATGCTTATGTCTGCCGGTTTGCTACCATCAAAACAAATTTTCATACACGGTTTTATAACTATCGGAAGCCAAAAAATGTCAAAATCATTGGGTAATGTGATTGACCCGTTTGAGCTAGTTAATAAATATGGTACGGATAGCGTTAGATATTATCTTTTAAGAGAGATACCTCCGACAGAGGATGGTGATTTTACTTACGAGAAGTTTAAGACAAGGTATAATTCTGATTTAGCTGGCGGCATAGGTAATTTAGTGGCAAGGGTTTTAGGCGTAGCAGGCAAGACAATTGTAAAAAAATCAAAACCGACAAAGGCAACTAGTGAAAGAATAAAAGAAGCAAAAAAGAATTATGCGTTAGCATTAGAAAAGTTTAAGTTTAATGAGGCGTTAGCAGTTGTGCAAGAGTTGATAAGCTATTGCGATAAATATATAAATGATGAAAAGTTATGGGAGACGAAAAAGCCCGAGGTGATTGGTGATTTATTCTATGCGCTGGACGAAATAAGTACTTTGCTTTTACCATTTTTACCAGAAACCGCAGAAAAGATTAAAAAAGCAGTTGCGACCCAAGGGGTACCCCGAAAATTAGAGTCGTTATTTCCGAGAGTATAATTAAAAAAAGCCCGCAGCTTTGTTAAGTTGCGGGTCTGTAATTCTCGGAAAAGACGGGCTTTCAGAGAATCACTTCTTGTCTGCTCCCATCCCTGCCTCAAAGGAGGTCTCGGCCACCTTGAAACAGCAGTTTTTGTTGACGAACCCGACGCCGTCAGCGCTGACTGTGTCAAGGTCAACCACAGCGTCTTCAGCTTCCACAACCAGGGGAGCTGTTTCTTTTCCTTGAATTTGGCAGTACCGTTGAGGATAGCCGATTGTGACAAGGAACTTGGCAAACTCGACAAGGTTGATGTCTCCTTTGCCAAGAAGAGTGAACTGCATCGCCCTTTGCGGCCACCTCGGTTCCATTGACCGCAGAGGAAGGCCGGGAATCACAAGGTGGTTCTTCATATGGCAGGCGACTACGTACTCAGCCACCCGATTGAACCGCGTCCGCCAATCCTCTCCTTCCCAGCAGTGAGAAGGGTCGGCGTTGACTTGGAGACAAGGGTCGGAACCACAGATGCTCACCAAATGGAGAAAGTCCTCGGCGCAGACAGCGGCGGTGCCAGGGTGAATCTCGTGGGCGAGATAGATGCCGAGTTGGCGAGCGTGTTCCCTTATTCTCTTCGTTTTGACCACGAAACGTTCCTCGCCTTCTTTGACGAGGTCGTAGCCGGGGCCGCTCCAGAAGCCCCAGGGATAGCCGGTGGCAATTTCCCAGCCAAAAGCCGTGCCCCAGAACATCGGGACGATTCTGACGCCGAGTTCGGCGCAGAGATCGAGCAGGTAGAGAATGTAATCCTCAGCCCATTGCTCGATTTCCCTAGGCGGCTCTTGAGCCACCTCGGCCGGAATAAAGGACCTGATGGTCGGGCTGTTGGTCCAGGCAGTGGTGTGGACCCAGAAAGGACAGTGGGCGCTGACGCCGTCGAGCTCGAGCTTGTATCTTTGGTACATGTTCCTGATTTCCGAGGCAGAAAGGAATCTGCTCCCTTTGGCCTCCAGCATGAAATTCGAGGGCTGAGCACCCGTTGCGCCCGCATCCCTGGCAAACTGCAGGAATCCCAAGAGCCCCTTAGGACTGTGCTGGGCGCCCTCTACGCTGCTGTGAAACACTTTCTTCCCCATGTTCGTTCTCCTTCTGTTTAGAGTTTTGGGGGATAGAACAGACCTGATTTTCAAAGTTCGGAGTTAATTGTTGATTTAAGCAGATGTCATATATTTTGTCAAACAAATATAGAGTTTGACAAAATATATGTTTTTGCTATAATATAATCAGCTCGTTTCTATTTTTTCAGGTCATGATGACTTGAGAGAGCGAGACCCTCCCTATAGTTAGAAGGAGTAGACAGCCATGTTGATACTATCCCGCATGAAGGACGAAAGTATCATTATCGGCGACAACATCAGAGTCGTCGTGGTGGAGATCCGGAGGGACAAGGTCCGCCTTGGGGTTGAGGCCCCAAGGGAAGTACCCGTTCACCGGCGTGAGGTTTTTGATGCGATTCATCGCGGTGAAAAGAGAGAGTCCGCGTCCTCTCAGCCCTCCTCTACTCAGTCCTCTTCTCCTCCACCACTGCCCACGTTTGATGAAGGGAAATGGCTGGAGTAAGGAATCGTGGCAGGATGCTATGCAACCTGCCTCTTTTTTTACATTTATGCTAAAATATAGTCATGATTTTAGACACACATTCGCATTTAAATTTTAAAGCATACGATAATGACAGAGATGAAGTTGTAAAAAGAACCTTGCAAGGTTCTGTCTGGATGATTAATGTCGGCACAAAATATGAAACTTCAAAACAGGCGGTTGAGATAGCTGAAAAATACAATGATGGGGTTTATGCGGCAATAGGCCTTCATCCTATATATGCATCTGCTGAATTTCAAAAAGTAAAAACAGACCCTGAAGAAGGAGATTTTTTTGTTAAAGAAGAAGTGTTTGATTATGAGAGATATAAAAGGCTTGCCCTGAGCGCTAGCCGAAGGGTTGTGGCCATCGGCGAGATTGGCTTGGATTATTATTACAAACCGAAAACCAATGTAAAATTAGAGCAATTTAAGGAAAAGCAGAAAAGAGTTTTTATTGAACAGTTAGAATTTGCAAAAGAATTAAATTTGCCAGTGATTATTCATTGCAGAATGGCGCATAACGACATTATAGAAATTTTAAAAACACAGCAGGTTAGAGGAGTAATTCATTGTTTCACGGGCAATTTGGAAGAGGCGCAGAGATATATGGATTTGGGATTTTATATTGGTATTAACGGAATAATTTTTAAACTAGATTTAGATGAGGTTATTAAAAATGCTCCATTGGACAAAATTTTAGTTGAGACAGATTGCCCGTATCTAATTCCTCCTTTGGCTCGCCGAAGCCCAGAGGGCGAAGGCGGCCGCAACGAGCCGATTTTTGTAAAACATGTAATACAAAAAATAGCTGACTTAAAAGGAATCAGTTTTAATGAAGTTGCAGAGACAACAACTCAAAACGCCAGAAAGTTATTTAAGATATAGAATATTTATGCTATTATGGAAAATAACTATGGCAAAGTATAATCCTAAGAAAATTGAAGCTAAATGGCAGGATAAATGGTATAAATCCGATGTATTTTGCGCAAAAAACGGCTCAAAATCAAAGAAGTTTTATCTTTTAGTTGAATTTCCTTATCCGTCGGGCGACGGGCTTCACGTTGGCCACTGCAGGCCGTATATTGCTTTAGATACTTTGGCTAGAAAAAAAAGGATGGAGGGATATAATGTTTTGTTCCCCATGGGCTGGGATGCTTTTGGTTTGCCCACCGAAAACTACGCCATTAAAAAGAGAGTGCATCCCTCTGTTGTGACAAAAAAGAATACTGATAATTTCAGGCGTCAGATGAAGAGCTTGGGGCTTTCTTTTGATTGGTCGCGCGAGATAAATACCACAGACCCGAAATATTATAAATGGACTCAGTGGATTTTTTTACAGCTTTTTAAAAATGACCTGGCATACAAAGCAAAGATAGACATAAACTGGTGTCATGAGTGCAAAATCGGTTTGGCAAACGAGGAAGTGATAAACGGCAAATGCGAAAGATGCGGCACTAAGGTTGAAAAAAAAGAAAAAGAGCAATGGCTCATAAAGCTCACAAAATATGCCGACCGCCTGATTAAAGATTTGGACTTAGTCAACTATCTGGAAAAAATTAAAACGCAGCAAAAGGACTGGATAGGCGAAAGCCACGGTAGTTTGATTAAGTTTGCAGTTGAAGGAGTGGAAGATTTTATAGAAGTTTTTACAACCAGAATAGACACTATATTTTCCGGGACTTTTTTAATAGTAGCTCCGGGGAATAGTTTTATTGATAAATACAAAAATAAAATTGAGAACATTGACGAAGTATTGCAATACCAAGAACAGGTAAGAAGCATTTCTGATATAGACAGGACGAACGAGGAAAAAGAAGTTACAGGAGTGCAATTAAAAGGAATTATAGTAAGAAATCCTGCCACTGGAGAAGAAATGCCTGTTTGGACTGCTGATTTTGTTTTAGAACAGTACGGAACCGGCTCTGTTTTCGCGGACGCGCACGACAAAAGAGATTTTAAGCTTGCCAAAAAATATGGCATACCTTTAAGAACTTCTATAGAACCAAATGAACAATCAATAATCCAAAAAGTTAAAAATTTAGAAGAGTGTTATGAGGGCGAAGGCACATTGTATAACTCAATGCAATTTGATGGTTTAATTTCAGCTGAAGCCCGGCCTAAAATTACTGCCTGGTTAGCTAGTAAGGGCTCTGCTCAGTTTAAAACAAGCTATAAGCTGCGCGACTGGGTGTTTTCAAGGCAGCACTATTGGGGTGAGCCGATACCAATGATTTATTGCCAAAAATGTGCTTGGCAGCCGGTGCCGGAAAAAAATTTGCCGGTAGAACTGCCCAAAGTTAAAAAATACAAGCCGACAGATACCGGCGAGTCGCCTTTATCGGCAATCAAGAATTGGGTTAACGTAAAATGTCCAAAATGCAAAGGACCTGCTCAGAGAGAAACAGATACTATGCCCAACTGGGCTGGCTCTAATTGGTATTTTTTAAGATACGCAGACCCTAGAAATAACAAAAAACTGGCAGACGAAAAGCTATTAAAATATTGGATGCCGGTTGACTGGTATAATGGAGGAATGGAGCACACAACCCTGCACCTTTTATATTCCAGGTTTATTTTTAAGTTTTTATGGGATATTGGAGCAGTTCCCAAATCAATTGGGCCAGAACCATATAAGAAGAGAACTTCGCATGGAATGGTTTTAGGAGAGCGGGGAATAAAAATGTCAAAATCAAAGGGAAACGTAATTAATCCCGATGCAGTTGTCAAACAATATGGGGCAGACACGCTAAGAGTGTACGAAATGTTTATGGGGCCTTTTGACCAGATGATACCATGGGACGCAAAGGGCGTTGTCGGAGCTAAAAGATTTTTAGAGAAAATTTACAATTTGTCGCAGAAAAAAGGAATATCGGCAACCAGCGATGAAAAATTAAAAAAACTTCTGCATAAAACGATTAAAAAAGTTTCAGAAGACATTGAATTGATGAAGTTTAATACTGCTGTAAGCTCTATGATGGAATTTGCCAACGCCTGGAATGTTTCTAAAAATGGCTTGGATAAAAAAGATTTAGAAGATTTTTTGAAAATACTATCGCCTTTTGCTCCGCATTTGGCAGAAGAACTTTGGAATGTATCTGGATTTAAAGGATTGTGTTGCCAGCAAAAATGGCCGAAGTATGAGCCAAAATTGATTGAAGAAGAAAAGATACTTTTAATTGTGCAGATAAATGGTAAAGTAAGAGATAAAATAACCGCGAATGCCGGGCTTTCGCAAAAAGAAGCTGAAAAAATAGTTTTAAAGAGCGACAAAATAAAACAGCTGTTAGAAGACAAAGAAATTAAAAAAATAGTTTTTGTACCGAACAAGTTAGTTAATATTGTTATATAAAAAATGAAAAAGATTCTATTAGGCGATGAAGCTATAGTCCAGGGCGCCTTGGAAGCAGGCGTTGATTTTGTTTCCGGATACCCCGGATGCCCTTCAGCTGAAATAGGGGATGAATTTTTAAAAATCGCTGGAGGACCCAAAGGGCACCCCGGACTTTATGCGGAATGGTCTGTAAATGAAAAAGTCGCGCTTGAAGCAGCAATTGGCGCCAGTTTTTCAGGACTAAAATCATTGGTAAATATGAAGAGTTTTGGAATAAACGTTTGTTCGGATTCATTGCTGCCTTTAGTTTATACAGGGACTAAAGCGGGGATGGTAATTATTGTGGCAGACGACCCTTCTTGCTGGAGTTCGGCGCAGTCAGAGCAGGATTCAAGGGGCTATGCTTATTTATCCCATATACCAATGTTAGAACCGTCTGATCCGCAGGAATGCAGAGATTTTACAAAATTGGGTTTTGAACTTTCAGAAAAATTTAATCTGCCTGTTGTTTTAAGGATAACCACCCGCGTTGCTCACCAGAGAATGCCGGTTGAGTTTAACAAAGTTGACAGAAGACCTCAGAAATCAGGAGAATTTGTTAAAAATCCTCTTCAGTTTTCAACAATGCCGCCAAGGGTGTTGGAAATGAAAAAAGAGCTTTTAGATAAACTGGAAAAAATAAAAGCATACGCTGGTAAATTAAAAATCAATAAGATTGTGGGAGACCCGACCCCCCACAATTTTGGGATTGTAGCATCAGGAGTAGCTTATCTTTATGTGTTAGAGGCCTTAAAAGAATTAGCTCTTGATACCCCAATTTTAAAAGTTAATTTGTTTTATCCTTTGGCTGACAATACTATTTCAAAATTTATTAAAGATTTAAAAAAGGTTTTAGTCGTTGAAGAATTAGAGGGCTATTTAGAAAAAGAAATAAATGCGATTGCCAAAGACGCAAATCCAAAGTTGCAAGTTTTTGGCAAAGCTCTATTGCCAAAAATAGGCGAATTAGATGTAGAAAAAGTTTGTTTAGCTTTAGCTAAGGTTGCAGGCAAAAAGTTTAAGAAAAATATAATGAAACAATTATCTCTGCCAAAAAGAACCGCAAGGTTATGCGAAGGCTGTCCTTATTGGTATGTGTTTCCCGTTATAAAGAGAATTGCCCCTGAGGGCACAATTTTCGGCGGAGACATCGGATGCAATATGATAGCCGGGCTTTTACCTCACAATATGCAGGACTACCTTTTTTCAATGGGCGCTTCCTTGGGCATATCGCACGGAATCAAAAAGTCTACCAAGCAAAAGGTAATATCTATTATGGGAGACGGAACATTTTTTCACGCAGGCATTCCAGCTTTAGTTAATGCCGTATATAACAAATCAAATCCATTAGTGGTTATTTTAGACAACAGAATTACCGCAATGACAGGTCTTCAGCAGAATCCAGGCATGGGAAAAACCGGCATGGGCGAAAATACTGAAGAATTAAAGATAGAGGAGATAGCCAAAGCTTGCAAGGTTAAGCACGTAAAAGTTTTGGACCCCGCAAACGTTAAAGAGTTTGAAGACGCAATAAAAGAATTTTTAGACAAAGAAGAGGTTTCGGTTATCATATGCAGGCGAATCTGCGCTTTGCTGGCTAAAAGGCAAAAACAATAATATGCAAGCTCAAACTTTCAACATTATTATTTCAGGCGTGGGCGGTCAGGGTGTTATTACCTTGCTTTCTTTAATAGACACGGCCGCCTTTATTGAGGGCTACAACGTAAAATCTTCTGAATTGCACGGACTTTCGCAAAGAGGCGGAAGCGTAGAAGTGCACGTAAGATTTGGTAAAAAAGTAGACTCGCCGCTGATTCCTTTTGGCTCAGCTGATTTGATAATGTCGTTGGAAATGTTAGAGGGTTTGCGGGAGTTGGCAAGAGCTGGAAAAAACACAAAATTCTTAGTAAACGAATACTGCCTTCCTTTTCAAGGCTCATTAACAAAAGAAGAAATAAAAGCTCATTTTAAGCAGATTGGAGACAGGTTGCATTTGATAGCTGCTTTTGACATCTGCAAAGAAAAATTGCAGAACGAAGTGGTAAGCACGATTTATCTTTTAGGTTACGCTGTGCATAAAAAATTAATTCCGCTCAAGAAAGAGTCGGTTATAAAAGCAATAGAGAGCACGGTTCCGGAAAAATACCGCGAATTG
>CAYIVF010000004.1:0-35634 GCA_964366875.1 uncultured Candidatus Saccharibacteria bacterium
TAGAGCATGGACCAATAAAAATTGGCGCAAGCGACTCTAACAGTAAAGATTATAAGGGGTTAGATGAATTTAGAACTCAAATTTCTGATGTTTCTTCATTTGTTGAAGAGCAAGTTCAGGTGGACGGAAAACAAATGATTATTATTGATATTAATAAATGGCAAGGGTTAAAGTTAATTGAGCAGTTAATGTATTTTAAGCCAAAAGTAGAAAAAATAAAATCAGCGGTTGAAGCGGATTTAAAGCAGTTAAACGACGCAAGGGCCGTATTGGCAGATTGCTATACCGCCAAATCCTCGGTTGACCTGCTTGAAATAACAGAAACAACAAAAAAACAAGAAAAAGTTATAATGATTCAAAAAACATTTCAAGACCCTGAAACTAATGCGCCGATTGATTCTTCAAAATATTGCGCGGGATTTAAATACGCAAATTCTGACAGTTTTTATTCCTGCCAAAATATGTGTCCAGACACAAGTCAACAAGCAATTCAATGCTATAAAAACTGCGGGCAATATGAAAATGGCGATGATGCTTATTTGGAGACACAAAAAAAATGCGTGGAAAATTGTTTTAACACAAGACCCTGTTCCGGGGGGTTTTCAGGCAATTTTGGCGATTGTATAATCTCCCTTAAGGTCCAATGTTTAACGGACAGGTGCAGCGATAACTCAAGGTGCCTTTTAGACAATAAGGATAAATGCCTGCTTGATTATCCGAGTTTTCCACAATGCGCAAACGCCGATAAGGAATCAGGCAATTTAAAAAATTGCATAGATGGTTCTTACTTATGCAAATACGGCTCTGACCAATACGCCGGATACCCCGACTGCTTAAAAACATATTATTCAGGAAAAGATTATTCTTCTTCGTCTCTTTATAAACATCCGGAATATCAAAAATGCGAAAATCCTTATGATTTTTATGGAACAATGGGAGCAACTTGTATTGATGTATATCCTCAAACCGCTAAATGTCCCTCTGCCTCAAAATGTCCGGATTGTCCTTGTGGAATTATCAATGAAACAATCAAAATTACATCTAACAACCAAAACCAGTCAAATAACCAAAGTTCTAACATTTCTTATTACTCCAACACTACTAATCCAAACGAGCCTGGATATACGCCAGGAGGGCCTTCTTATCCTCAACCTCCATCTTATCCGCCCACTTACCCGCCAACCACTCCGCCTACTTACCCGCCAACCACAATTACTAAAAAAATTTCTGCCTATAGGGTTGTTGCGGGCGACTGCGCCGAGTATCGCTATAACGGCGACCCTTTGACTTTTTATTGCAGAACGCAGTGGGAATGGGAATGGCCTATAATAGGGAAATTATGGGATACTTCAAAAGGAAACGAAATTCCAGTTGGCCAGACAGTTGACGATTCAAGAAAATGGGCCGACGAACTGTTTAAAAATCTAAGCGACTTTACTGAAAAGGTTCAAGATATGGTAGAATATCTAAAGCAGATAGGTGAAGCAAAAGATTATTGTAAATGCGACAGCAAATATGACGGTGGTAAACCAATATGCACAACTGATTGCCAATATAATTCAGGGGGCACAACAACCACAATAGACCCGTACACGGGCGAAGAAATAACTGTCACCATACCGCCTTCTTGCGCATTTGTGCCATGCAATGGCAACCCATGTCTGCAAGTGATAGATTACCTCTCAGAAGTTCAGGATCATTATAAGCAGTTAAAAACATCTTTTACAATTTTTTATGTTTTAACTCTTGCAGACAAAAGAACAGATATTGTAAAGGAATTGATTTATTCAAGAAATAAAATGCACGATTGCAGTGTCTATATGAAGCAGCTGGGACAGGATTCAATAAAGACATTAAGTTGCACCAGGGCTTATTTGAATGGTTTTTTACAGAAAAGGTGTTACGGCGTTTTAGACGGTCTGGTTAAAGCGCCGTCCAAAGATTTAACCGATAATTGGTTTTGCAGCCAAAAAGTTAATAGGTAAAAAAATTATGCTTAAAAAACACACATATTTTATACTCTTTGTACCCATTTTTTTGTTTTTTCTGAGTTTCGGTTATTGTTTTGCGCTTGAGGTGCAAACCCCGCAAGGGAAATCAGGATATCCTTCCTTTCCTTTTGTGCCTCAAATAACAGAGCAAAGCACTCTGCCTAATTATTTTGTTTATTATTTTGGCGCGGCAATGTATATAGCTGGCATATTGGCTCTTGTTATGCTGGCTATTGCCGGTATCCAACTTATTGCTTCTACAGGAAATCCAGAAAGGATAAGTGAAGCAAAAAAGAGAGCGACAAGCGCTATTTTAGGATTAGTTTTATTGTTTGCTTCTTTCATTATTATCAACACAATAAATCCCCGGCTGACAAATTTAGAACCATCAGAACCGCTAAAACAAGTAGGAGGTCCTCTTTTATCGGGTCCTGCTGGAACAATACCAGCGCTAATGATGGTAGGTGACATCAGCGCTATAATACAAAAATATACAAAGATTTCTTGGCCTGAATTTACAAAAGATTCAGCGGGCAAACAAATACGAAACTGCGACCCAACAAAAGATTATCCTTATTTTATTTACTTTTATCAGGATAAAAACTTTCAAAAAATAAAAAAAGTGGACGGGTGGACATCATTAACCTGTGGCCACTATATTGATATTTCTGGCGCAAATTCTTATTTAATGAAACAACTAACGCCAGGTGTTTATTTTTATCAAACAGATAATTGCACCCCTGCTGCAGATAGCAATGAAATGCCCCTTGTCGCTTATACGCAAAGTTTTTCATCAGCTTCCCTTCCGAATATAAAATCAGTTTATATTGTTAATGGCGACGATCCTTTTTCTGGCCCTTTTTTTGGCGCGATTTTATTTCCATTTTCTAATTATCAAGGATTTGGTTATGTTCCTATGCATTTTGTTGAAACAGCCGGCTCTTTTCGTTGTATACAATTTAGACCTGTTTGGCAAAATATTGCTTCGATTGTTATTTATAAATGGGTTGGCAGGGACAAGAATGGATATGTTTTATCGGCTGGTCCTGGAGTGACTTTATACACTAAACCTAACTATACGGGCGGCAGTTATACGATTCCCTCCCTAAATATCCAGGAAATGTTTCTTCTTAAGCCATTAGCAGACCTTTTTGTTGACTATGCTAATACTAATGTGCCGGAAGACGAACGAGAAAAATGCGAATTTTTTCATGTTCCAGGCACAGCATATGTAGGTTATGACTACTACTGTCTTCAGTCAATTAAAATAGATGGGAATTATCTTGTTATTCTTGATGCAGGTTATACTGCTTTGCCAAATATATTTAAGGTACGGGCAGAAGCGTTTCCACAAGGAACCCAACCAAACGGACCGCCGGATTTAAATTTAGAAGATATCACTGCGGGAAGAGCGAAACGCATTGAAATAATTCCGTTGGCAGAGCCGTTTCAGTAAAGGTAATTTAAAAACTATTTATAAGGTTTATCCAATCTTTTACGGAAAGAGTTTCTGCTCTTTGGTTTGGTTTTATATTATTTTTTAGAAGCCAAATTTCAACTTCTTTTTTATCTTTTAGCATTGGAAGGCCCGTCCTTCCAAAACTTTTTTCCTTGGCCTCGCCAAGGAGATTTTTAGCCAAGTTGCCAGCAAGTTGTTTTCTTGGCTGGGAAAACCCGGCCTTTACAATTTTAAAGAAAAGCTGGTTAGAGGCCCGTCCTCTAACCGCAGAGGATGGGCCTCTGCGGAAGCTGAGAGGAGTTATTTTTATTATTGCTGAGTCAACTTTTGGCGACGGCCAGAAGTAATTTTTTGAAACATAGAAAATAATTTTAGGAACAGCGTAAAATTGGACAGAAACAGACAGCAAGCTCATATCAGGCGGTTTTGCGCAAATTCTTTGAGCCACTTCTTTTTGAAGCGTTAAAACCATTGATTCGGGCGGGTTTTCCGCCTCAAGAAACTTTCTAATTACAGGCGAAGCGATATAGTAAGGCAGATTGGCGACAACCTTGTAATTTTCAATTTTCAATTTACAATTTTCAATTTTTAAAATGTCGCCATTTATAATTTTAATATTTTTAAAGTCGGATAGTGTCTCTTTTAAGATTTCACACATTTTTTTGTCTTTTTCAACTGCAATTACCTTTTTTACTCTTTGCGCAAGCTCTTTTGTTAAAGTTCCTATGCCTGGCCCTATTTCTAAAATAATATCAGTTGCTTTTAGGTTAGCTGTTTCAATGATTTTTTGAAGGATATTTTTATTAATCAAAAAATTTTGTCCTAAACCCTTTAAGGCGCGAGTGTCGTATTGGAAAAGCAGTTCTTTAATTATTTTTGGAGAAGTTAGGTCCATAATTGTTATATTATACCACATGGGGATAACTTCTTGACCGAGGGGCTTTAAAATGATAAGTTTAAAGCAAGTTGTTAAAAATAATAGAAAAAATAAAAGAAACTCAAAAGAGGATAAATCTAAAGGGACTATTCAAAAACCCCTTCTTTTATTTTGGGCTAATGGCCTTTGTTTTAGTTGTGACAATATATTTTTCATGTGACAGCTTCGCTAGTTTTGACAGCCTCGGTAACAGCCAAATCGTGTTTTTTAACCCCTTTTTTAGTAAATCTGTTAATTCAAATAGCGACAGCCTATTTTTTAACCAACAGGGAGTGCTGTCTTTGGAAACCCCGGATTTAAAAATAATGCAGGATAACAGCGTTTACGGCGTTTCCACTCCGCGCGTTTTAACCCCCAAGGTATTGGGAGACATATTTGGTGGAGATTCACAAGACAGAAAAGAGATAGTTGAATATGGTGTACAGCCAGGAGACAGTTTGCAGTCTATAGCAGATGCTTACGGGCTCTCTGTCAACACCATACTTTGGGCAAATGACCTTACAAGTTCTTCAACAATCAAAGTTGGCCAAACCTTGGTTATTCTTCCAGTTTCAGGAGTTTTGCACGTAGTAAAATCCGGCGATACCATAAGCGAGATTGCTGCAAAGTATAAAGTGAAACCAGATGATGTGGTGGCTTTCAATGATTTAATAAACGAGAATGATATTTATATTGGTGACATTTTAATTGTGCCAGATGGCGTAATGCCCAAGAAATCATCCCCATTAATGAATGTTCAAGCTCCTTTAGCTGATAACTTCTTTATTTTCCCGACACAAGGCCGCATTACCCAGGGACTTCATTTTTATAACGCCGTAGACATTGCCAACAAGTGTGGAACCCCGATTTATGCAGCGGCTTCAGGTATAGTGCAAAGAGTCAAATATGGATATAACTTTGGCGGAGGCAACCAAGTAACAATTTTGCATTCGGGTGGAGTAGTAACCTACTATGGCCACCTAATGACAATTTTTGTAAAACCAGGAGACAAAGTTAATGTTGGCGACAGAATTGCTTTAATAGGTGGAGGAGCTGGTATATCGGGAGCAGGTCTTTCAACCGGATGCCATTTGCACTTCCAAGTTATGGGAGCTAAAAATCCTTTAACAAATTTAACAAAATATCCAATTGGTACAACTATAAACCTTAAATAAAATAAATAAAAACCCCGCACATGTATGTGCGGGGTTTTTATTTGGTAGCCAGAAGTTATTTATTACAGCTCATGCAGAACTTCGCTTCGGGGCAGACTTGTAATCTTTTTTCATCAATCTCTTTGTCGCACTTTTCACAGATTCCGTATTTATTATTCTCTATTTTTTCTAATGCTTTGTTTATATCTTTCAACCTTAACTCTAGGTTATGTTCAAGAGAAAGAAGGTTGTCGTATTCTTGCGCCTCATCCGCTTCTTCTTCCATGTTTCCATTTTCTCTGTTTGGATACCTTGCATCCCAATTATGTTTTAGATTTTTGTCTTCTGTTGCAAAGTTTTTTAGTTCTTTTTGCAAAGAGTCTCTTTGTTTTTCTAATTTTTCTTTTAATTCCTCTATTATTTTTTTGTCCATCTCTTTTTTTTAATTACTTTTTTGTTCCCTCCTCAACGTCTTGTATAAACTTTTTCCTTTGCTCTTCTTCTATTTCCGCCGCCCTCGCCAGTTTTTCTTTTACGGGCGCCGGTATTTCTTTTAAAAACTCATTCTCTTTTGGCTGTTCTGCCGTACGAGTCCATTGCTGTCTTTGGATTTTTTCTTGAGTTTGGGCCTTTATCTTAGCTGTTGCCTCCCTGGCTGCTTTTTGTTCTTCGGCCTCGCCCCTTCTTCTTTCTTCTACTTTAGCTATCACCGCAGAATATATATCTCTTAAAGACTTATCTATACCCAGTATTTTTTGGTTTAAATCGTTTTTTTCTGCCACTAATTGTTCAGACGATTTATCAATTTCCTTTATTTTATTTTCTATATTTTCTAATTGTTTTTCTATTTCCCATCTCTTTTTTTCTATTTCCTGAATTTCTTTTTCAAGAGCCCACCTTCTCTGTTCTAAGCTTTTTCTTTCCGAAGCCAAAGTGGTTGTTTGCGCTTTTTCTGCAATAAATTTTTGTTCATCTTCTAATTTTTTTTCTTGTTCTAAAACAGAATTTAATTTTGCCTCCCAATCTCGTTTTTCCAATAAAATTTTGTTTTTTTGTAACTTTAAAGCAGGGTCTTTTTCTTTATCTATTGATTCTGCCTGTTTTCCAAAGCCAAGGCGCTGTGATTCTAATAAAAATATCTGCTGGCGCTCTTGTTCTGACGCATATTCTTTTAAGTCTTTTTCTGCCATTCTTTCTTCTGCAGCATTTTTTTCAAGCACCTTTTCTCTCCCGGCTTTTTCTGCCTCATTTTTTGCCTTTTCTTTATTTGCCAGTTTTTTTTCCTGCTCTTGAATCTGCTCTTCTAACGTTTTGATTTTAACTATTTTATCTCTTTCTTTTAAAGCATCAGCCTCTCTCAAGGCTTGCAGGTCTTTTTTCATTGTTCTTATCTCGGCTCGTTTTAAAAACTCTTTAGCTTGTAACTTTTCGGCTTCAGTTGCCATATTATTTTTTTGGCTTGAACCCCGCGTCTATTGCTGAAAGGTTTATTCTGCCCATTTCATCTATAGAGGTTACTTTTACAGGGATTTTATCTCCAACTTTTACAACGTCTTCTACTCTTTTAATTTGGTAGGGCACTAATTTTGATATATGCACTAAACCTGATTGCCCCGGTAATATATCAACGAATGCGCCAAAGTCCATAATTTTTCTGACAGTTCCTGTAAATATTTCTCCAACTGCAACCTCTTTTACGATGCCTTTAATCCAGTTTACGGCTTTTTCAACCCCTGCTTCATCTGTGCCGGTAATAAATACCAAACCAGTGTCTTCTATATCAATAGTTACTCCGCACTCTTCAATAATTTTATTTATCACGCTTCCCTTGGGTCCCACAACTTCTCCAATCTTCGAAGGGTTTATAGTTAAAATAAATATTTTAGGAGCGAAAGGAGACAAAGATTTTCTTGGCTCTGGCAGGGTTTTCTTTATTATATCAAGTATTTGCAACCTTGCATCTTTTGCTTTTTCAAGAGCCTCTTGCATTATCTCTTTACTTATACCACCTATTTTAACATCCATTTGAATCGCTGTAATTCCATTTTTGGTTCCTGCTACTTTAAAATCCATATCTCCAAAATGATCTTCGGGCCCCTGTATGTCTGTCAAAACTTTATACTTTCCAGTTTCTTCGTCTTTAGCTAATCCAATTGAAATACCGGCAGCTGGTTCTTTGATTGGTACTCCCGCATCCATTAAAGCCAAACACGCGGCGCATACAGATGCCATAGACGTTGATCCATTACTTGATAAAACCTCAGAAACAATTCTTATGGTATAAGGGAATTTTTCTGGGTCGGGAATCAAAGGCAGCAAAGCTTTTTCAGCTAAGTTTCCGTGCCCAATTTCTCTTCTTTTGGGACCTCGCATTGGGGCTGTTTCGCCCGAAGAAAATGGCGGAAAATTATAATGATGCATAAATCTTTTTTTACCGACAATTTCCATTCCTTCCAACAATTGCTGGTCAGCTGGTCCTCCCAAAGTTAAAATTGAAAGCACCCTTGTCAAGCCTCTGTAAAAAACTCCAGACCCGTGAGTTCTTGGCAAAACTCCAACTTCGCAGGACAAAGGACGTATTTGGTTTGATTTTCTGCCGTCTGGCCTCTTATCTTTTTCTATAATATTTTTAGTGATATTTTTTTCTATCTCTTTTTCAAAAAATGGAAGAACCTGTTTTTCTTTTCCTTGATTAGGATATTTTTCTGATAGGAATTTTATCAATTCGTCTTTCAAAGCATCAACCGCTGAAAAATTCTTTTCTTTTAGTTCGGCTTCTAAAATTGCTTTTTCTAGTTTATTTCCCAAAAACTCTCTAATCTCGTTTTCAATAGCTGGTTCTACTGCTGGGGGAAATTGCGCCTTTTCTTTCCCTATTTTCTTCGTAATTTTTTTCTGGAACTCAATGATTTTTTTAAGTGTTTCTTCGGCAACTTCAGCGGCTTTTAAAACATCTTCTTCTTGTATCTCTTTCGCTCCCATTTCAATCATATTGACTAAAATGTCATTATCTTTTTCAATGGCTGACAAAGTCAAATCCATTTCGCTTTCCTTTCTTTGCTGGTAGTTTGAATTAAAAATCCACTCGCCGTTATTTTTGGTAACTCTTATTGCCCCAACCGGGCCATTCCACGGAATATTTGAAACTGACAAAGCAAATGAAGCCCCAATCATACCTAAAATATCGGGATCGTTTTCTCCGTCCCATGAAAGACAGGTAATAATAACTTGGACCTCTTTTTTGAAATCTTTTGGGAATAACGGCCTTATTGCCCTATCAATCATTCTGGCAGTTAATATTGCCTCATCTGTCGGCCTGCTTTCTCTTCTTATAAATCTTGAACCGAATATCTTTCCCGCGGCA
Source organism: uncultured Candidatus Saccharibacteria bacterium (assembly GCA_964366875.1). Taxonomy (GTDB): domain Bacteria; phylum Patescibacteriota; class Minisyncoccia; order Minisyncoccales; family Staskawiczbacteraceae; genus CAYIVF01. Next base: position 8,885 of record CAYIVF010000004.1, read on the forward strand.
TAAAACCTCTCTTCGTACTCAACTGTCAAAGGAAAAAAATCTATGTCTTCTCTGGCAATCGGCGAAACCACGGCAGTTGCTAAAACCTCTGTTTCTCCGCATTGCACTAAGCACGAACCAGATGCCTGCTCTGTCCAGTTTGTAGTTTTAATTATTATGGGTTTTTCACCCACTTTTATCTCAAATGTATCTTTTACCATTTATTATTTTTTTAATAAAAATTTTGCAACGGTTTCGTCCATGTCTATAAATTCGTCGGCGACTTCTTTTAATCTTGACGAGGTTGTTCTGCCAAAAGCCATTACTTCGACTCTTTTGCCTTGGTTTTTTAAATATTCCACCAAGGCAATAAAGTCTCCGTCGCCTGAAACCAAAACAACAACATCAAGGCCGGGGGCAGTCCGGATGGCGTCAATTACAATTCCAACATCCCAGTCAGCTTTTTTTGCTCCCCCATAAAATTCCTGTAAATCCCTTACTCTTGTTTCAATTCCAATTTTTGACAAAGCGTCAAAAAAAGGCGCTTCTTCGCCAGTTTTTGTGCGCACAACATAGCCAAAAGCTCTGATAAACTTTCTGCCGGCAACCGCTTGCTTTAAGACCTCTTGAAAATTTACCCTTGAATGGTAAAGGTTTTTTGCCGAGTGGTACAAATTTTGGACATCAATCAGTACTTCTACTCTTTGTTCTTTTGGTTTTGGTTGAATCATTATAATTTCTAGCGAGGAAAAAGCGAAAATTTATTTTCATTTTTTCCGAGCGACGTAATTACATAAATTGCTTTGGCAATTTCTATTTTTTGAGGCCGATTTTTTTGATAATGGCTGAATATCTTTTTTCTGATGTTTTTTTAAGATAAGCTAACAATTTTTTTCTTCTGATAACCATTTTTATCAAACCCTTTTTTGAGTGTACGTCTTTGGCATGTTTTTTTAAATGTGAAACCAGCTTATCAATTTCTTTAGATAACAAAGCAATCTGGACCTCTGAGGACCCGGTATCTTTTTCGTGCGAGCTCGCCTCTTTTATAATTTTTGACTTTTCCTTGGTATTTAAAGCCATAGTTTTATCTTGATTATTTAATTGTATATTTTTTTTAATATAAAAGAAAGCCGAAGCTCTCTAATGTATAATATACTCTATTTTATTATTTTGTAAAGGCTGTGCCTTCGCCGAGACTCGAACTCGGAACCAAAGGATTAAGAGTCCTCTGCTCTACCAATTGAGCTACGAAGGCATTTTTTATAGCTGCCACCAGGGTTTTCCCATGCTGTATCCTAAAGCTCCCAAAATTAAATCAACAATCAACCAAGAAGAAAAAACCAAAAATAAGCCGATGATTGACGCATATACAATTTTTTTACCGGTGCTCATTAAATTGGGATTCCCGGCAGAAATAAGAATCATTACTCCTCCGATTGTCATTGCCAATATCGCCAAAGGAGCTGCTATATCTTTAACTAAAAATTCATAAATTCTACCGAGCATTGCAAAAAAAAGTAAAATAGTGCATTGCGGTTCTCCCGGGTTTCCGCAGGGAACAAGACCAGCGGCATTTGTCAAAGCCGGTATTATTAAAAAAAATAAAGCAATTGATAAAAAAAGTTTTTTCATACGATTTTATTTAAAAATTAAAAATTGTAAATTAAAAATTTATTATATTGTGCCCCTGGAAGGACTCGAGCCTTCAACTTATGGTTCGAAGCCATATGTGATATCCAGTTTCACCACAGGGGCCAGATATCCAAATATCAGTTTTATTCTACCTCAAAAATTGAAAAAAAGCAATTTTTAAGGTAATATATATTTGAAATGATAATTCCCAAAGAAGTAAAACAAATTATCGCCAGTTTGAACAAAGCTGGCTTTGAGGCGTATATTGTGGGCGGATGCGTGCGTGATTTTTTGTTAAATAAAGAGCCGAAAGACTGGGACGTAACCACAAACGCAAAACCAGAAGAAATTCAAAGAGTTTTTCCCGACAGCTTTTATGAAAATAATTTTTTAACTGTTACTGCCAGAACAGGTAGCAAAAAACCAGAATTAGCTGAAGTTGAAATAACAACCTACAGATTTGAGGCAAAATATTCCGATAAGCGTCATCCTGATGAGGTAAAATATGCAAAAACATTAGAGGAAGATTTAGCCAGAAGGGATTTTACCATAAATGCAATGGCAATAGAACTAAAAGCTCAAAAGAAAATTGTTATAGATCCATTTTCAGGCCAGAAAGATTTAAAGGCTCAAGTTATCAAAACAGTCGGTAATCCAGAGGAAAGGTTTAACGAGGATGCCTTAAGAATGTTAAGGGCAGCGAGATTCGCTGCAACTTTAGGATTTGAGATTGAAAAGAAAACTGCACAAGCTATTAAAAAAAACAGCATTTGGTTGGAAGCAATTTCCAAAGAAAGAGTAAGAGATGAGTTCTTAAAAATCATTATGGCGGATAAAGCCGCCGATGGAATTGAATTATTAAGAGAATTAGGCTTATTAAAATATATAGTCCCCGAATTATTAGAAAACTACGGAGTTTCGCAGAATAAGCACCATATATATGATTGCTATCAGCACGCTTTAAAATCATTGGAGTTTAGCGCTCAGAAGAAGTTTAATATATATGTCCGTCTGGCAGCTCTTTTCCATGACATCGGAAAGCCCAAAACAAAATCAGGCGAGGGCAAGGAGGCCACCTTTTACAACCATGAAATTGTGGGAGCTAAAATGGCTTTTCAGATTTTAAATCGATTAAAATTTTCCAAAAAAGATGTTGAAAAAATAACAAAATTAGTTCGCTATCATTTGTTTTACTACAATGTCGGAGAAGTCGGCGATTCTTCGGTGAGACGCCTTGTTAAAAATGTAGGCCCTGAAAATATGGAAGAATTATTGCAGGTTCGTCAGGCAGACAGAATTGGATCTGGCGTGCCAAAAGCAGAGCCGTATAAATTAAGGCATTTAAAATATTTAATTGAAAAAGTGGCGCAAGATCCTATTTCAGCTAAAATGCTAAAAATCAACGGGAATGATTTAATGAAGCTCTTAGACATAAAGCCAGGTCCCAAGATCGGCCAGATTTTAGACATACTTTTAGGTTATGTTTTAGATGACCCAAAAAAGAATGACAAAGAATTTTTAGAAAAAGAAGCTAAAATTTTAGGCAAATTAAGCGATAAAGAATTGGCAAAAATGGCAGAAAAATCAAAACAGGAAAGGATGAGAATAGAAACAAAAAAAGATGAAATGACAAAAGCAAAATACTGGGTTACGTAAAATTCGGGGCGTAGTGTAGCAGCAGCACGAGTCTTTCGGGAAGATTTAGCGAGAGTGCAATTCTCTCCGCCCCGACATAATATAAATTCATTTTTATTGAAAATTGAAAATTGAAAATTCTACTTTTGCGAAAGCAAAATGTAGCTCGGGCCTATAGTATAGTGGTAATACGCCGCATTCGCATTGCGGAAACGCGAGTTCGACTCTCGCTGGGTCCACAATATAATTAAAATTAATTTATATTATGAATAAATTTGGAATAGTTGTTGCAATTATATTCGTTTTAATATATCTTGTGAGTTTTTTTACGTTTTTATATTTTTCTGCTAACGAAGAAATCTATAGCAATGTAGGCAAAGTATGCAGCGACTATATTGTAGACGAAAGAACAAATTTTAGTGAAACTGGACACTACGAAAATAGAAGGGAGTTCTGCTATTTTTTTCATATGAATATCACAACGATAATTTATATAATTGCGGTGAGTCCATTCATGTTTATCATCTTAATGTGGTGTGTGGGTTTCAAATGTTCATTTCCAATACTTGTGGCTGTTGGGGCGATATTAAATTTAATATTTTATGCTTTCGTTGGATATTCATGCGGGCTTTTATTATCTAAACTTTTTAGTAAAAGAAAATCAAATAATACATAAATTAACGAAAATTACAGTTTAACCATGGTGCAGGAGAAAATACAAAAAGGGATTGTGTATCCGGAAGTGAAACTCAAAGATGTTTTGGGAGCTTTTTGGCGCGGCATAAGGCCCCAAAAATGGGAATTGATTTTTTTAACGGTTTCTATCATTTCAGCCAATATTGTAACAATAATAGTTCCAGTTTTTTATAAGCAATTTTTTGATATCATCTCAATTAATGGGGATAAGGCAGCAATTGCTTACAATCTATTATTAATAATAATCAAAATAGCTGTTTTGAATGGATTCGTTTGGTTGTTTTACAGATTAGCCACTGTATATAACAACGCATATCAAACAGGAACCATTGCCCGTCTAAAGCAACAGTCATATAACTATTTGATAGAGCATTCTTACAGTTTTTTTAGTAATAACTTTACAGGTTCCTTGGTTCAGCGGGTTAATCGTTTTGCTCGGGCTTTTGAAACATTGAGCGATAGATTGATTTGGGACGTACTGCCATTGTTTGTGAGAATTATTTCGGTGATTATAATCGTCTCATTAATAAATAAATGGATTGCCTTAGTCATTCTCGTTTGGATAATTATATTCATATTGTTTAACGTCCTTTTTTCAAGATGGAAATTAAAATACGATATTTTGGTTGCCGAGATTGATTCTAAAACAACTGGCTACCTGGCTGATACAATAACAAACCAAAATACAATTCAGCTTTTTAATGGGCAGAAGTTTGAGTCAACAGGCTACAAAGCCGTGACAGACGAGCAGGCAAAAATGACAAAGACCAGCTGGAACTTAGACGCGATAATGGAGGGGGGCCAAGGGTTTTTAGGTTTTGCAATACAATTTTTATTATTTTATTTCACCATTAGATATTGGAGTCAGGGGCTAATAACCATTGGTGTTTTTGTTTTGCTGCAGGTGTACATAATAGGTTTGATTGATCAGCTTTGGGGTTTCACCCGTGTGGTTAGAAATGCATACCAAGCTTACGCTGATGCAAAGGAAATGGTTGAAATCTTACTTTTACCTTATGAAATAAAAGATACTACAGAAGCAAAAGAGATTTTAGTGAAAAGCGGGGAAATTGAATTCAAAGATTTAAGTTTTAGTTTTAATAAAACAAGGGAGGCCTTAAAAGATATAAACTTAGTAATTAAGCCGGGTGAAAAAGTGGCATTGGTAGGTCCTTCGGGAGCTGGCAAAACAACTTTTGTAAGATTGCTGTTACGTCTATACTCTGCCACTGGCGGAAAAATTTTAATTGATGGACAAGATATCTCGCAAATAACTCAGGAAAGTTTGCGAAAAAATATTTCAATGGTTCCCCAAGATCCGATACTTTTTCATCGCACGTTAGCGGAAAACATCGGATATGGGAAAAGAGGTTCAAAAAAAGAGGAAATTGAACGCGCAGCTAATTTGGCTCACTGCGATGAGTTTATAAAAAACCTGCCTTATGGGATAGAAACCTATGTTGGCGAGCGCGGAGTTAAGCTGTCTGGGGGCGAGCGCCAGAGAGTGGCTATTGCCAGAGCTATTTTGAAATCAGCTCCCATTTTAATTTTAGACGAAGCGACTTCAAGCTTAGATTCTCATTCTGAAATGTTAATTCAGGACGCTTTGAATAATTTAATGGCTGGCAGAACAACAATTGTTATCGCTCATCGTTTGTCAACTATTCAAAAAATGGATAAAATTATTGTTATAGACGATGGTAAAATTATTGAACAAGGGAGCCATGGCGAATTGTTGGCGAAAGAGGACAGTTTGTATAAAAAGCTTTGGACTTTACAGGCCGGCGGTTTTTTAGAAGATGATAAATCAGAAGAAGAGGAAGAGAGCGAAGAAAAAGACGACGAAGATTACGAAAAAAATGAAGCTAAAATAGATAGTTTTTAAACGATAATTTATGGAAGATAAATTTCAAAAAATTAAAGAAATAGTTGAAAAAGAGTTGAAGGAATGTTCTGGTCACAATATTGACCACGTTATGAGGGTGTATAATATGGCTTTGCATTTGGCAGAAAATGAAAAAGTTGATTTGGAGGTTATAAAATTAGCTACTTTGCTTCATGATATCGGCGGCAAAAAAGAAACCGATGATCCGACAGGAAAGACCGATCACGCAGTTGAAAGTGCCAAAATGGCAAAACCTATTTTAGAAAAATTAGGATTTTCTGACGATAAAATAAGACATATTTGTGATTGTATTGTTTCTCACAGATATAAGACAGATAATAAGCCAAAAACATTAGAGGCCAAAATTTTATTTGATTCCGATAAATTAGATGCAATAGGGGCGATAGGGGTTGCCAGGGCTTTTGTGTGGATTGGGAAAAATAAGGGTCATATATATAAAAAACCAGATAATCTCGATGACTATATAAAAGAGAATCTTTCAGGTAAAATAAATGGTAGGATACAAGATGAAACAAAACATAGTCCGCAGATAGAATTTGAAACCAAAGTTAAATTTATATCAGACAGATTATATACAAAAAAAGCAAAAGAGTATTGTAAAGAAAGAGCGGAATATTTCAAGAATTTTTTAGACAGATTAGAAAAAGAAATCAAAGGCGAAATATGATTAAATAATAAAAATATGGAAGAAAATATCGTTTTGAAAAGAAACATGCCGAGAGATGTGTTTTTGCATCTTTTGGCAATAGTTACTCTTTATTGGTCGGCAGTAAGTTTTGTCGCGCTTTTGTGGCAGTACATAAATTATTTTTTCCCGGACGCCCTGAACAGATATTATAATTATTTCAGCTTTACGGGGCCCATCAGGTTCGCTGTTGCCTCTCTGATTATTGTATTCCCCATTTTTGTTTTAGTTTCCTGGTATCTGAATAAAATTTATGCGAGGGAATCTGTAGTAAGAGAATCAAAAATAAGGAAGTGGCTGATATACTTGACGCTTTTTATCGCTTCGCTTGTTATTATTGGAGATCTAATAACCGTTATAAACACATTTTTGGGCGGAGAGATAACAATAAGATTCGTTCTAAAAGCCCTGTCAGTGTTTTTGGTCGCTGGCGTTATTTTTGGATATTATTTAGATGATGTAAGGCGCGACACTCCGGCAAAATCAGCAAAATATTTTGCATGGGCAACTTCTTTGGTTGTTTTAATATCAATTGTCGGCGCATTTTTTATAATCGGTTCACCCGTTACAGCGCGATTTGTGCAGTTTGACCAGCAGAAAGTTAATGATTTGCAAAATATACAATCGCAAGTTGTAATCTATTGGCAGAGAAAAGAAAAATTACCAGAAAAATTAACTGATTTGCAAGATTCAATTTCTGGTTTTGTAGTGCCGATTGATCCACAATTAAAGGAAAGCGCCTCTTATATATACGAGTATAATATAAAAGATTCTGCAACGTTAATTTTTGAATTGTGCGCTGTATTTAATAAACAAGGAAAAGGAGATGTTGGGTATTACCCTGTTTCTGTGCCGGCTGTGGGCCAGTACTCTTATAACTGGGACCATGAGGCAGGCAGAGTTTGTTTTGAAAGAACAATTGACAAACAATTGTATCCCCCATTGAACAAAACAAAGTAATAACTTGTGAATATCTTGTTACAAAATAGTTAAAAATATCAGGTAGAAACTATTCAAAACCTGTTTAAAACTTGGCGAAGCCAAGTATCTCCTTGGCGAAGCCAAGGAGATATTGACAGGGGTTTTGTTTTTTGCTAAAAAGAGATAATCAAGAAATAGAATTATTTGTCCGTCTGACCACGGGCATATTTTTTTGAAAACATGGATATAAAATCATTTCAAAGAGCTTTGAGCCAGATTGCTGAAGAAAGAGGTATCAGTCCCGAAAAGGTTATAGAAACAATTGAGGCAGCAATAGCTACTGCTTATAAAAAGGACTACGGAAAAAAAGGCCAGAAAATAAAAGCAAAATTTAACCCGGTTTCGGGCGATGTTAAGTTTTGGCAGGTAAAGCTGGCAGTTGACCCATCCATGCTTTATACGGAAGAAGAAATAGAAAAGCTTAAAGAAAGAAAGGAATTACCCTCTGAAGAGTTTTCTGTTGAGGGAGAGCAGCCCAAAAAGGTTGTTTTTAATCCTGAAAAACACATAATGTTAGACGAGGCAAAAAAGGATTACCCAAAAATTAAAGTTAGCGAGGAAATAGAAATTCCCTTAATTTCCAAGCAAGATTACGGCAGGATAGCTGCTCAAACAGCAAAACAAGTTATTTTGCAAAAAATCAGGGAGGCAGAAAAGGAAACTATTTCTTTAGAGTATAAGTCAAAAGAAGGAGAAATTGTTTCTGGCATTGTGCAGAGAATTGAGGGTCACACTGTTTTTGTTGACATAGGAAAGACATTAGGTATTTTAAGCAGAGAAGAGCAAATTCCAGGAGAGTTTTACAGACCGAGTCAGAGACTCAAGCTATATATCATGAAAGTTGAAGACACTCCAAAGGGTTCTGTAGTTATGCTTTCAAGAGCCTATCCAAAACTAATTTCAAAACTATTTGAATTAGAGGTGCCTGAAATAGCCGCGGGTGTCGTTGTTATAAAATCTATTGCTAGAGAACCGGGATTTCGCACAAAGATTGCAGTGGTTTCAAATGAGGAAGGAGTTGATCCTATTGGAGCTTGTGTCGGACAAAGAGGCACGAGAATAATGGCGGTAATCAACGAGTTAGGAGGAGAAAAAATTGATGTTGTTGAGTGGCAGAAAGACCCCGAAAAGTTTATTGCCAACTCTTTAGCTCCGGCTAAAACTGTTGAAGTGAAGATTGGAGAAAAAAATACAGCAGTGGTATTCGTGCCAGAAGACCAGCTTTCTTTGGCTATTGGCAAAGACGGCAGAAATGTTCGTTTAGCGGCCAACCTAACTGGTTGGAAAATAGACATTAAGACATCGGGAGCCCCGGCAGAACCCGTCCAAAATCCTGCGGATATTGAGGCGGGCGAGGAACCAAAAAAAACAAAAAATAAGACAAAAAAATCTAAAAAAGAAGATAAAATAATTAATAGTTAAAAAATATGAGTCTAATATATTATCCTATTATAGTTTCTTTTTTTGCCATAGCCTTTGTCTGGCTGTTGGTGATAAAAATCAGAAAGATGCCCGCAGCTCAGGATAAAGCCATAGCCATTACTCAGGCAGTGCAGGAGGGAGCTATGTCTTATTTAAAAAGGCAGTATAAAACAGTCGGTATTGTTGCCGTTGTTTTGTTTTTTGTCATTTGGGCTTTCTTCGGCAAGCAATTTGGGCTTGGAGGAGGACTTACCATGGCCCTCGGTTTTCTATTGGGAGCTTTTCTTTCCGGCCTTTCGGGATTTGTGGGCATGCTTGTTTCTACCCAGACAAATACAAGGGTAGCCAAAGCCGCTGAAAAAGGACTAAAGCCGGCATTAGATTTGTCTTTCAAAGGAGGATTGGTTACAGGTTTAATGGTTGTAAGCTTGGGTCTGTTGGCGGTATCCGGTTATTATCTTTTAACAAAAAATATTCAAGGTTTAATCGCTCTGGGATTTGGAGCCAGTTTGATTTCTGTTTTTGCCAGAGTCGGCGGAGGTATTTATACTAAAGCCGCTGACGTTGGGGCTGACTTAGTAGGCAAGGTTGAAAAAGGAATCCCAGAAGACGATCCCAGGAATCCTGCAGTAATTGCCGATCAAGTCGGCGACAATGTAGGAGATTGCGCTGGTATGGCTGCTGACATTTTTGAAACATATTCTGTGACAGCTATAGCTACAATGATATTGGGCTACTTGCTGTTTCCCAGGAGTCCGCAATTTGTTTTGCTTCCTTTAATTTTAGGAAGCATTTCTATTTTAACTTCAATTATTGGCAGTTTCTTTGTTAGATTAGGAAAAAAACAAGATATTATGGGAGCTATGTATAAGGGAATCGCAGCTACTGTTATATTGTCAGCAATAATTTTTTATCCTGTAATTTTAAAACTAATGGCAGACCAGGCAATCGCAGCAAACAATTTATACTTTGCATCTTTAGTTGGTTTGGTAATCGCCATTGGCATGTTTATAATCACCGAGTATTACACATCAAAAAAATACAAGCCAGTAAGGTCAATTGCCAAGGCTTCCGAAACAGGCCACGCCACAAATGTTATTACAGGTTTAGCTATTGGTATGCAGTCAACTGCAATACCTGTGTTGCTGATCGCGGCAGGAACAATTATTAGTTTCTGGCTAGCTGGAATTTACGGAGTAGCTTTAGCTGTTATGACAATGCTTTCTGTTTCGGGAATTGTCGTTGGAGTTGATGCTTACGGCCCAATAACAGATAATGCTGGCGGAATTGCAGAAATGTCTGGAATGCCAGAAGAAGTAAGAAAAATTACAGATGCCTTAGACGCAGTTGGGAATACAACAAAGTCAGTGACCAAAGGATACGCAATTGCTTCTGCCGGATTGGCAGCTTTAGTTTTGTTTTCTGCCTATTCAGAACAAGTAGCAGGAAAATTTATGTTAGACGACCCAAAAGTTATCGCAGGGCTCTTAATCGGAGGACTGCTCCCCTATTTGTTTGCATCATTTTTATTGGGAGCTGTTGGTAAAACAGCAGGCAAAGTTGTTGAAGAAGTAAGAAGGCAATTCAAGCAGATTGCAGGATTAATGGAAGGCACCGCAAAACCAGAATACGGAAAATGCGTTGACATTGTTACAAAAGCAGCAATTAAAGAAATGCTTTTGCCAGCTTTGATTCCAGTATTAGCTCCAATTTTAGTTGGATTTATTTTGGGTCCCCAAGCCTTAGGCGGACTTTTAATCGGTAGTATCATTACAGGATTATTTGTCGGCATTTCAATGACAACTGGCGGAGCTGCCTGGGACAATGCCAAAAAATACATTGAATCGGGCCAGTATGGAGGCAAAGGTTCGTTCGCTCACCAGTCAGCCGTGACTGGCGACACTGTCGGCGACCCATACAAAGACACTGCTGGTCCAGCGATTAACCCAATGATTAAGGTTCTGAACATCGTCGCGTTGTTAATTGTCGCATTTCTCGTGTAAATTTTTAATTTCCAATTTTTAATTTTTAAATAATTCTCTAATTTTTAAATTTTCAAACATTGGTAAGCAAATTTATGGAAAAAGAAAGAATTAAAAAAAGATTATAAATATTTTATCAAAAGATGAGTTTTCCAAATTAAGAGTTAAAGAATTATCAGATATCCGAATTTTAGATATGTATTATTGGTTTAAAAATAAAAATGCACAACATTAGAGATTTTTCATGAAAGCAAAAGAAAATAATTATGCATTTATAGATGGACAAAACCTTAATCTTGGGATTAAAAGTTTGGGTTGGAAATTGGATTATGCGCGTTTTAGAAAATATCTTATAGATAAATATTCTGTAATCACAGCTTATTATTTTATTGGTTATGTGGCTGGAAATCAGCCGCTTTATTCGGAGCTCCAAAAGGTCGGATATGTTTTGGTTTTTAAACCAACTATTCCCGATAGCGACGGAAATGTAAAAGGTAATATAGACGCAGACCTTGTTTTGCAAGCAATGATTGATTTTCCAAATTATGACAAAGCAATCGTTGTTACCAGTGATGGAGATTTTTATTCGTTGGTGAAATATCTTTATAAAAACAAAAAACTGCGTTTTGTGATGAGCCCGTATGTTAAAACTTGTTCAACTTTATTAAAAAAAGAGGCAAAAGAGAGAATTGTATTTATGGATAACTTACAAAAAAAGCTTGAGCACAAATGAAAAAGCACCGCCAAGGGACGAGCCCAGAGAGGTGCTTTTCCTTATGTATATTTTAATGATAGCAGATAATAGACGGTTGTCAATAGTTATTCAAAAATATGATTTCTATCTTGAATATAATGATATGTGATTAAAATAAAATTAATAAATAAATTTATGAAACAATATTCTCTTTGGGTGTATGTTGCCGGCGTTGTCGTGGTTCTTGCGATATCAACTTGATTGTTAGGTCTGAAAGCATAGCTGTCTTTTCCGGCGGATTTTTGGTGGGAATGCTGGCAATGTACATTGCCGTACATATTTACAAATACAAATAATAAAAAATGAAAACAGAACATAATATCGGGAAGCATTAACGATGGATTTGATTTTTGGAGCAATTTTTGTTAAGATTAAATCGTATTAAGAATATGATGAAAAAAATAGCCAAATTTATAAAGGGTTGCAAGGAGCATAAAGAACAGACAGCTAAAACAAAAGAAAGAAAAATCCTTGAAAAAAAAGTTGAACAAGGCACTGATTTTGCTATACGCGAATACCACGATGTTTTTAGAAAATTAGCAGAATACGATAAAAATTAATTTAATTATTCTATGCCTGTGAAATATTTAGACATAGAATTAATGGAAAAAATGTGCCACAAATTAGCAGTGGCCGTTTTTGATACAAAAGAAGACCCTATATGTGGCAAAGTCAGACAGGCAAGACAAAAGTAAGGTTTTAGAAGAAATTAAAAAGTGGGTAAATGCCCATTTAATCCCGCTGCCAGACGAATTAAAAAGTATTTAAATTTATATGAAAGCAGAAATTAAAAAACTGCCAAAGTCGCAGATGGAGATTGAATTTGAACTTACAGAAGAAGAATTCAAGCATCATTTAGACCATGCTTTAGAGCACTTGAAAAAGCATGTAAAAGTTGACGGGTTCAGGCCAGGGCATGCACCCGCAGAAATAGTGGAAGAAAGAGTTGGCAAGGAAAACTTGCTTATGGAAGCAGGAGATATAGCTGTAAAAGATGTCTATTCAAAATATATTTTAGAGAATAAATTAGAGCCAGTAGGCCAGCCGGAAGTTTCAATTATAAAAATAGCTCAGGGAAGCCCGTTTATTTTTAAGGCAAAAATTACTTTATTGCCAGAAGTTGAATTGCCAGATTACAAAAATATAGCTTCAAGGATAAAAGGAAAAGAGGTTTCTATCACAGAAGAGGAAGTCCAGGACGCCTTAAATTATTTGCAAAAAACAAGAGCAAAGTTTATCACAGAAGACAGGCCAGCCGAAAAAAAAGACTTTGTAGAAATTACTTATCAGAATAAAGATATAAACGAAGGCAAGGAGGTCGCTGACAAGTTTATTTTGGGCGAAGGCGGGTTTATGAAGAGATTTGAAGATAATATTGTTGGCATGAAAGCTGGAGAGGAAAAAGAATTTAAAGTAGTCTTCTCAGATAATTCTCCAAGAAAGGATTTAGCAGGAAAAGAGGGGGATTTTAAAGTAAAAATAAAATCTGTACAGAAGATGGAATTACCCAAAATAAATGATGAATTTGCCAAAGAGCTTGGCGCTTTTGATACATTAGTTGCCCTAAAACAAAGCATGAAAAAAGGCATAACTCAAGAAAAACAATCTGCTGAAAAACAAAGAAAAAGAGGAGAAATTTTAGATAAAATTTCAGAAAAAGTTAAGGTTGATTTACCCGACACTTTGATTGATTATGAAAAACAAAGATTAATGGATGATTTAAAATATAAAATTAACCAAAACATGAAAATTAGTTTTGAGCAGTATTTGGCTTCAGTCAAACAGACAGAAGAAAACTTAAAACAGACCTTTGAAAAAGAAGCAGAGAAGCGATTAAAAGGATTTTTAATTTTAAGAGAAATCGGCAGTAAAGAGAACATAGAAGTCCAAGAGCAAGAAGTAGAAGAAGAGTTTAAAAAATCAATAAAAAATTATTCAAAAGAGCAGCTAAGTAAAATTGACATTGAACAATTAAAAGAGTATACTAGGGGTGTAATCTATAACGAGAAAGTTCTTGAAAAGTTAGAAAACATTTCGTCATAGGTTGCGAAAAAACTTAAAAATTAACATGCCAATAGTTCCAACTATTGTTGAACGTTCCCAGCGCGGTGAGCGCGCATACGACATATTTTCAAGGCTTTTAGAAGAGCGCATTGTTTTTTTGGCGGGTCCGGTTACAGACTTGAACGCAAACTTGGTTATAGCCCAGATGCTTTATTTAGCTTCAAAGGACTCAAAGAGAGACATAAAACTCTATATTAACAGCCCAGGAGGTTCAGTTACCGCAGGACTGGCAGTTTACGATACAATGCAGTATTTGAAGTGCCCGGTTTCCACTATTTGCATCGGACTTACAGCTTCAATGGCTGCAGTTATTTTAGCTGCTGGGACCAAGGGAAAGAGATTTTCTTTGCCCAACGCCGAAATACTTTTGCACCAGGTAGCCGGTGGATTTCAAGGGCAAGCAGTAGACATTGAGATCACTGCAAAACAGATTGTCAAAATTAAGGAAAAGCTGAATAAGATTTTGTCTTCGCATACAGGCCAGCCATTGGCAAAGGTGGAAAAAGACACTGACAGGGATTTTTATCTTACAGCAGAAGAAGCAAAGAAATACGGGCTTATAGATGAGGTAATTGGAAGCAAGTAACTCTTAGAAAATAAAGAAAATTGTCGTATAGCAACTCACCGTGTTGGCAGAGTTGTTTTTTTGTAAGAAATAAAAAAAATAATATTAAAGAATAATTTATGGACCAAACAATATTGATTTTAATAGCCATACTATGTTTGTCTTTCGGCGCTATTTTAGGATATTATGTGCGCCAGAACATAGCAAAAAGAAGAGCTGGCTCTCTTGAAGCAAGACTGCAAAAAAGGGTGTTGGATGTAAAAGAAGAAACTACAGCTACCATAAAAAAAGCGGAAGCTAAAGCAGCTGATATAGTAGATAGAGCCCAAAGAGAAGTTGATGAAAGAAGGAGGGAGTTTTTGAAAGCTCAACAGATTTTACTGAACAGAGAAAGCCTGCTTACTTCAAAAATTGCCTCTTCTGAAGAAAAAGAGAAGGAACTTCAGGAAAAAGGAGAAAAGTTAAAAGGCATAACAGAAGACTTAGAAAAATTAAGAAGTGAAGCAGAGGGCAAACTAGAAAAAGTAGCCGAGCTTTCCAGGGAGGATGCTAAAAAAGAGCTTTTACAGCTGGTTGAGATTGAAAACGAGAGAGAGATTTTAGAAAGGATGAAAAAATTAGAAGAGAAGGGGCAAGAAAAGCTTCAAGACAGAGCTAAAGAAATAATTGCTTTAGCCATTCAAAAGTGTGCTGTGTCTCAATCGCAGGAATTAACAACAACCACGGTTTTGTTGCAGAACGAAGATATTAAGGGAAGAATTATCGGTAAAGAAGGAAGAAATATCAGAACTTTTGAAAAGTTGACTGGCGTAGAGTTGATAGTTGATGAAACACCTGAGTCGGTCGTCATATCCGGGTTTAACCCAATAAGGCGGCAGATTGCAAAGGTTGCCCTAGACAAGCTTATCTTAGACGGCAGAATACAACCTGCAAAAATTGAAGAAAAGGTAGAAGAAGCAAAAGCAGAAATTGCCCAGAAAATAAAGGAAGCTGGAGAAAAAGCAGCTTATGACACAGGAGTTATCGGATTAAATGACAAGCTTGTGCAGATTTTAGGAAGATTATTCTACAGGACAAGCTATGGCCAGAACGTATTGCTGCACTCAATGGAAGTGGCTTTAATATCTGAAACAATCGCTGACGAATTAAAAGCCAATAGCCAAATAGCTAAAAGAGCAGGTCTTTTGCACGATATTGGAAAAGCAATTGATCAGCAGGTGCAGGGGTCTCACATTGATATTGGAATTAAGATTTTAGAGAAGTTCGGAGAATCGGAGGCAGTTATAAAAGCAATGAGAGCTCACCACGAAGATTATCCTGCGGAAACCTTGGAAGCTGTAATTGTAAAAACAGCAGACGCTATTTCAGGCTCAAGACCGGGAGCCAGAAAAGATACCTTGGAAAACTATCTGCAAAGATTAAAAGATTTGGAAGACTTAGCTAATAAATTTGAAGGCGTTGAAAGAACCTATGCTATTCAAGCAGGCAGAGAAATCAGAGTGTTTGTAAAGTCAGATAGAGTAGACGATTTAGCGGCTCAGAAAATGGCAAAACAAATAGCAAAAAAAATTGAAGATGAACTAAAATATCCAGGTGAAATTAAAGTGACGGTAATGAGAGAAACAAGGGTGGTTGAGTACGCTAGGTAATTAAATCGCAAAACAAAAACCGCCGATGAGGCGGTTTTTGTTTTGTTTTGGAGCGGGTAAGGGGATTTGCACCCCTGCTCAAACCTTGGAAGGGTTTTGTGCTGCTGCTACACCATACCCGCAGTGTGCCCCCACCAGGAATCGAACCTGGATCTAAAACTTAGAAGGTTTTTGTTTTATCCATTAAACTACGGGGGCTATTTATTTTGAATATTATCACAAATTTTTGTCTTTGACAAGAAGGTTTTTTTCTTATATTATAACAAATAAAGAGTTATCGGGGTGTTGTGTAGCGGTAGCACGAACGCTTTGGGAGCGTTTAGCCCCAGTTCGAATCTGGGCACCCCGAAAAAATATGGCGGCTATGGTGTAGCAGTAACACAACGCTCTGTGGCAGCGTCATCACGAGTGCAAATCTCGTTAGCCGCCCACTGAAATAATATAATTAAAATCTCCTTGGCTTCGCCAAGGAGAAAAAAATATGAAAGGATTTGTTTCAAATATAGAGAAAGAGACGCTGGATAATGAGAACTTTAGGAAAGTTCTCTATACTTCAAAACACAGCCAGCTGGTTTTGATGAATTTGGCTCCTAACGAAGAAATTGGGATGGAAGTTCATCCAGATAACGACCAGTTTTTTCGTTTTGAAAAAGGCCAGGGCAAATGCATTATTGATGGAAACGAATACGAGATTAAAGACGGCACAGCGGTAGTTGTGCCTGCGGGAGCTGAACATAATGTTATTAATGTTTCTGCGACAGAGGATTTAAAACTTTACACCATTTACTCCCCGGCTCATCATAAGGATGGTATTGTGAGAGTAACAAAAGCTGAAGCCGAGGCCAACGGACCAGATTTTGACGGCAATACAACAGAGTAATTAATAAGCTTATTTTTTGAAAAAGCAGGGGATTCCCCCTGCTTTTTGTTTTGAAAAAATATCTGATTAGGGGTATAATAAAAAATCAGTTTATGGAATTTTCTAGGTTAAAAAACCTTTTTGTTGTGCTGGTGATGATAACGGTTTTAACAGCCGGTGTTTCCTTTTCTTTGCAAAATAGCGAGGATTATTTCACAAAACAAGCTGTGGCAGTTGCATCTGTTCAGAAGGCGGGGACTTCTGCGCAGAACAGCGAACCGCTTCCGCCGCCTCCTCCGCAAAAATTAGGTAACCCGCCAGAGATTATAAAAGCAGTTTATGTTACTGGCTGGTCAGCTGGAAATAAATCATATTTTAATTATTTAAGCAATCTTTTTAAGAAAACGGAAATTAATGCTGTGGTAGTTGATATCAAGGATTCTTCAGGGTTTGTATCTTACGCCTCGGGCGCAGAAGAAGTTAAAAAATATAATCTTGATAACGATGTTATACTAGATATTGATGCCCTGGTAAGATTTTTTCACGGCCAGAATATTTATGTGATAGGCAGAATTGTTGTTTTTGAGGACCCGGTATATTCCAAAGCCAGGCCAGAGTTGGCAATTTATAATAAAGCCAAAGAGACCCAGCCAACGGGTTCTGGGTACCCCGATTTAACGGGGTACCCCTTGGGTCGTGTTTTGTGGCAGGATAATAACGGATTGTCATGGCTTGACCCTGCTTCAAAAGAAGTTTGGGATTACAATATTTCTTTGGCAAAAGACGTATTTTACCACGGATTTGATGAAATAAACTTTGACTATATCCGCTTTCCCACTGATGGCAATACAAAAAACACGGGTTTTCCTGTTTGGGACGAGAAAAAACCGATGCAAGAAATCATTAAAGAATTTTTTCAGTATGTAAGGCAGGAATTGGCTGGCGAAAAAATATCAGCTGATTTATTCGGCCTAACAACAGTTAACACAAATGATATGGGTATCGGGCAGTTGCTTGAGAATGCTTTTGAAAATTTTGACTATATAGCTCCTATGGTTTATCCGTCTCATTATGCTAAAAATTTTATTGGTTTTGAGAATCCAGCAGAGTATCCTTATGAGGTTATAAAATATTCAATGGGCAGTGCAATAAGCAGAGAAAAGAGTTTTTTGAAAAAACAGCAAGATTTAGTTATAAAAAATAGCGAGGCAGAAGGATCTCCTGCTTCTGAATTTCAAAAAACGCTAAGTTCTATTCCAGTTTTAAGGCCATTAGCCAGGTTCAGGCCATGGCTTCAAGATTTTGACATGGGCGCTTTTTATAACGCAGACATGGTAAAAAAAGAAATAAAAGCAACGCAGGATGCGCTAGGTTATGACTTTAGCGGATTTATGCTTTGGAATCCATCAAATATCTATACTCAAGCAGCTGTTTTAAAACCCCGTTAGAAGTCTTGCTGAGTTAGCAAAATTTTTAGCAGGTCAAAATTACAAATAATAAAAAACATTGAAATGAGTATGCAAAAATTATTTTTAAAAATAATTTTTGCTCAAGACTTCTAACGAGGAAACCAAAATAAAAAAATCAGGTGCGCTACTCTTGTATTATTTTTTTTAATATATAAGTAATTTAGTATTAAGTATTTTGTATAAAAAAAGAGAGCAATAGTGAACCGCATTATTGCTCTTTGGTTGCGATTGTTTGCAGATACACCTTATAATGGAGGGAAGCAATGTCCCAAACCATGGATAAGAATGTCCCAACTACCCAGACGAAAATCATTGGTGGGTTTTTCTGTCGTCCATTTTCCGTCTGGTCCGACCCATTTAATCTTGTCTCCTTTGCCGCTCTCATATCCAAAAGATTCGTGGGCAAGCACTTCTCCACATTTCGGGCAGTTCCACTCGGCGTCTATGGCTTCTGCCGAAAGTCCTTCCATCGTAATCAACGCGCCACAATGTTCGCAAAGACCCAGGCCTGCAAGATTGACTATCATCGCAAATGTCCTTTCTCAAAGTACTTGGATACCGACTACTCTTATATACTAAAAAAACAATCCTAGTTTGTCAATAAAAAAACAGCCCCAGATATTTCTGCGGGGCATTTTTTTATAATAAATACTAGATTTTTTCTTCTAACTTTACCTTTAAGGTTATTTCTTTGCCGTCTCTCAGCACTTTTAAGCTCGTTTCGCTGCCGATTTTGCATTTTTGTAAAATATTTGCCAAGGGGTTTTTCATTGTTATTTTTTCCCCGCTGCATTCTATAATTATATCCCATTCTTTGACTCCTGCTTTATCTGCTGAAGAGCCTTTTACTACAGGAGATTCTCCTAAGGCTTCCCTTACCACCAAAGCTCCATCATGAACAGGCAGTTTGTTTGCCTGGGCCATTTCTTTGGATATTAAAACATATTTTACTCCCAAAAACGGCACTATTATTTTTCCGTATTTTTTTACCTCTTCAAAGTCTTTTTTAGCGTAGTTTATCGGAATTGCAAACCCTATATTTTGAGCCCCCATTATCATGGCGGTATTAATTCCAATAACTTTTCCTTCCATATTTACCAATGGTCCGCCCGAATTGCCAGGGTTAATAGCTGCGTCTGTTTGTATTAATCCTCTCAAGTTTTGCATTTGGTGGTCAATGCCGCCGAATGCAGTGATAAATCTAGATAAGCCTGAAACTATGCCGGCTGATAAAGTATCTGAAAATTCGCCTAATGCGTTTCCCACTGCCACCACCTCTTCGCCAAGTTCAATTTTGTTTGAATCAGATAGTTCTAAATAAGGAAAACCCTTGCCTTCTATTTTTAAAACAGCAGTATCGTTTATGGGGTTTCTTGATAAAACCTTTGCAGGATACTTGTGTTTTGGATTTAGTATAACCGTATAGTCGGCTGTTGTGTCAGACACTACGTGGTTTGAGGTAAAAACATAGCCGTTTTCTGATACAATAAATCCAGAACCTCCGCCTATTTGGGTTTTTTCTATTTTGCCCTTTTGCCCCTTCTCTAATTTGGGCATAACATATTCTTTCCCGCCAAAAGGAAAAGAATAAAAGTTTTCTGCTTTTGGCAAGTCTTTAGAAACAATGACGGTTATTACCGCAGGACACACCTTTTTTGCTATTTCTACGATTGGTGATTTAGATGGCATAATTTTATGTTAATTTAGTTGATTTAGATAATTATACAGAAGTTTTAAAGCCATTGCAAATTATCATTTTTTTAGATATATTTATATTAGATTCCGCCCTCGTCGTTCAATGGATAGGACGAGAATTTCCTAAATTCTAGATCCAGGTTCGATTCCTGGTGAGGGCACCGATAGTGTAAGTTCTTTCCCATTTTTGAGGAGCCAATCATGTCCTTTCGTACTGTATTGCGCTTTGTTTTTTCAGTAGCCTGTTTTTTTGCCGGATGGATTCTTGCAGAAGGCGGGGTTTTTGCTTATCCGGGAATATGGCTAATGGACGCGGATAGCCAGCTTTTGAAAGCACTTGGGGGATTTATAGCTCTTGCGTTATCTTTTGTTGGCTTGGGCGTCTGTTGCTTGCCGTTATTGCCCTTCCTTTTCGACATGAAAGAGCAAAATAATATTGCTCCGCCGGCTCGGTGATTACGGATTATTCCGCCTTCATAATTAATGTGCACGACCTTCGGGTACGGCGCTTTTTTTTGATAGAGCTCTTGACTTGTTATTTTGGACTGAAAATTATCCACAGCAAGCCCTGAAATAAGGCTTTTTGGCTGGGTATAAACAGGGTAGTAAAAGCTGGACAAGGGGTCTTGTTAATGATAATGTAGAAGTAAGTTGTAAAAATAAGGTGAAAATGCCTACAATAGAAACTGATATTAGTAAAAGAAGCAACGTAAAAAAGGTTCTCCCGGCTATAGTGTTAGCCACAACCTTTTACTACTCTTTTTTGCTTACAATAGGATTGCTTTTGGGCTATCTAGGTTGCAAGCTTTATCATAAAGTTTTTATTGAAACTGGCAAAGTAGATAAGATATTTATTGACTGCGGAAAGTGGAAAATTCATTTTCATCATTGGATTTTGGGCGCATTGCTATTATTAATTATTTGGTTTATTGATTATTTTTATCTTCCTAGATTTTTTGTGGGAGTTATCGGAGGGATAATAGCCCATGACATATATGATTTTAATGACTGGCACAAGGTTTTAATAAGAAACGACGACCACAAGCAAAAGAAATAGAATTTACTTTAGAATTTAGGATTATATAATAGAAAATGCGGCTGAAAGCCGCATTTTAAGTAGTATATTTCATAAATTGCAGTATAATAATTTTATGGAGGAGTGCTCCGAATTGGCAAGGAACCGTTCTCGAAAAACGGCGGGTCGCAAGGCCCTTGTGGGTTCGACTCCCACCTCCTCCGCCATGAAAAAACCGTTAAACTATTCTTTAATAATAGTTTTTTGTTTGGGGTACCTTTTGGGTCTTGCCTTTTTGTTGCCCCACGAATCACTTGCTGCTCAAAATAGTTTAGAGAAGATATTTTATATGTCGCAGTTAAAAGAAAAAGATGGCATTGAAAGCTTAAAAAAGAATGCAGATAAAATTGATATTTTGGCCCCTCAATTTTACGGCGTTTCTGCTAAATTAAAACTTGCTGGCGGGCTTGATGCTCAATTAAAAAAAATAATAAAGCAAAAAAAAATTAAGGTTATGCCCTTGGTGACCAATGCTGGTTTTAAGCAGGCCATAATTCACAATTTATTGCTTTCTGAAAGCGCGCAGGATGCAGTTATAAAATCTCTTGTTACCGAGGGAAAAAAAGAAAAATATATTGGGTGGCAGTTTGATTTTGAAAATATAAGTTATTTAGACAAAGATTTATATTCTGCTTTTGTTGAAAAAGCCGCAAAGTCGTTAAAGGAAAACAAATTAATTTTAAGCGTTGCCGCAGTGTCCCGGAGCGTTGATTACGAAGACACAAATGCTTTTAAAAATTGGGGCGGAGTTTTTGATTATGCCAGGATTGCCAAAGCAGTTGACTTTGTAAGTTTAATGACATACGACGATCCCAATTCTGTGGGACCCGTAGCGTCATTGCCCTTTATCAATAAAGTTTTAAATTATGTGAAAGATAAAATCCCGCCTGAAAAATTGTCTTTTGGCGTACCTCTTTACTATTGGGGCTGGAGCACAGATCCTTTTAAAAAAATAACAGCTAGTGGCACTTACAAACGATTTTTGTATATAGGGTCTAATTTTCGCCACGACTTGGGTTTTGACGAGGTTTTGGGCGCGTCTTGGCTTTCATATTTTTGGCAAAATAAACAATACTTGCTTTGGTACCAAAGCAAACAAAGTTTTGAAAACAAATTGGATATCATAAAACAGAATAGTTTCAGAGGTTTCTCAGCTTGGGTTTTGGGGGTTGAAGACCCTGTCATTTGGAGCGTTTTAAGCAAGGCGCGTTGAAGTTTTGTAAAAATTGGTATAATATAACCCATTATGGATACAACAATTGCTTTTTTAATGCTATTGGCAGCAACAGCTGCAGCTCTAGTAATTTTAAACGCTTTTTTGCTTTGGTATTTTTATGCCGCTAATAAAAAGATAGATGCCCTGTTAGAAAAAGGAAAGATAAAGAGTTTTAAAGATATTTTTTTATCGCAAAAGGAGAAGAACGATAATTTAGAGGAAAAATTAAAAGAAGCATTTTTAAAGATTAAAAATTTAGAAGCTCTTTCTGAAAAAACCATACAAAAGACGGGAATTGTAAGATTTAATCCTTTTAACGAAATTGGCGGGAACCAAAGCTTTGTTGTTGCTCTATTAGATGCTCAAAATAACGGTTTTGTAATTTCCAGCCTTTTTGTTAAAGATGGAAACAGAGTATATGCTAAAGCAATAAGAGAAGGAAAATCAGACTATTTATTGTCTGATGAGGAAAGAGAGGCTATAGAAAGGGCGATAAAGCCTAAAAAATAGTATAAAGATGACCAAAAAACCAGATAAAAAAGAAAATATTGCGCACAGGCCGCCAGTAGTGGTTGTTTTGGGCCACGTAGACCATGGAAAATCTTCTCTTTTAGAGGCTATCAGAGATTTTAAGATAACCTCAAAGGAGTCGGGTGGCATCACTCAGCACATCGGAGCCTACGAGGTGCAAGAAAAAGGTAAAAAAATAACTTTTATTGACACGCCCGGACACGAGGCGTTTTCTGCGATGAGGGCCAGAGGGGCTGAAGTAGCCGATATAGCATTATTAGTTGTAGATTCTGCTCAGTCGGTACAACTCCAAACAAAGGAGGCAATAACTGCAATAAAAAGAGCAGAAATTCCAATGATAGTTGTGTTAAACAAGATTGACTTGCCCACTGCTAACCCAGAGAAGATTAAAAGAGAGCTTTCTCAAATTGATGTTATTGTTGAATCAATGGGCGGGAAGATTCCATCTGTTGAAGTCTCGGCAAAGGAAAAAACAGGAATCAATGAGCTATTAGAAATGATTTTGTTGGTAGCTGATATGCATGATTTAAGGCCAGAAACAGGTGTGCCGCCAGAGGGTTTGATTATAGAGTCGTATATGGATGGTTTAAAGGGACCTGTAGCAACTGCGATAATTAAAAAAGGTATTTTAAGAAAAAAAGACATAATTGCCACAGATTTAGCTTTAGCTAAAGTAAAATGCCTGCGTGATTTTCAGGGCAAAGAAATTGACGAGGCATACCCTTCCCAGCCAGTGATTATTTTAGGGTTTGAAAAAGTCCCGGCAGTGGGAGAGAAGTTTAAGAGCTATAAAACAACCGAGGAGGCGTCAGCAAAGTTAAAAAAAGAAGAGCCAAAAAGAGAAATAGGGTCAACAGTTCTTGATTTGGACCCGAATAAAAAAGTATTTAATATAATTCTAAAAGGAGATGTTTTCGGTTCTTTGGAAGCGATTGAGGCTATGTTAAAAAATCTGCCTCAGGATAAAGTTATTTTACGTATTTTGAAAAGCGAGGTCGGCGATATTAATGAATCGGATGCCAAACTGGCTGAAATGTCCCGGGCTGTGATTATTGGCTTCAGGGTGGGAATAAGTCCGGCAGTTGCTCAGCTACTTAGAAAAAATCTTCCAACTGGCGGAGAAAAAAAAGTAAGAATCAAAACATTTGATATAATTTATGAGCTTATACAGGATGTAAGGCAGGGGCTTGAGAAATCCTTGGAGCCGGAGATAATTCGCAATGATATTGGCAAATTAAAAACACTGCTCGTTTTCTGGGGAGAAAAAAACAGGCAGATCATTGGCGGTAAAATAATAGAAGGCGAACTTAAGAAAGGTTTAAAGCTTGATGTTTTGAGGAACGAAGAAAAAATCGGAACCGGTAAAATAGTTAATCTTCAGCGCGACAAAAAAGACATAGACAAGCTTTCAAAGGGCGATGAAGCAGGCATTTTGTTTGAAGGAAACGTAAAAATTGAAAAAGGGGACATCCTGCTCGCCTTTACCGAAGAGCGAAAAAAAGGCGAATTGTAAGCTGCGGAGAGGCCCGACCTCCCCGAAAACTTTCGTTAAGATTAAAGGAGGTCGGGCCTCTTGAAAGCTTTTACGATGACAAATCGTATTGAAAAAGTTAATTCGCTTTTAGAGCATGAAATAAGCAAGATTATTTTGAAAGATTTTGATTTTTTTCCAGAGATTTTAGTAACCCTAACGCGAGTTGATACAACGGCGAATTTAATTGAAGCCAAAGTCTATATTTCTGTGTTTCCAGACAAAGAGGCAGATAAAATTATAGTTGCATTGAATAAAAATGTTTTTAATATTCAGCAAAAAATTAACAGAACATTAAGAATGCGTCCAGTGCCAAAAATCAAGTTTGTTAAAGACGAAATTATTAGTCGTGCAGGTAAAATTGAAGCGCTTTTAGGCCAGTTGAAAAAAGAGGAGAAATAGGGTAGAATAAGAATAAAAGGCGGCGTGGCGAAGATAGCTAACGCATTGGTCTGCAAAACCAATATACATGAGTGCAAATCTCATCGCCGCCTCAAATTTGATATATTTTTGCCGCGGTGGTGTAACAGGTAGCCACGAGGGATTTAAAATCCCTTGATCGTAAGATCGTGTGGGTTCGATTCCCACCCGCGGCACATGAGTTAAAATTTTTTTAAGAAATGATCTCCTAAAAAGGATTTAATAAAGGTCGAAAAATTAAAATTTTAACAAAAATAAAAAATGAAAAAATTTGCTTTAGTAAGTTTAATTGGACTGCTTCCGGTTTTTATTGGAATAGCGGTTGCCGAAGCTCTTGTATTTGTTCCTGCCCAAGTCGCGCCTTCTGGCGTTGCTATTTCAGTCCCAGATGTTGCAGTAAACAAATCCCCGGCTTTAGAGCCCCTAGAACCCGGGACATTAGAGAGAATTGTCTTTATTCACTACGCCAACGGCAAAGTAGTTGCCAGCGCCAAGGCGCCGAGCTGTTATAAATTATTGGGCGTTAAATGGAAGTCATTACCAATAAGTTATGTAGTTAATCCGGGGGTTGAAGCAATGGTTTCAGGAGCGATTTTTACCAGCAATGAAACCTGGGATGCAGTTACATCTAAAGAACTCTTTAATGATAATTATTCTTTAGATGCCACTGCTAATTGGGACGGTGACTACCCAGACGGCCGCAACGAATATTCAATGGGAAATTATCCTCAATCTGGGGTGATAGCCGTTACCGTTATTTGGAGCGGAATACCAATTGGAAGCAAAGGAAGACAAATTATAGAATTTGATGTGCTTTTTGATACAGATTTCACTTGGGGAGACGCTACCGTGAATACAACAGTAATGGACTTGCAAAATATAGCTGTTCACGAATCAGGCCACGGAATTGGTTTAGGTGATATTTATAGCTCAAACTGTTCAGAGGTTACCATGTATGGCTATTCTAGTTACGGAGAGACCGAAAAGAGAACTCTCGAGCAGCCGGATATTACCGGCCTTCAAAAGATGTACGGACTCTAAAACCTAAGGGCACCAGAAAACAAAAATCTCCTTGGCTTCGCCAAGGAGATTTTTGTTTTTGTAGTCTAGTTTTCTAAAACTTCTATGTAGGCTGTTTTTACCCCGAAGTTTACAGCAAGGTTTTTACTTGGAAACCAAATATCAATATGGTAGTTGCTTTTCTTTTTATTCATTCTATCTTCTACAACAAAGACTTTGTTACCATATAGTCCTGGAATTTTGATATTTGTTCCAAAGGGCAATAGGTTATTAGCGACTATACCATCTTTTACACTTTTTCCAGAGGCAGTTATAAAGGGGGTATCGTCTGTTTCCTCGGGAGTGCTTGAATAAGCAGTAATTACAACCTTTATAGTTTTAACAGCTGTTTGGACTACTTTTCTGCCAGCTTTTCCTACAGTAAGCGTACTGTGGGTATCATTAGGAAAGTCAGCATTGGTTGTTTGGGGCATGATTATCCCCAAAAGGAATATACTGACTATAATACCTGCAATTATAGATATAGAGCTAATTAGGGGTGTTTTTACCCTCAAAATAGCATTGTTTATTAATGTATTCATAATAAAACTCCTTCTCAGGAGTATACACCTATAATAGCATTTTGAAGGGCTCTTGTCAAGGATTACAATACAAAGCAGAAAAACCTGTCAAGTGGCGAAATTGAGCGGGTGAGCAGAATCGAACTGCCGTCTTAACCTTGGCAAGGTTACATAATAGCCACTATACGACACCCGCTTGATTGTGCCGAGGGTGGGAATCGAACCCACGACCTTTTCTTTTTCAGAGAAACGCTACTACCACTGAGCTACCCCGGCTCGTATAAATTTTTTTGTGGACGGCATAGGACTCGAACCTATAACCTTTCGGATGTAAACCGAATGCTCTGCCATTGAGCTAGCCGTCCATGGTGCTCTATTCTTAAAATAGTTCGAACATTTTTTGCCGCTGCAGGCGGCAAAG
>CAYIVF010000005.1:0-33737 GCA_964366875.1 uncultured Candidatus Saccharibacteria bacterium
TAAAAAACTAATTTGTTTCTTCCCCAACTTGATTGGTTTCATCAAATCGGGATGCCATATTATTCTTTCAAAATACTTTCCGTTCGGTCTGACCCGCCTTCACGCCTCGCTTCGCTCGGCGCTTCGGACGGGCAAAGAAAAAATACCCACGAAGACACTTAATTCTTAAATGCCTTCGTGGATATTCATTATCTAGCTAAATTTTAACAAATATCTATATTTTTTGTTTTAAAAATTTAATTATATTCTATATTTATATTCTATTCCAAAATAAATCCTTGTCAATAGCCAGGGGGCCGCTTTCAGTCGTATAGTTTGCTATGGCTGGCAATCATTAAAAATAAAACTTTGTTTTTGCCTATTTGTTCGTATATTGCCCGAATGTCGCCTGTTATATTAATGCTCCTCATATTTTTCAATTCTCCGCTTAATTGATGATTGTTTAAAACTGGGTTAAATGGATTTTCAAAAAAAATATCAAGTTTCTTGGAGAATTGCTCTTGATATTTTTGTGGCATTTTAGCTAATTGCTTTTTGAAATGTTTGCGGAAACCGACTTTCATTTATTTTGAGAAAAGAATTTTTCGAGCTTCCTTCGCAGAGGTTGCAAATTTAATTTTCTCGCACTTGCCGCTATGATATTCTCGGCTTCTTCGCAATATTTCTTTTTCAACTTCCGGCTTCAAAACAGGCTCTAATCTAACTGAAAATTCGCGGGTGCGTATAAACTCGCGTAAGTGAGCATTTATAATTGTAGAAAGAGGAACCCCCATTTGCAATGCTATTTGCTTGGCTTTTTCTTTTTCCTCTTTATCAACTTTAATATTTAAAATAGTTTTCATAGATGTATCTATTGTATATATAATGGTTATATTATAATCATAATCCAAAATAAATCCTTGTCAAGAGTTATATCGCACAATGAGCCATTCCCGAGATTTGCACTCGGAACCTATGCTTTACAAAAGCATTGCTCTGCTGTTGAGCTAGAATGGCACTATTTTTTATCTTTTAGCTCGCTATCTATTTTCTGAGCTTTTTTTCTTATTTTGTGCAAAAGATGGTCAATTTTTGTTTCAACCTTCATGGTCATCACTTTAACCCACGAAAGAAACCTATGCCAAAATATTTGTTTTTCAAATAGAACAAAAATCTTTTTTATCCTATTTTCTATATTCAAAATAATGTGATGATTTCTAATGCTTGTCTTTCCGTTCTGGGGCAATTCAACTAAAACTGGCATCTTCCTTATCAGAATAAGCAATACTCCTCCCAAACTTACAACAAAAATAGCTAAAACAATCGATTCTATGAGCATAAATCTATATTGAATACCTTGTAAATTTCTTTATTTCTATAATTGGCAGCGAAGAAAAAGCGAAAATTTATTTTCATTTTTTCCGAGCGAACCAATTACATAAGTCATACGCGAGCTAGATTTCATATCTAGTGAAGCGTTTGACTTCTATATTTTCGCCCACTTTCGCAACTGTATCTTCTACAAGATTTTTGATTGTTTTTGAATCGTCTTTAATCCAAAGCTGAGAAAGCAAAGAAACCTCCTCTTTGTATTTTTTAATTTTGCCCTCAAGAATTTGAGCTACAATTTTTTCTGGCTTGCCGGGGTACCCTCCGGGTCCTTTTATTTGCTCTTTGTATATTTTTATTTCTCCGTCTAAAAATTCTTCAGGAATATCTTCCTCTTTTACAAATAAAGGCTTCATTGCGGCTATCTGCAAACAAATTTCATGAGCCAAGTTCTTAAAATCCAAAGATCTAGCAACAAAATCAGATTCGCATCTTATATCCAAAAGTACTCCTGTTTTAGAATCTGGATGTATGTAACTTTCAACAATACCGCTTTTTGTTTCTCTTGAGGTCTTTTTATCGGCTAAAGTTTTACCCCAGACCCTTAAAAGCTCTTTTGCTTTTTCTGTGTCGCCCTTTGCCTCCTGGAGGGCTTTTTTGATTTCCGTAGGAGAGACCCCGGTTTCTTCCCTTAATTGTTTAATTTGGTCAATTGAAATCATGGTTGCAGCTTATTTTTCTGGCTTTGAGTTTATTATACTCTCCTTTACCTTTTCAAGGATATACTTTACTGAAGAAATTGAATCATCGTTTGCCGGAATGGGATAATCAGCTAATTCTGGATCAACATTGGTGTCGGCTATGGCAATTATTTTTATGCCTTTTATCCTTGCCTCTCTAACGCAGGTAATGTCTTTATCTAAATCAAATACAAATACGGCATCCGGCAGTTTTGTCATAGATTTAATGCCTTCAAACTTAATCTTCAACAGTTCCAGTTCTTTATCAAAAATCATTCTTTCTTTCTTTGTATATTTTTCCAATTCGCCTGCTACTTTCTTTTTTTCTAAATCCTTAAAATATTCCACTCTCTTTAATATGGTTTCAAAATTGGTAAATGTTCCGCCAAGCCACCTTTCCACAACGTATGGGACCTGGCACTCTTCTGCTGCGGCTTTTATGGGACCTCGCAGCTGAATTTTGGTACCGACAAAGATTATTTTTTTATTCTCAGAAACTATTTTTTCAATAAACTCTAGAGCTTTCTGAAGTTCTACAGATGTCTTTTCTAAATCAAACGTATGCACGTTGTTTTTTATACCAGAAACATACTGTTTCATTCTAGGATGCAGTTTTGAAACTCTGTGTCCAAAATTCACGCCTGCTTGCATCATTTCCTCGATATTTAGCTTAATATCTTCTTTTACCATTTTATTATTTTTTCTTTTTAGTTGTTGTTTGTCTGCCGGTAAGCACAGTCTTTCTCTTTGACATTCTTTCTTTAAACTTCTGGACCCTTCCTAATGTATCTATAACCTTTTCTTTCTTTGTATAAAAAGGATGGCAGGCAGCGCAAACTTCTGTTTCTATAAATTCTTTTGTTGAACCAACAGTAAAAGTATTCCCGCACGCGCAGCGGACAGATGCCTTTGGATAATATTTAGGATGTATATCCTTTTTCATGGTTATTATATTATCATATCCTCTTCTCAAAAGCAACCCTTTATGTTATATTTATTTAATTATGAACCAAGAATTATCTGAAAAACAAGCTGTGATTATAGAAATCAGGGCAGGAACCGGCGGAGATGAGGCCGGGCTTTTTGCTAAGGATTTATACAGAATGTATTCAAGATACGGCCAGACAAAGGGCTGGAAAGAAAGAGTTTTAGATTCAAATTCAACATCCATAGGAGGGTATAAGGAAATAATCTTTGAATTACAGGGCGCCAATGTGTTTGACAAAATGCAAAACGAAGGCGGAGTTCATAGGGTGCAAAGAATTCCCAAAACCGAAAAGGCAGGACGCGTTCACACTTCAACCGCCACTGTGGCTGTTTTGTTAAAACCTAAAAAAACAGAGATTAACATCAAGCCAAGCGATTTGGAATTCAGCACTTATAAAGCTTCCGGACCCGGCGGCCAATATGTAAATAAAACAGAGTCAGCAGTGAGAATTACGCATATTCCCACGGGCATTGTTGTTACTTGCCAGTCGGAAAGAAACCAGCTTCAAAATAAAGAAACCGCCTTATCTATTCTAGCAGCTCGTCTTTTACAAAGGCAGGAGGAACAAGATTTATCAAAACTTACTTCAGAGCGCCGGGAACAAATTGGTTGGGCAAGAAGAGCTGAAAAAATACGAACCTACAATTATCCTCAAAACCGCATCACCGACCACAGAATTAATAAATCATGGCACGACTTAGAAAGAATAGTAGACGGAAACTTAGAACCAGTTGTCAAAGCGTTCAAAAAATGAGGTCTTGGCAGGTTGAAGACATGGTGCCGCTATCAATAAAGCTCTGGATGCAACTGGCGCGAGACATTACGCTTCGAGCGTAAGCCGATGATCCTCCGTAATATTTAGAGGCTGCCTTGCTTTCTTTGCTTGCTATCTGAGCCGACGCGCCCAAATCAGCTAAATACAAACCCGAGGCAACAAAAGAATCTTTTATGCCCCAGGGATCAGCTACCTGGCCTAAAAGGTTTTTAAGCCGGTCAATAAATAAGTTCCAGGTTGATGGAATAAACTGAGCTGGCCCCATTGCTCCGCCCCAGCCATAAGGAAGCCCGCCAACATAAGCTGATATCCAGCAAGATACTGGCGTATTATAGGGATCCCTTCCTAGGGCTGCTGTAATTTGTAAAAATGGCTGGACGTCTCTTGTGGGCTTCATAACTCTGATAGTTGCTGCTCCAGTAGATACTTTTTTTCCAGCCCCAGTATTTGGATCTGTAAGCATGCACTGACCCACGTTTCTGCCGATAGCTGATTCCTGGCTTATTATTGCCAGCAAAAATGCCGGCCGTATGCCCGTCATATTAGCAGCGGTCTTCGCCACCTCCAATGCTTCGCCGAAAGTCGGCACCTTTGAAACGCCTACTATTTGAAAAAGCATTGCTTTTATCTTAGCTGACTTTTGTTCAGTAACCTGTTTTTCTTTTAATTGCTGCTGATATTGCGTCTCTGTAAGTTTTAGGTATTGCTCTTGCTGTTTTTTATTCTGCTCTGACTCCTTTTTCTGCAAACCCTGTAAAGCTACAGTTTTTTGCAATTGTCCAACTTCATCATCCATTTTTTCTTTTTGTCCTTCTAAATATGACTTTAGATTTTTAGTGCTTTCCAATAAATCGCTCACTTTGGAGTTTAAGCCTTCAAGATAAGCTAAATTGCTGAAAAAATCAGAGAGATTTCCCTCAAGTAAAACTACAAATGAGGGTTTCTGGTCTTCTTCGTATAAAGATCTTAAAATGGCGGATATCTGACTTTTGGAATCTTCAATATCAAAAGAGGTTTTATTTATCGAAACTTGCGTGTCTGATATCTGTATATTAAGGCTTTTGACCATAATGTTGCCTTGATTAATCTGGTACTCTAAATTCTGTACCTTTTTCTTTAAAGTAGAAATCTGGTTTTGGAGGGTATTTTTTTGCTGGGCTGTTTTTGTAATATCTTCTGCAATCTGGCTTGACTGTTTGTCATAGTAATCAGCGCATTGTTCCAACAACTTTTTGCAATCAGCAGCTGACATATTCGGACATCCAGTATTTGACTCAGAAATAGTTGCGCAAGTTGCAGCCAAGTCTTCAGCTAACGCAAAATCAGCTAAGCTTGTTAGCGCGATTGATAATAATAAAACTATCAGATATTTTTTCATATAATTTTATTATCTCTTTTTTTCAACAAAAAAACCAACCCTGTTATTCACAGGGTCGGAACAAAAGACTATTTTTCTTCTGCCGATTTGCTTGCTGTTTTCTCTTCTTCGGGGTACCCTTCGGGTCCTTCTGCTTCCTTCTTTTCTTTTTCTACCTTTTCTACTTCTTCCACTTTTTCCTCAATTGGTTTTTCTAATTCTTCCTCAACTTTAGCAAGATGAGCTACAGATACTACGATCTCGTCTGGTTTCAATAAAACCTTTACGTCTTTAGGCAAGATTAAATCTTTTACTAAGATATGGTTTTCAAAAGTATTTAATCCGTCAATGGAAACTTTAATTTCGTGAGGAAGATTCTGCGGTAAAGCCTTTACTTCTATTTCTGAAATATTCTTTACTAAAGTCCCCCCTAAATCTTTTACGGCAAGAGACACGCCTTCAAACACCAAAGGAATCTTAACCTCAACTTCTTCTTTCAAAGACGCCTGGAAAAAATCAATGTGTATAAATTTGTCTGTAACCGGGTCTTTTTGAATTTCGTGAATCAAAACAGGCCTCTTTTCTTTCTCTGACTCTATATGCAATTCAACAAGAGAGCTTTCTCCGGTTTCTTTAAAAACTTTTTGAAACCCTTGGTAATCAACATCGACTAAAACGTTCTTAACGCCTGGACCATAAACTATTGCAGGAATCCTGCCTTGTTTTTTCAAACTTCCAGTTTTTTTACCCGTTTCTTTCCTAATTTTGGCTGATAATGAAATCATTTTTATTTCTCAATATAAATGCACTGAACAGGGCATGCCTCGCTAGCCGACTCTGCGCACTCTATTTTTTTTACTTCTAATTCTTCTATGTCAGCTTTATTTGCACCTTTAATGTGCGCTTTGCCATCCTCTATCATTTCAAAGTATTTTGAGCAAAGGGCCGCGCAAGAGCCGCAACCAATACATTTTTCTCTTTCTAATTTAATTTTTGGCATAATATTTTAAATACTAATATATTATTTTTGTTTTGTAAACCCCGTTAGAGATTTTTTCTGTCAAAAAATCTCTAACGGGGTAAATAGTTATACTTTATTAGCGCTTCCAAACAGTTGTATTTTATATTCAACAACCTTTTCAACTGATTTTTGGGCTTCGGGCAAATATTTATAAGGCACTATTTCCTCTGTGTTATTTAAAGCTCTTCTCAAATTTCCGGAAAAAGCCAATCGCAATTCAGTATTAATATTTATTTTTACGACACCCAGCTCAATTGCTTTTTTTATATCGTCTTCGGGCGTGCCCGATCCCCCATGCAGAACCAATAAAACCTTATCTCCAAGTTCCCGCTTTATTTTTTTTAAAATATCCAATCTCAAATTTGGGTCGATTCCCGAAATTTCAATTCCATGAAAGTTTCCAATACTTACCGCCAATAAATCAACCCCTGTTTTTTTAATATATTCTTTAGCTTGTGCTGGCTTAGTCAAATCCTCTTCTTTTATTTGAAACTTTTCTGAATAAAGTTTTGAGGAATCTGTGCCTAGTCTGCCAACTTCTCCTTCAATTAAAACCCCGCGCCACTTTGCATATTTCACAACCTCTTTTGTTATCTTTATATTTTCTTCCAATGATAATTTTGAACCGTCAAAATGCACTATGTCGTAACCCGCGTCAATGGCTTGTTTTAAATACTCAAATGATTTTCCATGGTCTAAATTCAAAAAAATCGGCAGCCCGGTCTTTTTCCTCAAAACATTTTTTAAGGCAACTGCCTCTTCTAATCCAAAAAACTTGCTTTCACCCTCTGATGTGCCTAAAATCAGCGGTGACTTTAAATTCTTACAGGCCTCAACAATTGCTTTCATTTGACTAAAATCAGAAAAATTAAATTGGCCAATGGCCCATTTTTCTGACTCCGCTTTTGTAAAATAGTATTTTAATGTTTTCATGCTATTTTTCATGCTATTTTGTTTGGCATAAATTGTTTTCCGAACACAACTGCTTTGTAACTTTTACTCTTTCAAATTTTGAGTTTTTATCCAACAGTCCGGTTTTAGCTCCTGCTTCTGACAAGTTAGCGGCAGAATTTGCTAATCCTAATTGTATAGCTTTTTCAATGTCGCCGTTATATCTGATATAATCAGAAAGAAAACCAGCGGCAAATGAATCGCCGGCGCCGGTTGTATCAATTATCTTTCTATCTGGATTTGGCTTGGCAAAATATAAGTATTTTCCATCAGAGACAACAACCCCATCTCCCCCTTTTGTCATTACGGCAATGCCCGGACAGATTTCATCAATTTTTTTAAAAATATCTTGCTCTTTTTCAAATGGAATTTTTGTCAAAAAGGAAGCTTCTTCCTGGTTTAAAATTAAAACATCAACTTTGCTTAAAATTCTTTTTAAGCTTTCTTTAGGTAAAGAGAGCTGGCAGTTGCCAGGATTTACCGCGATTTTTATTTTATTTTCAAAAGCAAAATTAACTATATCTTCAAATAATGCCGCCTGTCTGCCGTCAGGCAGGCACAATAAACCTGAAAGAGGGGCTAAATAAATCCATTTAGTTTTTAATTTATTCCAGGAAATTTCTTTGCTGTTTAATAATTCAGAAGCTCCCCTATAAACTAAAATCGTTCTGTCTTCACCTTCGCTTGAAATAACTATTGAGTGATTGGTTGGTTTTTCTTTTTTCTTTAATACAAATTTTGCATCAATACCCCTTTCATTTAACTCTTTAATTATCTCCTCGCCTGCCAAATCATCTCCTACGGCTCCGCAAAAAGCAGTTTTAAATCCCTGTTTTGTAAAAGTTGCGGCTGTGTTTGTTCCTCCTCCGCCGGAAAAAAAATCAATTTTTTCAAGAGCCACCTTAGAACCCAAATTAAAGCAAAGCCCCCTACCTGTAACGAATCTTTTGTCTTTTATTATTTTTTCTGCTTTGGGTTTTACAAAAATATCCAAGGTAGCCGACCCAAAAGTAATAATATCAAACATAATTATGCGTTTTGTTTTTTAATATTTTTTTCTTTTTCGGCTATTGCTATTTTGGTTTTTAACACAGAATCGGGATTCAAGGAAATTGACTCAATACCGAGCTCTACTAAAAACTGGGCGAAGTCAGGAAAGTCGCTAGGCGCCTGACCGCATATTCCGCAATATTTATTGTTATTTTGACACACTCTTATAACTTCTTCAATAAGCTCTTTTACCGCCTCGTTTTTTTCGTTGCCCACAGCGGCAATTTCTGAATTATCTCTATCCATTCCTAATGTTAATTGAGTTAAATCGTTAGAGCCAATAGAAAATCCGTCAAAAATTTCTAGAAACTTTTCAGCTAAAATTACGTTAGCTGGAATTTCGCACATTACATATACTTTTAAGCCATCCTTCTGGCTTAAACCGTTTTCTTCCATAATTTGTAAAACTTTTTTACCCTCTTCAACTGTTCTGCAAAAAGGCACCATCACAACAACATTGCTTAAACCGAATTCTTCGCGCACTTTTTTAATCGCCCTGCACTCTAAAATGAACGCTTCTTTAAACTTTTTATTATAATATCTTGAGGCTCCGCGAAATCCAAGCATTGGATTTTCCTCTTCTAGTTCGTATAGTTCTCCTCCTACAAGCGACCTATATTCATTTGTCTTAAAATCAGAAAATCTTACTATAACTGGTTTTGGATAAAAGGCTGAACCAATTTTACCGATGCCTTCGGCTAACTTATCAATATAAAACTGAATTTTATCGTGATAACCCAAAGTCAATTTATCTATTTTCTTTTTTAGCGCCGGCTTCAAGTGTTTGTAGTTTATTAAAGCTAAGGGGTGAATTTTTATCTCATTGGCAATAATAAACTCTTCTCTTGCCAACCCCACGCCGTCGTTTGGTATAAAACTCAAAGAAAAGGCACTGCTTGGCTCGCCCAAGTTCATTAAAATTTTTGTTTTGGTTTTAGCAATATTGGAAATATCTGTTTTTTTAATTTCAAAAGGAATTATGCCTTCGTAAACTTTTCCCTCCTCGCCTCCGGAGCAATCAACTGTCACGGCCTGACCTGCTTTAATAACTCTTGTCGCATTTCCTGCGCCCACAATAACTGGCACGCCTAATTCCCTGCCCACTATCGCGGCATGGCACGTACGGCCGCCCGAGTCCGTGACAATAGCCGACGCTATTTTCATAACAGGCACCCAGTCAGGGTCAGTCATTTTGGTCACCAAAACCTCTCCTTTTTTAAATTTTTCAATATCTTTCACGCTCATTATTTTATTTGCCTTACCCTGCCCAATCTTACTGCCAACACTCAACCCGCTCACTAACGTTTTTGGAGATTGGGAATCAGAAATTAGTAATTTTAATTTGTATTCTTCTAACACACTAAGATTTTTTTTACTCTGCACTGTTTCGGGTCTTGCTTGAACTATAAAAAGCTGGCCTGTTTTGCCGTCTTTTGCCCATTCTGAATCCATTGATTTTTGATAATGGTCTTCAATAATAATTGACCACTTAGCCAGAGTAAGAATATCTTCAGACGAAATTGCAAATTTTTCTCTGTCTTTTTGTAAAACTGGAATATTTTTTACGGGATTTTTGGGATTTGCGGTATAAACCATTTTAATTGATTTATCCCCCAACCTCTTTTCAATAATAGGTTTAAAACCCTTTTTTAGAGTTGTTTCAAAAACATAAAACTGGTCAGGGTCAACTCTCCCTTTTACAATATTTTCTCCAAGCCCATAGCTTGCGTTGATTAAAACAACGTCGCCAAATCCAGATTCAGTGTCGCAAGAAAACATAACTCCAGAAGAACCCAAATCAGACCTTACCATTTTTTGCACTCCAACAGATAGGCCAACTTTTAAATGGTCAATATGCATCTCTTCTCTATAAACAATCGCCCTATCTGTAAAAAAAGAAACAAAACATTTTTTAACTGCTTGTAAAAGATTTTCCGGGCCCCTGATATTTAAATATGTTTCAAATTGCCCGGCAAACGAAGCATTGGGCATGTCTTCTGCAACCCCTGAGGTTCTTACGGCAACATCCACATTTTCTATGCTGTGCTTTTGAGACAATTCAGCATAAGCAGAAAATAATTCTTTTTGCAAGTCTTTTGGAAAACTGGCTCTTTCAATGGCGCTTCTGGCGCTTTTTCCAATCTCCTGAACGCTCTTTATGCTCTTTGAATTTAAACTTTTGAATATTTCTGACAGAATTTTGTCTAATCCGTTTGCCTTTATAAACTTCCAGTAAAAATTAACCGTAAGGCTAAAACCATCCGGCACATTAATACCTTTTGAAGTTAATTGGCAAAACATCTCTCCCAGAGACGCATTTTTTCCTCCAACCAATGGAACATCTCCAATTCCAACTTCAGAAAACCATAGAATATTTTTTTGAGATTTTTCTGTCATGTTTTTAATTGTTCTGTTTACTCCATATAATTTTATATGTTATGATATGCCGAAATAAAAATATTTTTATTTCGGCATATTGTCTATCATTTCTTTTAATTCAAGATTATATATTTATACCTTAGCGAATCAAGGTTCTGCCGAGCGTTAGCGAGGCAGGTTCTTATTTTTTCTACACATTCGGGATTGGCTAAAGTTGAAAGGTCGCCAAGCTCTTCTTTGGTAAACAATCTTTTAAGAATTCTCCGCATAATTTTTCCGCTTCTTGTTTTCGGCAAATCATCCACCAGATAAACGCTCTTGGGCAAAGCAAAGGGTCCAATTACTTCTCTTATTTTCAGCACCACTTCTTTTTTAAGAGCTTCGGCGTTTTCTTTGCTTTGGTAAACTACAAACACTATTGGCACTTCTCCTTTGAGCTCATCGGGAACTCCAATCACCGCGCATTCATTAATTTCAGAATGCTTGTTAACGGCGTCTTCTAACTCGCCCGTGGTTATTCTGTGGCCGGCAACTTTGATTACGTCGTCTGCCCTGCCGACAACCCGAATCAGTCCATTTTTATCAATTAAAGCTCTGTCTGAAGTAAAATAAATTTCATTTCCATATTGACTCCAATAGGTTTTTTCGTATTTCCCCGGGTCTTTATAAATTCCTCTTAATAATCCCGGGGCGTAAGGAGGTTTCATAACTAAGTTTCCTGCCTCCCCCACAGGACAGGATTTTCCGTTTTCATCTAAAATATCAAATTTCATTCCTGGTAAGGGTAATCCTGTAAAAGCCGGCTTAAAAGGTCCTATGCCAGGCAAAGAACTTATTAAAATCCCGCCGGTTTCTGTTTGCCACCAGGTATCAACAACAGGGCATCTGGCTCTGCCAACTTCGTTAAAATACCAAAGCCAAGCCGACTCATCGATTGGCTCGCCAACCGAGCCTAAAAGCCGCAATGTCTTAAATTTATATTTTTTAATAATTTCTGTCCCGTATTTTTTAAACATCCTTATGGCCGTTGGGGCGGTATAAAAAATAGTTACTTTGTGTTTTTCAATAATTTGAGCCCATCTTTCAGGAGTTGGCCAGTCAGGAGCTCCTTCAAAAATCAAAGTGGTTATTCCATTAAGCATCGGCGAATATACTGTGTAGGTGTGGCCGGTAATCCAGCCCGGGTCGGAAGTGCACCAAAAAACATCATTGTCTTTAAAATCAAAGAGCCATTTTCCGCTAAACTTTGCCTGCACGGTATAGCCGCCGCAGGTATGCATGCATCCTTTCGGCTTTCCCGTGCTTCCTGAGGTGTAAAGAATAAACAAAAGGTCTTCTGAATCTATTTTTTCGGCCTGGCAAAAATCGCTTTCATTTTTAACAAGTTCCTGCCACCACAAATTTTGATTGCTAATCCAGTCAATTTGATTTCCGGCTCTTTTAACGACAACCACTTTTTCCACTTTTGTGTTTTTTATGCCCTGGTCAGCTGATTGTTTTAAATTAATAACTCCGCCTCTTCTAAAATATCCGTCAGCGGTAATTAAAATTTTAGCTTCGGTGTCTTGCAATCTTACCTGAAGCGCTGCTGAAGAAAATGCTGAAAAAACCACTGAGTGCACTGCTCCGATTCTGGCGCAAGCCAGCATTGAAATCACAAGCTCGGGAATTACCGGCAAATAAATTCCCACCCTGTCTCCCTTTTTTACGCCCAACTTTAAAAGAGCGTTGCTGAATTTATTAACTTCCTTAAAAAGCTCCTGATAGGTGAAAACTCTTGATTTTTCCCCTAAAGATTCCGGCTCCCAAATTAAGGCAATTTTGTCTTTTCTTTTTTCCAAATGCCTGTCCAAAGCATTTTCTGTAATATTTATTTGGCCACCCTCAAACCATTTAATATAAGGAGGCTTATGAATAAAAGTTTCTGTCCATGGTTTTTGCCACAAAAGCTCTTTTGCTAATTTTGCCCAAAACTTAACAGGGTCTTTATCTGCCTCTTTATATATCTCACTGTTATTCAGCCAAGCTTTTTTTTGAAAATCTTTGCTCGGATAATATAATTCTCCTTTTTTTATCATACAGATTAAATTATTATATCTATTATACCTCTTTTTCAAAAAAACAAAAAAGAGGAGAATGGTTGACATAAAAAAACGAAGAGTGTAATATGAGAGTTAAGATTTGCCACTGTGGTAAATCATTCTGTTCATTTTTCAAGGAGGGCCTAGTCATGGCCGACCCAACACAAGCGGTGGAATTTGGTGAACTCTTTTTTAGCTCCTTCGGACGCGCCGCAGTGCTCGCGATGATTTTGGAAAAGGTCAACCACGGAGCAATCGGCGTCAGGGTGCAGGACATCGCCTACGAAACCGGCCTCCCGAGCAACAAGGCCGAAGAACTCGCCACTACGCTCGAGGGGCTCAAGCTAGTTACTTCCTGGGCCCAACAGGTCGGAACCGGCGGAACTTGCGATCGTTTCTACAAGCCGGTCCCCGGGGTCTGCGTTAAGGTCTTCGGACCAGTAGCGCTCAACAAATAAAACCGACCGCGGCGACAGGCAACAACAAGCGGGCCTCAGATCAATTTTGATTTGAGGCATTTTTTTAACAAAAAAACAACCATAATTTTTAATCAAGGTTGTTTTATTCTAAATAATTATAATTTTTTTCCCACAAATTCGGCAAACTCCGCTAAGCGGCAGCTATACCCCCACTCGTTATCATACCAAGCGACAACCTTTACGAGATTGTCTTTTACCATTGTTTCTTCTAAATCAATAATCGCCGAATAAGTGTCGCCCTTAAAATCCATTGAAACCAAGGGCTGTTCTTCTACTCTTAATATGCCTTTGAAATTTTCCGTTGCCGCTGCGTCTGCAAACGCCTTATTAACCTCTTCTTTTGTTGTTGGTTTTCCAACTTCAACAATTAAATCCAAAACAGAAACTGTTGGAGTGGGAACTCGCATTGCGATGCCATCTAATTTACCATTCAACTCTGGAATCATTTTACCAATAGCTTTGGCAGCCCCTGTGCTTGTTGGGATTATATTCAAGCCAGCGGCTCTGGCTCTTCTTAAATCTTTATGAGGCAAATCAAGGATTTTTTGGTCATTGGTATAACTGTGGACAGTGGTCATAAAGCCCTTTTTAATTTTAAAATTATCGTTTAAAACCTTGGCAATTGGAGCCAAGCAATTTGTCGTGCAAGAACCCATATCCATAACATCTACTGATTTGGAATCAAATTTATCTGCATTCACCCCAAGCACAAAACCCGGCGTCTCCTTTTCTTTACTGGGAGCTGAAATTATAACTTTTTTAGCGCCAGCTTTAATGTGTTTTCCAGCTCCTTGGACATCTGTAAATAAACCAGTGCACTCTAAAACAATATCAACCCCTAGATCTCGCCACGGCAATTTTTCCGGGTCCTTTTCAGCTAACGCCTTATAATCTTTACCGTCAACAGAAATACTGTTTTCAGTAAAACTGACCTCTTTTTCTAATGTCCCGTAAACAGAATCATACTTTAAAAGGTGAGCTAAAGTTTTATTGTCTGTTAGGTCGTTTATAGCGACAACTTTTAAGTGAGGATGTTTTTCTATTATCCTCCTGAATGTTTGCCGGCCTATGCGGCCAAATCCATTGATGGCTACTTTAATCATGATTTAATCTTTAATAATTTATCGATTTTCTCTTTATCAAAACCAATTATGATTTCTCCATCAACATTTACCACTGGAACACCCATTTGACCGGAATCTTTTATCATTTTTTGAAGCTCTTTCTCGTCTTTTGAAATGTCTATATCTTCAAAACTAATATCCTTGTTTTTAAGATATTCTTTTAATGTTTTGCAATATACGCAAGTTGGCGTAGAATATATTTTTACCATGAAATATGTGTGAATTATTTTTACTGAGCCGGCGCGCAGTTAGCGCCTGTGGCGCCAGAATTACCGCTACCAGAATTTGAATTTGAACCGGCATAATTTTCGGAAAAAGAAGTGGCTGCTTCTGTTGTGTTTAAGGTCGTCGAGCAAGCACTTGGTTTATTACTGGAGGCGCAGCAAATTATTGTCTTTTCTGCTTCGGATGTTCTTCCTCCAAAATCAAATTCGGAAACCTGCGCGCCATCCAACATCAAAGTTGGCGAACCTTGCACATTATATTTATCAGATAAATCAAAATCCTCTTTGGCATAAGCCAACCCTCTGTTTTTATCCGACATGCAACCGCTTAGTTTATTTTGGTTAATCCCGGCAGAAGTCAAGCAATTATTCACATCTCCGGCTTTAATGTGACATGAAATATAATTCCAATATTTACTGTTCTGTTCATCTCTAATACAAATTTGCCTTAAGTTTTCCTGCGCTTCCGCGTCTCCGTGCATTGCGATTATTTTACCGTTAGAAATAGACCCAATATATCTTACCATAATATTTTCAGTTAAAGCCGGGGCATTCTTTACGACATCGGCTAAAATCCTTTGCATCTGCAGGCCGAATGGGCACTTGCTTACTACATACGCCTCAAGCACGGGCTTGTCTGTTTTTTTCAAGCTGTCGCATGTCTGTTTAGTTGGCCCCGACTGCTCATTCGCATTCTGGTTTTGGGAACCACTGCCTGTTTTTGCGCTCATATCAATGGGAACCTGCGGGAATAAAAACTTTCCATCTTTAGTAACATAAGAATCAAACTCTTTGGCGCCTATTTTAATTTTAATTTTTACTAACCCCGACTCTTCGGAAGCGCTTGCTAAAGATACTGTTTCACTGCTTAACCCGTTGTTGTTGATATAGTCTACTGCTTTTTTGGCAATCTGGTCCTTCGACATGCCAAAACCAAGCGTTAAATTTGGTAGAGAAAGCCCGGAACCAGAACTAGCAAAAATTAAAACGCCCGTTATAATAACGCCGGCTACGGCTGCGCCTATGGGCAGAGTATTTTTGTTTAGATTCTTTATGAAATTTAACTTAGACATAAACTAAACACCGCATGACGGCTGTTTGCTGGAATTAGACGAATTACCCGCGGACGGATTACTGATATTAGCGCCCTCTTTTAATTTAATTGCCTCGGGAAACAATAACTTGCCGTCTTTAGTTATATAAGAATCAATCTTATTGGTGCCTATATCAAAATTTATTTTTACCAGTCCACTTTCCTCGGAAACGCTGTTTAAAACAGCTTTCTGCCCGGTTAATATATTATTGTTGATGTAATCAATCGCTGTTTTGGCTAAATCATCTTTAGAAACGCCTCCAAATCTTTTAATGATATTTA
This sequence comes from uncultured Candidatus Saccharibacteria bacterium, assembly GCA_964366875.1. Taxonomy (GTDB): domain Bacteria; phylum Patescibacteriota; class Minisyncoccia; order Minisyncoccales; family Staskawiczbacteraceae; genus CAYIVF01. The sequence goes on from CAYIVF010000005.1 coordinate 15,853, forward strand.
AAAATTGTCCTGAACTTCCATTAGTTAAAATTAGTGTTCCAACAACAATAATAACGGCAACTGCTATGCTTATAAACAACAGGTTATTCTTGTTCGGGTTTTTGAAAATCTTTATAAAATTTAACTTGAACATAAATATGTTAATTTTTAATAATAACTATATTATATTATAAAAGAAATTTATTGCAACTTTTTATACAAACCTCCATTAAACTCGTATTGCAGAAAAGCCCCAAACGTTAGCTCTACCTCAATAATTTTTTCATCTGATATATTCTCTATATATTTTACAATTGCCCTTAAACTATTATGCGATGCTACAATTAAAACATTCTTTTTCTGCTTCAAGTCCTTTTCAATATATTTTTTGAAAAATGGCACAGCCCTATTATATACGTCTTTTAACGACTCTCCCCCGGGCGGCGCCACCTTAAAACTCCTTCGCCAAAGATGAACTTTTTCTTCACCATATTTTTTAATAATTTCTTCTTTGTTCAATCCCTGCAGTTCTCTTCCATAATATCTTTCATTCAGATTTTCTGAAACATACACCGGTACGTCATTATCAGCTATATCCGCAAAACTGCCCCACTTTTCCATTTTTCCGCCATCAAGATGAATAAAAAATGGGTATTTTTCTGCAATATTCTCAAAAATTTCAGCCACTGTATCCATATTTCTAAAAAGCGGGGAGGAATAAATTTTATCAAAACTAATTTTAGAAACTTCCCCTGCTAATTCTTTTGCTGCAAAGCCGCTATCCTTAGTCAAAGGCCCATCTGTCCAGCCGGCAAACCTGTTTTCCTCGTTCCATTGCGATTTCAGATGCCTTAATAAAAATAATTTAGCCATAGTCAAATAATTTTAAGTGATTATGTTTTTGAGCAGAAATAAAAATATTTTTTAGTTCGGGTTGGCTGTGGGCGAGGCGCGCTAAAAAATATTTTTATTTCTGCGATAACTCTTTCTCAATTTCCATTAGACGATTATATTTTACCATTCTTTCTTCTTTTGCGGGAGACCCCGACTTTATGTAATCGGCTCCCGCGCCCACCGCAAAGTCTGCTATAAAACTATCCATTGTTTCGCCAGACCTGTGGCTCACAATTATTTTCCATCCAAAAGATTTAGCTAATTTTGACGCTTCTATTGTTTCAGAAACCGTGCCTATCTGATTAAGTTTTAATATTATTCCATTACAAGCTTCTTTGTTGTGCGCCTCTTTTATTCTTTTAATATTAGTTGCGGTCAAATCGTCTCCAACGATTAAAACCTTCTGCCCCAATTGTCGCACAATAGACTCAAACCCCTGCCAATCTTCCTCAGAAAAAGGGTCTTCAATTGAAATAACGGAAAAACTATTTATCAAACCTTCATAAAATTCTAAAAGCTCTGTTCTGGTAAAATTTTGTCCATCAATCTTATATTTTCCATCTTTATAAAATTGCGAAGCCGCGCAATCTAAAGCAATTTTGCAGTCCTCTTTCCCTATAGCATTCTTTAACAAAAATAACGCCTGTTCTGTTTTTGAAATTTGCGGGGCAAATCCTCCTTCGTCGCCCATTCGTGCTTTACCATAATTTTTTTCAATAAGTTCTTTTAAATTTTGGAAAATTTTATTGCAAAGAACTAAATTTTCAGCAAAGGATTCTTTTTGGCAGACAACCATAAATTCCTGAATATCTAAATCGTTCTTTGCATGAACTCCTCCTTCTAAAATATTAAACATGGGTAAAGGAAGCTTCAACGGAAAACGGTTCTTCGTTAATTCTGCGATGTGGCGGTAAAGTGATTTTTTTTCTGAAGCGGCTCCCGCTCGGCAAACAGCAATAGATACAGCTAAAATTGCATTGGCCCCTAATTTAGACTTATTTTCTGTTCCATCTAAACTAATCATTAAATCATCAATCTCTTTTTGGTTTACTGCGTCTTTGCCTTTGAGTTTTGGCGCAATTGCTTCATTTATATTTTCTATGGCTTTTAAAACTCCTTTGCCATCTGAATCTCTCAACTCTAATGCTTCATTAGCTCCAGTGGAGGCGCCGGAAGGAACAGACGCGACAAATATACCCCTATCTGTTTCTAATTCAACTTCAACCGTAGGATTGCCTCGTGAGTCCGAAATTTCTCTCGCTTTAATCTTTTTTATTTTGTCATTTAACATTTTCTTATTGACAACCAGCACACTTACCAATAGTAATGGTACCAGGGTAGTTTTGAAATGATCCGTTGCAAGGCCGAACTCCGGGACTAATTATATCAGGATTTTCTAATTTATAAACCAACATATACCATTGCTGCTGACAACCATAATTACGAGAATAATAATCATAATTATATTGTTCGCCTCCTGCCCAGCCAGTAGTATTATTGATTGGATCTTTAGGGAGGGTAATATATCCGTTCAATGCGGTCTGCAAGGTATTCCAACTAGTATCTCCACTATTACTCCACAAGCTATTTGGAGAACTCGCCCCTCCCGAGATTGGATATTCTCCGCGCTCAATATAATATAGTTCTAATGCTGCCATTAGTTGCGATATATCGGTTTTCCTTCTGGCGTCTCTTGATTTTTTTAAATAATTATTAACATTAACAGCAACAATGCCAGCTAAAACTCCGATTATAGCAATAACTACTATTAATTCAATTATTGTAAATCCTTTATTTTTGTTTTTGAACATATTCGTATGCTGCGAGAGCTGCTTTAGCGCCCTCGCCCACTGCCGTAACTATTTGCTTGTACTTCCCCTTGTTGCAGTCTCCAGCAGCAAAAAGTCCCGGAGTTTTAGTAGCATAGCTTTCTAAATCAGCAATAATCTCATCTTTTTCCGAAAAATCCACCAGCTCTTTTACAAATGCGGTCGCTGGCGAATATCCTATTTCAACAAAAATACCGTCAACGCTTAGAGTGTTTTCTTTGTTTGCCGTTAAATCCTGATAAGTCAGCGATTTTACAAAACCTTGTCCTTCTATCTTTAAAACCTTGGCATTTGTTATTATTTCTGCTTTACCGGTCTTTGCTATTAAAGATTGATTTTCTATATCTGCTTTTGCTTCTTTGCCAAACTCTAAAATATAGAGTTTTTTTACGTAATTGGACAGAAACAAAGCTGTTTCAAAACCCGAATTACCGCCGCCAATTACAGCCACGATTTTATCTTTAAATACAGGCCCATCGCATAATGCGCAATAGCTCACGCCTTTTCCCATAAACTCTTTCTCGCCTAAAACCTCAAGCGGCCTCGGGTCGGCTCCCGTAGCAATTATTACTGCCAGTGCTTCGTAGGTTTGACCGGATTTTGTAGACAAAACAAAGTTTTTGCCGGGCTTTGTTACTTTTAAAACCTCGTCAAGCGCAACCTTGAGCTCGTTTTTTTCCAATTGCTTGCTAAAAATATTAGTTAAATCAGGCCCTGATATCTTATCAAAACCAGGATAGTTTTCTATATCCACTGCTTTTTTAGAGACCTGCCCGCCAACATCTTTAGAAATAATCAAGCTCTTTAATTTTTGACGGGCGCTGTAAATGCCAGCTGAAATACCCGCTGGTCCAGCGCCGATAATAATTAAATCGTAAATCATATTAATTTCTTTATTCTACAATAATTTTCAATAAAATAAAACAACCCCGCCATGGCGGGGTTGTTTTTTATCATTTTATGCTTTTTAAATACTGCCTCAACTCATCTTTAAACCTCGGGTCGCGCAAAGAAAGATATAGAAAAGACTTTAGCCACTTCAATTTATCTCCGCACTCTAGCCATTCTCCTTTAAGCTCATATCCGTAAATAATTTTGCCGTCTGAAAGCATCTTATCAAAAACTTCGGCTAAAATTATCTCGCCCCTCTTAGATGGCTGGGCTTTTTTGAGATAACCAAAAACCTCCGGAGTTAAAATATACTTTCCGACAACAACTAAATTTGAGGGAATCTGCGAGGGCTCCGGTTTTTCTATTATTTTTTTTATTTTATACAAACTATGCGCAATTTTTTCAACGGCAACTGCTCCATATGCCGGAACTTTTTCTCTCGGCAGCTCCTTGAGAGCCACAACCGGAGCATTGCAGGTTTTAAAAATATTCATTAGCTGCATTAAAGCTGGGGTGTCCGAATCCACAATATCGTCGCCGAACAAAACAGCAACTGGACCTTGTTCTATCTGTTTTGCCGCCTGCAAGATAGCGTGGCCGTCGCCAAGAGGTTTTTTTTGCACGGCAAAAGAAAAAGAAATGCCCTCAAATGTTTCTTCAAAATCTTTTAGCTCTTTTAATATGTTTTGCTTTTTTCTTTTTACGAGAAGCTTTTCTAATTCCGGAGACTTCTTGAAATAATTTAAGATAGTTTTTTGGCCGGGGCTCACGACAAAAACTGCTTCTTTGATTCCCGACTTTTTTATCTCCTCTATTATATATTGAATAACCGGCTTATCAACTAAAGGAAAAAACTCCTTGGGGATTGCCCGAGAAAGCGGTAAAAACCTTGTGCCAAGGCCTGCTACTGGTATAATTACCTTTTTGATTTCCATAATATAGCATAGCGAAAGAGATAAAGAATAATTTTTTGTTCGGGTTGGCCGTGGGCGAGGCGTGCAAAAAATTATTCTTTATTTCTGGAGCTAAAATTAGCTTTTAAATTTTACTCTTCTCAAAAATGCTGGGATTTCCCACTCTTTTTCCTGTTGCAACTTTTTTTTCTCTTCTAACTCCTGCGCTTTTTTAACTTCTAACCCGCTCCTTCTTATTGCTTTTTTGACTGATTCTGACGGAGCTGTCTCCACAATACTTAATTTCTTTTCTCCTAAAGCTGCTGTTTCAAAGGCCGGAGCCTGGAACGCGGGTAAAAGTGAAGAAACTTTCTTTTCATTTTCTTTTTTTTGTTTTCTTGCCCTGAGCCTGCCGAAGGGTTTCTTCAATTCTGGCTTTTTAGCACGCTTTGATTTCTCCTTGGCTTCGCTAAGGAGATTTGTTTGGATTTCTTTTTTTTCAATCGTTTCTGCTTTTAAACCCCCGCCAGTCATCAAGATAGTGGTCTTTATTTTATTTTTTAGATTTGAGTTCTTTGAAATGCCAAATATGATTTTAGCTTTAGGGTTTAAATCCGCAATATGTCTGCTTATCTTTTCTACCTCAAACATAGAAAGATTTTTTGACCCGGCGATATTAAACAAGATTTTTTCTGCTTGTAAGCTGCTATTTTGCAACAAAGGGTTGGAAAGCACTTTCTCGCAGATTTTTTCTGCGCGGTTTTTGCCAGACTCCTCAACGGTGTTTAAAAACGCTGTGTTTCCTATGCCTTTTAGAATTGTGCGCAAATCAGCAAAATCAATATTTATTATGCCTGGGTTATAGATTAAATCTATCAGGCTTTCTAAAGATTCTATCAGACTTTTATTAACAATAGAAAATGCTTCTGTTATGGGCGTATTAACATCAATAATCTTGAATATTTTTTCATTGGGAATAGTAAGGGACACATTCAAAGACCGCCTTAAAGACCTTAATGCGTTTTGCGCAATCCGCTGTTTATTTTTCCCTTCAAACTTAAAGGGCAAAGTAAATATTCCCAAAGTTATGCCTCCGAATTCTTTGGCAGCTTCAGCAAATACTTGCGTGGCACCAGAGCCTAGTCCTCCGCCTAAAGAAGCAATGAATATTATGATATCCTGGTCCTCAAACATACTGCTCATTCTTTCTTTGGCTTCTGTTGCAGTTCTTTTTGCTAAATCAATATTTACCCCGGTGCCCAAACCATGCGTTAAGTTTTCGCCAAACCAGAAGTATTTTATTCCTGGTCTTTTTTTCAAAGCCCTGATATCTGTATCAGCTATAACAAAGGTTGCCTTTTCCAATGACCTGCCTATCTCGGAAACAATTGAGCCACCGCCGCCGCCAATACCAATAACTTTAATTTTTGCTTTAAATAACGTTTCTGCCGGAATTTCTGGCGCAGGCAATTTGGAGGCTGGTTTCTTTGTTCTGCGTACAATAACTTTCTTTGGTTTTCTAGCTATTTTTCTTTTTGCCGTCTTCAATTTTTTGGTCCTTATTTTTCTCCTTGGCTTCGCCAAGGAGATTTTCTTTTTTTCCTTTTTCTTTTTTTTAGCAAAAATATTCCTGTTTTTTACAGGTTTCTTGCCCTGAGTTTTTCTAAGGGTTGTCTTCTTTGCTCTCTTTGCCTTTTTTACGGCTTTCCTTTTCTTTGCTTTTGCCATTATATTTCATCTTAATCAGTTATAAAATTAAATCAAGTATTGTTTATAAAAAAATAGCCGTTGATTCCCTTCAACAGCTTTGTTCTCCTGTCACAAGAACCTTGTGTCCTTGCCGTTTCTACTAGCCCTGTTGCGCCGTCTCTAACCTTGAAAGAACCTGACGAAGCGCGGCCACTTTGTCGGGAACTTTCATGATCGGGCTTCCGCACACAACTATTCTCGCCCCATTTTGAGCGGCGAATTCTGGAGTAACCTCCTGTTTGTGCCTGTAATCAGTGAACTCTTCCATGCGGATTCCAGGCACAGCCCTGATCAGGTCAGTATCCTTAACCGCAACCAGACACGTTCCCGGCAGAACAACGCCGTGGCAACCGAGGTCTCTGGCTCGCTGAGTCAAGAATACCACCGTCTCCTCAAGGGAGCGGCGAAAGTACATCCTGCACCAATCGTCGCCATAGTGAGTGAGCACGGTAACTCCGAGAACCTTGGTCTTAGAACCTTCGGTAGCCCTGACCGCGCCTTCCAGCTGGTCGTCTGCCTGGACCCAAACGTTGAAGTAATCCACTCCGGCATCGACCAGCATTTTGGCAATGTCAGTCATCGTCCGTTTACCGTTCCAGGTTTTGGTATCGGCAAAAATCGGATGGGAGGTTGACATCTGACCATGGAGGGCCATATGCGCGCCATGATACATCAGACAGTCAAGGTTGATCTTGTAACCGAAGTTTCCTCGCACATGCTCCATTTCTCGAACGGCTTCAACGGTATCCCTTCTCTTTCCAAGGAGATCGTCGAGCGCCACGAAAAGCATCGGACTCATTAGTTAGTTCCTCCTCTCTCGATACGGGTCAAGCCCCTGTCGGCTTGCCACTGCAAAGGGTTCTTCAAAAATTGGCGGTAGTCGCCCAAGAGATTTTTGGGGTGCGTATCATACCGATCGGCTACGTCAATCACCCTCGGTAGAGTAAGCAGGGAGACCATCTCAATCCCGGCGTCAGCCAAATCCTTGTTAGCCACGGGGTTGTCGTAGTAAAGTATGCAGGCCCCGCTCTTGCATTGGTAGCCCGCGTCCCTCAGACAAACTGCTCCGTTGATAATAGTTTGGGCGAAGTTGACCAGCTCCTCCATGTCCAGACCAAGGGAGCCGGCAGGTAGTTCCGGATTGTTTTGGATTCCGGTAATCAACTCCTTTTGCCCGCCGGTCTTGCGAAGCTCCCGAATGTAGACAAACGGAATCCGCCGGCCGAGAAGAACTTCCAGCTCTTCACTGACCACCCATCCCGGAATCATTCCGCCGGTCACGTTACCGGCGACAAAATCAATTCCGGTCGGCCATCTTTCTGCGATCTCGATTGCCAGATACCTTGCAAGGCACCTGATTAACACCTTGTGGCCGACTAATCCCTTGATCATGAGATAGCCTGGCCCAAAGTTTCCCGATGCGTAAAGAAATGGCCGCATGAACAGCGGCAAGGATTCAATCTGTTCGTTCGTCACCTTTGCCGGAACCGCTCTGAGTTCCAGCACATCCGCCCTCAAAACTTCAAGGGCGAGCCTGTCCAATGTTGCATTGCTAATCATGGGTCAGTCTCCTTCTGGCCTTTTGGGCCAAAAACAAGTGTCGAATGTCAAAGACCTGTCAAAATGAACTAATAACGCTCCGGCGAGCGCCGGAAGATACGTTGTTTTTTATATTATAGAAATCGTAACAAATGTCAACTAAATTGTCGCACAATAAAAAAGACGGAATTACTCCCGCCCTACAAATATTGATGCCTTCTATATTTTGCTACGGTCTGATTGCCTGATTCTGTGCAGAATATCGCACAAAAAAGGTATGCGTCGATGAACTTCTCTTGCAAAATCCATTTTTTCTTTAACCGACTTCAACTTATTAAACTCTGCCCGCAATCTTTTCCCCAGCGCCACAAAGGTTGATTTTATTCGATTTGTTCTGTAGAACTCCTTTATCAAACTCATTGGAAAACCTTCTTCTACAAAAGCCAAGAACGCCGCAAGGTTGGAATAATCTGTGCCGCCGACTATTTCTCTGACAGTCGCTTTGATACTCTCCGTGCTCATAGCCGTATTCCTTTGTAAAGGGGCTGAAAAGGGTGTATTATCATATTTACATATTACTATGGCGAAAATAAAAATATTTTTTATTCGGGTTTGGGTCGCGAGAGCTTCCTGCGAAGCAGGAGCTCCCGACCTAGGCCGTGGGCTGGCGTGCAAAAAATATTTTTATTTTCGCCACTACAGAACGATTTCTTCTCCTTTGCCAATTAGCATTACCTGCTTTGCCTGAACCAGCAAGGCCTGGTCATCTGTTAAAATCTTTAGTCTCTTTTTCCTTTTTCTTGCGCTCTTCATATTTTTCTTAATTATTTCTGCATGCTCGGGCTGGTAGTGCACAAAAATATTATACGGCACAAGGTTCAGGCCTTTCAAATTTCTCAAACCGACGATATTCTTGTCCCCATTTTTCCAGCCCGCTGTTTCTATTGTTTTACCTGCCACAATACTTCCGGCAGAAGCGCCGATATACACTTTTCCCAGCTTTAATAACTTCCTTACTACTCTTTCAAAGTTGCATTGGCGCATGGCTCTTAACAGATAAAATGTGTTTCCGCCTTCAACAAAAATAATGTCTTTGAGTTCAAGCAATTTCATTAGCTGGCTTTCTTTCTTTCCCTCAATATCAACCTCTTCAATGTTAAAACCCATTTCTCTCATTGTGTCCCAATCTTTTTTGACAAAGGAAACATCCTCTTCAGGCTTGGCTGCCGTGGTAATAAAAGCAACTGTTATGTCATAAGCCGGCTTTTGCAGTAATTTTATTATCTCATCTTTAACTTGCATGCCAGCGGAAGTTAAAAGTATGGTTTTAGCTTGGTAGCGCCTTATAGTCTCTTTTACAGCAGCTATAAGATAGTTGATAAAAGCCCAAAGTATAAATAAGGCTCCAATAAAACCTATGCCAGCTATGCCAAAAGGCGTTAAGAAAAACTGCAAAGCAGAGGTTTTTAAAAATGCGAGTTTTAACAAAGGCAGCTGCCAATAAACATTTAACAAAGACCAAATATCAAAAACTTCCTTTTTACCTACAACTAAAACATATTTTCCCTGATTATCTGATGAAAACACTTCAATTTTATACTTTCCCGATGCAACCTGTTTTAAAAACTCCGGACCTTTTAAATAATAATCTCTGCCGAATGTCTCATAAAACTCCTGCCAATCAGAAGATAAACCGTCAATAGTCGCGATGAGTTCTTCCTCTTCATATATTTTAGCCGAGTATCTTCCTTTCGGGTTTACGGCTGAAGGCACTAAAAGATTAATATACAGCTCAAAATCTTTGTCTGAGGTTATGTAATAATCTCGGGGCTGACCTTTTAATTCATCGTAAAATGCCTGAGAAACTTCAGGATTGTATATATTAATATCTCCTTGTTTTAAATAAACAAGTCTTGGCTGGTGGGCAAAAGCAGTCCCGGTAAAACTAAACGAAAAAAAGATAACTAAAACAAAAAGTATTTTTTTCATCTTTGCAATTTTCTTATATGGCTGCAGCCGCAAACGTCGCAATCAAAGCCGCACTCGCAGCATTTATGGCAAAGATACGGCCTGCAAAGGCAGCTGTCAAGCTTATTTTTAATTATCCCCTTGCATTTTCTGCAGATGGCAAATGGTTTTTGGCTATCTTTTGCATCTGATTTTTCAACTTTTGACTCTTTAGCTTCGCTCTTTTTTATTTTATACATTCCTGCATGCCCAGGGATTATCCAGTCAGCCATTCTTAAAACCGACTCTCTGCTTAGTTCTAATTTTTCGGGGTTTGAAGCAAAAGTATCGTCTTGCGCCCTTTCTGGATAATTTTCCTTCCAAAAAACATCTCCGCAAATCGCCACAATCCCGTCGTTTGTTTTTACAAAAAGAGTTATGCTTGTATAATCATGGCCGGGCGTGCGCAAAATCTGAATATTTGGAGTAAACTGCTCCTGCCAATCCTCGCAGTTACCCTTGTCCCACACGCCAAAATACTCTAAGGTTTTAGCGTCAGGAAACATTCCTATATTTCTGTAATGGTCAATATGAGAATGAGTAATGCAAACCATATTCACATCATCAACACCTAAACCTTGTTTTTGCAGAGCATCAACCAAAATTTGCTGGCTTTCTAAAATACCGGGGTCTACCACCATTATCAAATCCCCGTCTCTCACCAAACTAACAGTAGGGCAGGTTTTTTCTTCTCCCCCGCTTTCTGCTTTTGAATCTGCGTTAGTGTAGCCCTCAATTAAAACTTTAACTTGAGCTGACATTTTAGCTTGCGATTTTTATTTGAATATTATTTTTTGAAAATATTTTTACAATTGTGGTTATTTTGTCTTCTTTTTCTTCATCAATCACAACATCCCAATTAAGACATATTAAAACGAACGCTTTGCTTTTTTCAACCTCAATACCCACATCTGCTAAAAAAACCTCTGCTTCGGCTCCAGCTAAAGAACTATGACGTTCTTCTAACTTGTCTTGCAAAGATGTTAAGAAATATTTCTCTGAAAAACCCTGTAAATCCTTTGAAAGTTTTTTCAACAAATATTCACTCAGTCTCGCCTTCTTGGAGAGTTTTTCAAAATGCTTTGCGCATATGATGTTCTTTTCAATATAGTTGAGAACATCCTCTAGATATCCATATTTATCTACTATCTGCATAGATAGACAAATTAATAGTCCTTTAATATCAATATACCAAAAAATCGCCTAAATGGCGATTTTTATCTCTTCTTGCCCTTGTTTTTATTTCTCACGTTAAAATGCTCTAATCTTGAAGCGTTTCCCCAAAATCTGTTTATTGACTTGTCTTTCGGCAGTTTATAGTCTGCCCTGTTGCGCTGCGTATTTTTTAGAGTGTATTTTTGCATTTTATTGGTTTTCCTCTTTTTCTTCTCTTTTAATTACGTCCTCCGGTATTTGCACCTCTACCTTATCTTTGCCAACAATTAGTTTTTTTACCCTTCCCCAGCTGGATACTATGAGAATTAAGGCTAACGTAAAAAAGGCAAGCCAGTATTGCTTATACATAAAGAAAGCTGCGGCAAAGACAAGCAGCAATGCTATAAAAACTATTTTACATAATGTATTTAAAAGTTTTGCCATATTGTTTTCTCCTTGGCTTCGCCAAGGAGATTATTACTTTTTATTTATTTTAAATCTTTACCAATTTAAAAGCAAATTTTTAGAGCTTAAGAGATATAATTTTTTCCCAAGGCAGATTTTCCTTGCCAAAATGGCCGTAAGCTGCTGTCTGCTGGTAAATGGGCTTTCTTAAATCCAGCCTTTCAATTATTGCTTTTGGTTTAAAATCAAAATTAGCTTTAACAATCTCAGCCAAGCTCTCTCCTTTTTCGTTTAAGGCTTCCACCATCAAAGGCTCTGCCCTGCCGATTGCGTAAGCTACGGAAACCAAACACTGATGAGCCAGCTTGTTGGCAACCAAGTTCTTTGCAACAAATCTTGCCATGTAGGCTCCCGACCTGTCTACCTTTGTGGGGTCTTTTCCTGAAAAGCACCCTCCGCCGTGAGATATAAGGCCGCCGTAGGTGTCTACCATAATTTTCCGTCCAGTTAAGCCGGCATCCGCCTCAAAACCATCGGCCCCTATCACAAATTTTCCAGTAGGGTTTACTAAAATCTCAACGTTAGAAATGTCTCCGACAATCGGCTTTATTAATTTTTCTATGAGTGTTTGCTTTATCTCTTCCTGCAAAATTCCGTCTTCGTGCTGAGCGCTTATTAAAATAGTCTTTATTTTCCCGTTCTCAACTGTAATCTGTGTTTTTCCGTCGGGCTTCAACCAAGAGATAACTCCCTGTTTTCTTAAATTTTCAAGACCTTTAGCCAAAGCATGAACTTTTACAATGGCCAATGGTAAAAATTCTGGAGTTTCATCCGTCGCAAAGCCGTACATAATTCCCTGGTCTCCGGCTCCCCCAATGTCAACACCCTGAGCAATGTCCGGCGACTGTTTAATGATTCCCGTGATAATTTTAAAGTCTTTTGCGTAGCCGATATCTTTGTAAACTTTTTTTGCGATTTCAGCCGCATTTATATCTGCTTTTGTTGTCACCTCTCCGCCAATAACCAAAAGGCCGTGGTTCCCGAATGTTTCAATGCCAGCTCTTGTAAATGGGTCTTGTCTTATGCACTCGTCTAAAATTGCATCTGAAATCTGATCGCACATTTTATCTGGATGCCCGGAAGTTACGCTCTCTACCGTATACGTTTTTGGAATAAAAAACATAAAATTATTTTTAATTATTAAATATTATTAAATAAAAAACTTTCCCATCAGGAAAGAATTACAAAGGCCGACCTTTATCTTTCCCCCTCGGGCTGGACTTAGCACCTTGCCCGCCTTAATGCTAGGCGGGCAGGTTGTTGGCAGGTTATAACGGGCCAGTTCCCTTCCTGCTCTCTTGATAAAATATTAAGTTTTACTCTTTATACCTTTTTTCTAAATATGTTTCAAGTATAGTGGGCGCAGAAGGAATCGAACCTTCGGCCTTCTACTTATCAGGTAGATGTTATACCACTTAACTATGCGCCCAATTTAATTATTATATTAGCAAAAAATTAACAATAAGTAAATATAAAAAAAACAGCCGTGAGCCATTTTGCTTCGTAGCTAATGGCTCACGGCCTGAGAAGTGGTTGCGTTTCGGCTTCAACCCAAGCTGTCTTTCTTCGGCTTAGCTCGAGTCAGGGGCCGGGGCCAGTAACCACTTCCGCCTGAGGCGTCTCATGACTTCCTCCTTTCGCGATAAGAGGTGGAGACGCGCCAACGATGAAGAACAAGAGGGCAGCTGGCAGAGGAGAGACCAAGACAGAAGTCGGGCGCAACCGCACCCATTCAGTTGCATAATAGCACGCGCTTGCAACTGTGGTCTTTGGGTCGACAAGGCACTTTTTCATCATGATGTTTGTGGCCATGCGACCGTCTCTGACCAAACTTCTCTCTCAAAGCTGAACAGCTTTGCGTTATGGCGGACCTCCAGACTCACTCTGCAAGTACGTGGATAATATCCGCCAAACGCGCTCTGCCAACTGCCCATAAGACTGCTTACCTTGTACAGCGAGCAATCTTATGGGCAGTTTTAAAAAGAACATCTCTATATTTTGTATTACCAAAGACAAAAAGACATGTCAATAGTTTATTTCCGACTTAGCTAAGTCGGAGTTTCAAATTGGCTGACTGACTCAGTTGCGGACCCAAATCCCTAGGGGGAAATCAGGCCTTTTGGAGGCTTCTCAACTGAGGCGTCCTAGTCGGGCCTATTTACCGGTATTTTTATTTACAATTTCTTGAATTTGTTTATGTAATTTAGGCGAACTGATGCAAAGGCCAAAATTTTCATTTACCCTTGTCAGGGGATTGCTATAATCTATAGTTTTGCCGATAAAGTTTGTAAAAATTCCGCCAGCCTCTTGGACAACGACTTGGACTCCGGCAACATCCCAAATCTTACCCCAGTTTGCCAAATATGCTCCATATTTATTTTTCAAAACCATTGCGGCGTCAAAAACGCATCCACTCGCGCGCAAATTCCTTATTTTTAAAATTAGCTCAGCTATTAATTTGCACTCCTGTCTTGTTGCGTCTGGATTTTTGTGATTGGCGTCAATTCCATACGCCAGTAATTGGGACGACAATTCTTCTTTACTGTCGTCTATTGTTATTTTTTCTCCATTCAAAAATGCGCCCTCGCCCTTTTCTGCTGAATAAATTTCAGAAAATGCGGGCAAGGCAAATCCGCCTGCAATTGGGACACCACCTTTTAATAATCCCACAATAACGCCATAAGTCACAATTCCGTTTGCAAAATTACTTGTACCATCCACGGGATCAATAACCCAAGTGAATTCAGACCTGTTATCAATGATCCCAGCTTCTTCGTCGATAATATTATGTGTTGGGTATTTGTCGTGAATTAAAGAAATAATTTTTTTACCGATTGCTAAATCTGCATCGGTTAAAACCTGATTATTATCGTCCGGTTTCGTAATCCCTGAAATTTTTCCAAAGTGCGCCAAAGCAATCTTTGAAGCCTCTCCGAGAATATTAACAATAAATTCTATGTACTCCATAAAAGTGTTTTTTTTCGCCATGCGTCTCAGTCACCTGACTTAGCATGTGATGGCTGCGGGGCTTGGATTCGAACCAAGGTTTCCACGTCCAGAGCGTGGCGTGACTACCACTGCACCACCCCGCAAAGATTTAAATATTTAAATACTTTCTTACAACGATAGAACTTGAAATTATGCCTACGCCTATCCCAAAACCTAATTGTATTAATACAAGAATCCAGAAATTAGTCAAGAAATAACTAAAGATGCTGAATCCGGGCAATACGACTGCGATTTTTGATGAAACCATATAGGCAAAAAACCCTGAAAGTAAAATACACACTAAAAATGCAACTACTCCGTAAATCATTCCCTGAATTATGAAGGGCCCTCGTATAAACCAGTTGGAAGCGCCCACTATGCGCATGGTGCTGATTTCTTCTTTTGAACTGTCAACTGCAAGCTTTATAGTGTTGTATACAACTAACATAGCAACAATAATTAAAATTATACCGAACAAAAGCCCAAACCTATTTATATTAGAGGTTATAGAATAAACCTTTTCAATAGTGTCTCTTTTTTGCGAAAAATCCACCTTGTCAACAAGTTTGCTGAAACCTGATGTCTGCAATATGGTTGAAACCTCCTCATACTGCGAAGGGTCGCCATTTGTTGTGATATTTAAAGAAGGCAAAAAAGGATTATCGCCCACCTCCTCTAAAGCTTTAATTAAAACTGCGCTATCTTTGTGTTTTTCATTAAATATTCTTAAAGCCTGGTCCTTAGACACATATTCAATATTTTTAATATTGGGAGACATCTTTAAAATCTCATCTTTAATTTTTAAAATGTCCTGCTCTGAGGTATCCTCCTTAAAGTATGCAGTCACGTCAATTTTATTCTGTATTTGAGAGATTAAATACGATGCCATGCCATGAAAAAAGAAAATGCCCGTTACCAGCATAATCGTAACAATCAAAACAAAAATAGCAGCCAAGGAAATACCTTTATTACGGCTAAAATCATTGACGGCAAAAGTAAATATTCTTTTAAAACTGGTTAGCATGTTAAAAAATATATTTAATATTTTTAAATAACGAATCTTCCTGCTTCCTCGTCTCTTAATATTCTGCCGTTCTCTAAGGTAATCACCCTCTTGCCTAGTTTGTTTATTATTTCCCTGTCGTGAGTAGCTAAAATAACCGTCCTGCCTGCCTGATTTATCTTTTGCAAAAGCGAAATCGCTTCATAAGTATTATACGGGTCAAGGTTGCCAGTCGGCTCGTCAGCTACAATAACATCCGGATGATTTACTAAGGCCCTGGCAATTGCCAGCCGCTGCTGTTCTCCTCCGGAAAGCTCTTTAGGGAAATTATTCACCTTATTTTGCAACCCGATAATTTCTAAAACCTTTGGAACCTCCTCTTCTATCTTTTTGTGAGCTTTGCCCTCCACTGCCATAACATAGGCAACATTTTCATAAACCGTCTTCGCAGACAAAAGCTTGTAATCTTGATAAATAACGCCTATGTTTCTCCTGATATCTCGAAGCTGCAGAGAATCTGCCGTATGCACATTTATGTCTTTAAAATAAACCTCGCCTGATGTGGGCTCATCTAATCCCAAAAGCAAGCGAATCAAAGTTGTTTTACCGGCTCCTGATTTACCAACAATAGAAACAAATTCGCCTTCTTTTATTTCAAAGGAAATATCCTGCAGAACAACTGTTTTGGGAGGATAGATTTTAGTTACTTTATTAAATTTAATCATTGTCTTTTATTTTCAACTCTGCCTCAATGAATTTGTCCAGGTCTCCATCTAACACTCCACCAGTATCAGAGGTTTCATACTGCGTTCTTAAGTCTTTCACCATTTTATACGGATGCAAAACATAAGACCTTATTTGGTTTCCCCAGGAAGCTGACACCAAATCCCCCTTTATCTCTTTTATTTTTTTGGCGTGCGTCTCTTCTTTTAACTGGTGAAGCTTGGCATACAATATTTTCATTGCATTTTCTTTATTCCTTCCCTGAAGCCTTTCTGTCTGCGAAGCTGCAACAATGCCCGTGGGAATGTGGGTGATTCTTACGGCTGACTCTGTTTTATTTACATACTGGCCGCCGGGACCAGAGGCCTTAAACGTTTCTATTTTTAAATCATCGGGCTTGAGCTCAACTTCAACCTCTTTTTCTTTCAACTCCGGTAAAACATTCACTAAAGCAAACGAAGTGTGGCGCAGTTTCTGAGCTGAAAAAGGAGAAATTCTCACCAGTCTGTGCACTCCTGATTCTTTTTTTAAAAAACCGTAGGCAAAATTTCCTTTTATCTCTATTGTGACAGACTTTGTGCCAACTCTGCCTTCTGGTCCGCCCGCCTCGCCGAATGCCTGATGCAAAACTTGTGTTTTAAATCCTTTTGCCGCGCAATATCTTTCGTACATTCTCATTAGCATAGTTGCCCAATCCTGGGAATCCTGTCCTCCGGCTCCCGAAAAGATTTCCATAATCGCATTATTCTTATCATACTTGCCGGAAAGAAATGTTTTAAATTCTAACTGCTCTATCCTTTTTTCAATATTCACAAGAATTGCTATAGTGTTTTCATCAACTTCGCTGTTTTCTTTTATCCAATCTCCTACCTCACACAACTCAGCTTCTATTTTTTTAAAATCTCCCGCCTCTTCTTCTAATTTAGCTAATTCCTGGCTGATTTCTCCGGCTTTTTCCCTATTTTTTTTCCAAAAATCCGGATTCAAAAATTCTTTTTTCAATTCTTCGATTTTCCTTTCTTTCTCTTTTATCTCAAAGGCGCTCCATCAAATGATGGAGCCTGTTTTTAATCTCTTCTAATTTCGGCAAAGATTTTTCCATCAAAGAAAGAATTATTTCGGCTGCTGCGGATGAATAGTATAGTCGGGAAGACAGACGCCATTCTCGCATCCCATAGAACACCTTACTTTTTCAGCAACGCATTTCAAAGCAGAGCCGAAAAGTGTTGGGTAGCCGCAATAATATTCCAATATCTGATTGTAGTCTACGCAAGAATCAGTTTTGGCATAACTGGCAAAAGCGTCCTCACACTGGCCTTTTACCACAAAATTCAATCCATTGTCGCTGTCTGAACAATACGCTCTAACAAGGTTTACAGACGAACAAGGCATTGATGAAGAGCAATCTCCGGAAAGACATATGTAATCTTTTGAAACGCATTTTTCATTTTCACAAACATATCTTTTAACAGCATAATTGCTGATGCATAAAGCCGGATGAGAGCCGAAAGAATCTTGGCAGTCGCTAGTTGTCTCGCGGCAAGATGAGACGCACCATTGCGTCACAGGCGGCCTGCCGCTTATCGTGCCGCAATTATTTAAATCAGCGCAGGTTCTGGTTTGCTGTCCATTTAAACAGGCGCTCCAAAAACCGCAAGACCAACTCGGAAAGCAAGGAGACGGAGTTGGGGTAGGTGTTGGAGTTGGAGTAGGTGTTGGAGTTGGGGTTGGAGTAGGACTTGGAGGAGGTGTAGCTCATGGATTAGGAGA
>CAYIVF010000006.1:0-30828 GCA_964366875.1 uncultured Candidatus Saccharibacteria bacterium
AAATATCTTTTTGATTTTTCCAGCTGCAATAATAATTTTAAGATAAACCCTTCGGGACCCAAAGGGTACCCCTCAGGGCAAGGAAAATTATGGTGCGGGCATTGCCCCAAGTGCATATTTGTTTTTTTGATACTTTCCCCATTTTTATCAAAAGAGGAATTGATAAGCATTTTCGGTAAAAATCTGTTTGCATTTGCAGATATCGGAATATTGACTACTTTACGAGATATCTTGGGCTTTGGAAGGTCTAAACCTTTTGATTGCGTGGGCACTTACCAAGAAGCAAGAGCAGCATTTTATATGTCTAGAGATAAATTTAGAGATGACCTTGCGGGAGAAATCTTCTTGCCCAAAATTGATCCGGACGATAACAGGTATTATTTTAATTACAAAAAAATCCCGCTCAAAATATATTTTCAAGGTAAAAAGAAGCCTCAAGAACTGATAGAAAAAGTTTTTAGAACTCAGCTTTCGTCTGTTCCGGATTATATAAAGTTTTTAGGTATGAGGAACGCCTTAATTTTAGGGTATGGCAAAGAGGGTAAGCTCACGGAAGAATATCTAAAACAAAATTTCCACAATTTAGAAATTGGCATAGGAGACGTAAAGGACGATGCTGATTATTTAGAAAAACAAAAAGATTACGATATAGCCATAAGGTCGCCTGGTGTTGCAAAAGAAAAATTAAAAATTCCATATACAACAGCCACGAATATATTTTTTTCCTATGTGCGTCGAATACCAGGAGTAAAAATTATAGGAGTTACAGGAACAAAGGGAAAATCGACGACAGCCTCTCTTATTTATCACATCTTAAAAAAATCTGGTAAAAACGCAGAACTTTTGGGCAATATAGGCACGCCGATGCTAACAGCTGTTATGAAAAAAATAAAAGGACGACCCGCAGGGTACCCCGGGTGCCCCACTATTTTTGTTTTAGAACTTTCAAGCTATCAGTTAGACGATGTTAAATTTTCTCCGGACATAGCTGTTGTTGCGTCTCTTTTTCCAGAACACATGGATTATCATTACAATATAAAGAATTATTATAGAGCCAAGAAAAATATAATAAAGTATCAAGAAGCAGGAGATGTTTTTGTTTTTAATCCTAAAAACAAAAAAATGGCAAACTGGTCAAAGCAGACAAAAGCTAAGGCAGTGCCATTTGTATCTGAAAAATTTCTCAACGACGTAAATATAACCCTAGTCGGAAAGCATAATAAAGAAAACATAAGAGCTGCCGTTGCAGCTGCAAAGGAGTTTGATATTCCAGACAATAAAATAAAAAAGGCGATTGAAACGTTTAAACCATTGCCCCATCGTTTAGAGTTTGTTGGAGAATTTAAAGGTATCAAGTTCTATGACGATGCAATTTCTACAACACCAGAGTCTACAATAATAGCTGTAAAATCATTACCGAAAATAGGCACTATCTTTTTAGGCGGGCAAGATAGGGGATACAAATTCTCTAAATTAGCGAAAATAATTAAAAAACACGGCATTAAAAATATAGTGCTTTTTCCAGAAACCGGAAAAAAGATTTTTGAATCTTCAAAAGGATTAAACATCCTAGAAACCGAAAGCATGGAAGAAGCAGTTAGATTTTCATATAAATATACCCAAAAAGGGGAGATTTGTTTATTATCTTGCGCTTCACCGAGCTATTCTTTATGGAAAGACTTTGAAGAAAAAGGAGACCAGTTTCAGAAGGCAGCGCGTTATTACGGCAAAAATATGAAATAATTTTTTGGACGCCTCGCCCACGGCCAGCCCGAACAAAAAATTATTTCTTATTTTTGCCTCCGATTATGAGACATCATTTCAATTATTATTTATTTTTTCTGATTGTTTTTCTGGTTGCTTTTAGTTTTTTATTTTTGTTCTGCCTTTCTTCGCCAGCTTCTTTGCAAAGGTTTGGCAACACTAATTATTATTTAATTCATCAGCTTCTTTATGGACTTTTACCCGGAGTTATTTTAGGCCTTGCTGCTTATAAAATTTCCTTGTCTTTTCTTAAAAAATGGGCGCCAGTATTGCTTATATTAAATCTAATAGTGTTATCTTTGGTTTTTTTGCCAGGAATCGGTTTAAAGTTTTGGGGAGCTAGCAGGTGGATAAGTATAGGAAATTTCACAATTCAGCCGTCTGAGTTTTTAAAAATCACGGCTATTTTGTATTTATCAGCTTGGATTGCTTCAAAACTTTCGGAAGGCAAGAGTTCGGGCTGGAAATCTAATGCCAAAAAAGGTTATCATAATCTAATATACGTATTCGTTCCTTTTACAGTTTTTTTAGGAGTAATATCTGCAATCCTGATTTTGCAGCCAGACCTCAGTACTTTGGGCATAATTGCATTAACGTTAGTGGCAATGTATTTTTCGGTAAAGACACCCTTGTGGCACATGCTTTTAATGGTCATTGCGGGATTTGGAAGCTTATTGTTTTTAATAAAATTTGAATCATACAGGTTAGACAGATGGCTGATTTTTTTGAATCCAGAATCAGACCCCTTAGGCAAAGGCTTTCAACTAAGGCAGTCCTTGATTTCTTTAGGGTCTGGAGGGCTTTTTGGCAAAGGCTTAGGCATGTCTACTCAGAAGTTTGGTTATTTGCCTCAAGCAATGTCAGATTCTATTTTTGCCATAGTGGGCGAGGAGTTAGGAATAATCGGCGGCGTGATTCTAATTTCTTTGTTTCTTTTGTTTTTTTGGTTGGGAATAAAAATCGCCAAAAGCTCAAAAGACAGATTTCCTAAACTAACAGCTATAGGTATTACTTTTTGGATAACTTTGCAGGCGTTTATAAATATATCTTCAGCTGCAGGAATTTTTCCTTTAGCTGGCATCCCATTGCCATTTTTTAGCTATGGAGGCTCGCATTTAGTAGCTGAATTAATCGGCGTAGGCCTTTTATTAAATATTTCTAAAAATACTTAATACATGAAAATACTTTTTACAGGCGGTGGAACTGGCGGGCACGTATATCCTTTGGTCGCCATTATCAGGGAAATAAGGAGGGTTTATCCTAAAAAGAATTTAGAGTTTTATTATTTGGGCCCCAAAGATGAGTTCGGCCTAATTTTGCTATCCCAAGAAGATTTTATAATAAAAACAATAGTTTCAGGTAAAATCAGGAGATATTTTTCTAGGTCGGGATTTTCTGCTTCGCAGATAAATCTTGCGACCCTTTGGCAGAATGTTGTTGATATTTTATTTAAGATTCCTTTCGGAGTTTTACAAAGTTTCTTTCTGCTTTTAAAACTAAAGCCCGATTTAGTTTTTAGCAAAGGAGGGTCTGGCTCTATTGCTGTGACCTGGTCAGCCAGATTTTTAAAGATACCTGTGTTTTTGCACGAGTCAGACGTTGTGCCCGGTCTTTCAAACCAAACTACTTGCAAATGGGCTAAAAAGATTTTCATATCCTTTCCAAAAACAGAGTATTTTGATCCCCAAAAAACAACTTTAACAGGAAACCCCATAAGAAAAGAAATACTTGAGGGCGACACAGAGAGGGCAGGGGAGTTGTTTAATTTAACATATTCTAAGCCGATATTCTTAATAATGGGGGGTTCTCAAGGCTCGGAATCTATAAATGATTTTATCTTGCGGATTTTAAATGATTTATTAAAAAATTACGAGATAATTCATATAACAGGAAGAGAGAACATCAAAGAAACTCAAGGTGAGGCACAAGTTGTTATAAGTAAAGATTTAGATAAGTATTATCATCCAGTAGGGTTTTTAGATGAAGAGAAAATAAAGCATGCGTATAAAGCAGCAGATTTGATAATTTCTCGTTCCGGTTCCGGCTCTATCTTTGAAATTGCCGCAGTCGGAAAGCCCAGTATTTTAATTCCTTTGCCTTCCTCAGCCTCAGACCACCAGGCAAAGAATGCCTATGTTTACGCCGACACGGGAGCTGGCATAGTAGTTGAGCAGGAAAATTTAACACCCAACTTTTTTTTAGAAAAAATTCAGTTGCTGTTTTTACACCCTGAAAAATTAGAACAAATGCGCCAAGCAGCTTTAGCTTTCGCAAAACCTTTGGCAGCCAGAGCAATTGCTCGCGAGATATTAGAGTTTTTAATGTTAGACTAAGTTATGGCCAAAAAACAAGAAATAAAAAAAATTAGGGTTCGTTTTGCTCCGTCACCAACCGGGCCTCTGCATATTGGAGGGGCAAGGACTGCTTTGTTTAATTATCTTTTTGCGAAAAAAAACAAAGGCAAGTTTATTTTGAGAATTGAAGACACAGATGCAGAAAGGTCAGAATTAAAATGGGTGCAGGAGATTATAGATGAATTAAAATGGCTGGGTATAGTCTGGGACGAGGGGCCGGATATTGACGGCGAATTCGGCCCGTATAAACAGTCGCAGCGCTTGGATATTTACAAAAAATATTTGGAAAACCTTTTAGAGCAGAACAAAGCATATTATTGCTTTTGCACAGAAGATGAATTAGAAAACAAGCGCCAGGAACAAATGGCTAGGGGAATAGCCCCAAAATACGACGGCAAGTGCGCTAATTTACCCGCCGAAATTGTTCAGAAAAATTTGAAAGAAGGAATGCCGTCTGTCATAAGGTTCAGGGTTCCAAATAAAAAAGTTAAGTTCTATGATTTGATTAGGGGCGAAGTAGAATTTGATGCAGGACTCTTGGGAGATGTGGTAATTGCCAAAAATTTTGATAATCCTTTATACCATTTTGCAGTTGTTGTTGATGATTTTGAAATGCAGATAAGTCACGTTATCAGAGGCGAGGAGCATTTATCCAATACGCCAAGACAGATTTTATTACAGCAGGCACTGGGATTTAATATGCCCGTGTATGCGCATCTTCCTTTGATGCTTAATCCAGACCGCAGCAAGCTTTCAAAACGTCACGGCGATGTGGCATTGGCAGATTATCACAAGCAAGGTTATTTGCCCGATGCATTGGTTAATTTTATGGTCCTTCTCGGTTGGAATCCGGGAACAGAAAAAGAAGTATTCTCTTTGGCTCACCTTGTTAAAGAGTTTTCCATAGAAAAAGTGCAAAAAGCCGGAGCTGTATTTAACGTGCAGAGGTTGGATTTTCTAAACGGACTTTATATACGCGAAAAATCAATAGAAAAATTAACAGAACTTTGCGCCCCGTATCTTAAAGATGCAGGGCTTTTGGTGCAAGGCCAGGTGTCCCAAAACAGATTGCAAAAAATTGTTGAGGTTTCCAAAACAAGAATGAAAAAACTTTCAGAAATAGTTGAATTATCAGATTTCTTTTTTAAAGATAAACTAAACTACGACAAAAATTTGCTTAAATGGCAGAAGATGGGGGAGGGAGAGGTGAAGGAGTCGCTTTCTGTATCGGAAAAGGTGTTATCTAAAGCTGAAAAATGGGATTTGAAAGATTTAGAAAAAGAATTGTTCTTTGCTGCTGAAAAATTTAATTTGGAAAAAGGATACCCGGAAAAGAACAGGGGATTTCTGCTTTGGCCATTGCGGGTGGCGTTGTCCGGCAAAGAGGCATCAGCCAGCCCGTTTGAAATAGCCGACATTTTAGGCAAAGAAAAAACCTTAAAACGCGTAAAAGAAGCGATAAAATTGCTTTAATTGCATAGTCTATTTAAATATGTTTTATTTTGCCACACCACACGCAAAAACAGGAATAAAAGATTATAAATTAGATTCTGAAAAGTTAGATAGGAATGATTATTTTACAAAGTTTTTAGAGAAAAATGGTCTTAAGATATTTTTGCCTATAAGAGATGCAGACCAAACTCTATCAGGGACAAAACTTTTAGATTTAGAACTCGATGTGATAAAAAATTGTGAAGCTATTATTATTGTTTTGTCCGATACGCGGGGCATTTATATGGAGGCGGGTTATGCAAAGGCTCTTGGTAAAAAAGTGGTTGGCTTAAAAGTTCCAGAGACAAGAGAATTTAGCGACTGGGGAAAATCATTTTTTGATTATATCGCCAAAGACGAAAAAGATTTATTAAGCTATCTTAAAAATTTAACTAAATAAAGGAATGCTTCGTTAGTTTTATTGTGCGACTATTGTGCGACAAAATATGATGTAAAAATAAGGATATTTTTTGCGCGCCTCGCCCACGGCCAACCCGAACAAAAAATTATCCTTATTTTTACTCTAAATTATATGCAAGAAGGATTTATAAAATATATCGTGATTATAGCTGTTATACTAATAGTGGTTTTTTTGAGCCAGCAGGCATATTTTAGGGGAATTGGTAAAAACATATTTTTGCAAGGAGCTAACGTGGCCCAAGACTACCTCACTAAAGGCTCTAATTGGGCCAAAGATAGCGTTTACCCCAAAATAAGCGGGGAAGTGCAGAAGAGGGGAGATATAATAAAGAATGAAATTAATGCAGAAAAAGAAAAAATTTCTGAAACAATCGGAGAAAAAATAAAAAGTTATTTTTCTGGAGTGGCAGATAGTATATTTCATCCCGGCAAAGCCAAGCAAAACCAAGCTTGTCCGCCAACTGAGCCGTCCCAAATGCCGCCTAGTCAATAAAACCACCTTGACAGGCCATTAGGGGATGGCTTATTATTAATATAGGTAAGGTTCGTAAAATGTTGGTAAAGAGTATATTCAAGACTATAATCACAATAACATGGAACAATCGGCTAAGCCATTAATAAAACACATAAATGACTTTTTAGATTATTGCGACGTAGAAAAAGGATTACGCAATAATACTCAAAAGAATTATCAGGAATATCTAAATAAATTTTTTGGATGGTTAAAATACAAGAATTTAGAAGGCCTGCTCCCCCATCAATTGACCAAAGACCATATTTGGGAGTACAGATTATACCTTTCTCGCTATCAGAATCCCAAAACAGGCAAGTCCCTCAAAAAGACCACCCAGAACTACTATTTAATCGCTTTAAGGGCGTTTTTAGCCTATTTTATAGCTAAAGACATAGTTTCACTAGCGCCGGGCAAAATAACCCTTCCTAAGCCCGATAAAAGCGTTAAAACCGTTAAATTCCTTAATCTAGAGCAGATTGAGAAGCTTTTAACAGCTGCCGAGCCAAAAGACAATATTAGGCTGCGAGATAGGGCTATTTTAGAAACCTTGTTTTCAACCGGGCTTAGAATCGCCGAACTTGTATCTCTTAACGTTGAACAGTTTGCTAATATAAAAAACAAGAAAGATTTTGAGCTAGGCGTTATCGGAAAAGGAGGCAACCCTAGAACAGTCTATTTTTCAGAAAGAGCTTTAGGTTGGATAAGAAAATATTTAGAAGCTCGAAAAGACAAAGAAAAGCCGCTATTTATCAATACCAGATCCAGAAAAGATGCCGATAGCCGGCTCACAGCCCGTTATATTGAAAAGCTCGTCAAAAAATATGCTATGTTATCGGGCATCCCAATGTTTACAACTCCTCACACGCTCCGCCATTCTTACGCTACGGATTTACTTACTCAGGGCGTTGACTTGCGTACGATTCAAGAATTTTTAGGACACAGAAGCATAATGACCACTCAGATATACACCCACGTAACAAATAAACGCCTACGCGACATACACCGCCAGTTCCATAGCGGTAAAGATTTGAAAGAATAAGACATAAAATTGTCGCACAATAAGAAACTCGCTTGACAAAGTATTGTCGCACAATTAAATATCTGTTATAATAATATATATATGTGGAAATAAGAATATTTTTTCAGTTCGGGTTCGGGTCGCGAGAGCTTCCCGCTGTGCGGGAGCTCCCAACCTAGGCCGTAGGTTTGGCGCGCTGAAAAAATATTCTTATTTCCACCATAAAAAAACATGCCGGCAAAAAAAGATATTAATATTACAGCTTTAGTAAATAACGACGGGTGCTTTGATTTGCAGTTTCGAAAAGACACTAGACACGAAAGAACAAACGCCCCGACATATTATAGATG
This sequence comes from uncultured Candidatus Saccharibacteria bacterium, assembly GCA_964366875.1. Lineage (GTDB taxonomy): Bacteria > Patescibacteriota > Minisyncoccia > Minisyncoccales > Staskawiczbacteraceae > CAYIVF01. The sequence goes on from CAYIVF010000006.1 coordinate 7,912, forward strand.
GAAGGCTCAGTTTGTGATAACAGGACCCAGAAAAGACACAAAAGTTTTAGAGGCGGTAAGAAATAAAATTGGCTGCGGTGAAATTCATATTATAAAAGACCAAGCCAGGTTTTCGGTGCAAAAGATTGGCGATATTACCGGAGTAGTTGTGCCGTTTTTCCGGAAAAATATGCTGGCGGAGAAAAAGAAAAAAGATTTTGAGCTTTGGGCAAAAGGTGTTGAGATAATCCAAAGAAACAAAGGAAAATATTTAACCAGTTGGAAAAAGAACGACCTGTGTTCTCTTTTAGAAATTCATAAATCATCGGCAAAATACAAAAACAGACCGCGCCAACCCAAATGGTTAGAAATGGCCCGGACGCTGGCAAAGACAGCTTGATGAATTATCCATTTTTTTAGTGCTCTCACTTCCCCACTTCGCCACTCCCTATTTTTATTGTGCGACATTTTATTTTATTCAATATTGCTTCTACAATTTATTTCACCGCACTTGCATTTAAATTCAATAGCAGAATTTTTATTATAATCAGATGTAATTTCCTCACCCTTTTTGATATTTTTTATTGCAACATCACACAGATTTTTTACTTTTGTATTAGGACTGCAAGAATGATTAACATATTTTTCTGGTGATTGCATCAAAAAATACTTACTTGTTTTTTTGTGGAAATATAAATAATGTTTTTTGTTATCAGATAAATTTTCTATTTCTGTTTTTGATAATATTTTTGGTTTCCACATTAAAACGATTTCATTTTTAGCCAAGTTTTTCTTAGCAAAAACACCTCTTCCGTGAATTTTAGATTTTTTAATAACCACGCTGTTCATTTTTATTGAAAAACTAACTATTTGCCGAAGCGGCGGGATCTTTTATCAAATTCAGTCAGTGCCTCGTCTAAATCTTTTTCTGTAAAAGCAGGCCAGAGTTTTGGCGAAAAGTATAGTTCTGAATAGGCTGCCTGCCATAAGACAAAGTTAGACATCCTCATTTCTCCTCCAGCCCGGATAATGAGGTCAGGGTTTGGCAAACCCGCAGTAGATAAATAGCTTTCAAATAAATTTTCGTTAATTTTTTCTACGGGAATTTTTTCTTCAATAATTTTTTTTATTGCCTGAAGAATATCCCATTTACCGCCATAACTTATTGCTAAATTTAAAAAAAGTTTATTATTATTTTTGGTTGCTGCCTCAACCCTTTCTATGGCTTTTTGCAGCGACTTTGGCAATCTTTCTTTCTGCCCAATCACTTTAACTCTTATCCCCTCTTTTTGATATTTTTTATCGCTTTCGTATTTCTCAAAATTTTTGATTAACCCCGTTTCGAGAAGCTTCATCAAATAATCGACTTCTTCTTTTGTCCTGTTCCAGTTTTCAGTTGAAAAACCAAAAGCAGTGAGGACCTTCACTCCCCTATTTTTACACCACTCAGAAAAAGAAAGAAGGTTTTGATAACCTTGCCGGTGTCCGCTAAAGGTGGGTAATCCTTTTTGCCTTGCCCAGCGGCGGTTGCCGTCGGGAAATAAAACAATGTGATTTGGTATTATCATAATTGCGTTTATGTCGGAAACGGCCAACCCGAACTAAAAAATTATATTTATTCCGACATTTCTATTTTCAATGGTGGCTCAATTTGTATTGGCTCTTTTAACTGGTATTTTGCCGTTATATATCCTACTGCGAAAGAAAGCAATACCAAAAGAGCGACTATTAAAAATAATATTATATCATTAAATCTGGTTTTGACAAAGTTAGATATTTTTGCTATCATGACTTCATGCAAATTAACTAATTAGATACATATGGCAAAAACAAAACAAGGCGGTTCATCCAGATTAGGAAGAGATTCTGCAGCCCAGAGGCTTGGAATTAAAGCTTCTGCTGGCGAAAAGGTAAAAATCGGTATGATAATTATACGACAGAGGGGCACAAAATATCTTACCGGTAAAAATGTAAAAATGGGTTCTGATAACACTATCTATGCCATGAAAGATGGCGTAGTAAGATTTTCCTCCAAAACAAAAAAACTTTTTGACGGAAGCAGAAGAGCAGCTAAGGTTGTATCGGTTATTTAATTGCCGCCTGACTGCGCAGGCAGGCTTTGATGAACTCTTTGAACAGCGGGTGTGGTTTTAAGGGTCTTGATTTAAATTCCGGGTGGAACTGGCTTGCTACAAAAAATGGATGATTTTTAATCTCAATTATTTCAACTAAATTAGCTTTCGGATTTATGCCAGCCACAACCAGGCCCTTTTTTTCAAGCAATTTGCGATAATTGTTATTTACTTCATATCTGTGTCTGTGCCTCTCTGAAATTATGTAGGGTCCCTTTTTGCCCCCTGACCAGTCTTTGTAAGCTCTGTGGCTGATTGTGCCAGGCTGGACTTGGCAATCATAAGCTCCCAATCTCATTGTTCCTCCATAGTGCCTTTCTTTTAGCATTTTTTTTTGTTCTTCCATAACGTCAATTACTGGGTTTTTGGTATTCTTATTAAATTCTTTGGAAGTGGCGTCTTTTATACCGGCTACGTTTCTCGCAAACTCAATTACAGAGAGCTGCAGTCCCAAACATAGCCCCAAAAAAGGGATTTTATTTTTTCTGCAATATTCTATTGCCTTAATCTTGCCTTCTATTCCCCTGTTGCCAAATCCTCCTGGAACAATTATTCCGTCGTATTTATTCAACTCTTTTAATGACTTTAAATTTTTTTCAAATTCTTCAGACGATATCCATGATATTTTTGCTTTTCTGTTTTGCGAAAAGCCAGCGTGTTTTACCGCTTCTATAACAGAAATATACGAATCCATTAAAGTAAAGTTGCCCGTTTCAAAGTATTTCCCGACAATTCCTATATTAACAATCTTCGGTGAGTTCCTTATAAGTTTTACTAGTTTGCCCCAGTCTTTTAAGTCGCTGGGCTTGGATTTTAATCCGAATTTCTTTAAAATTCTGTTTCCCATATTTTCTTTTTCAAAATTAACCGGCACTTCATAAATAGACCTTACGTCTGGAGCTGAAATAATATCTTCTTTTTCAATATTACAGAAGGTTGCAACCTTTCTCTTTCTTGGTTCGTCTAACGGCAAAACAGATCTCGCTAAAATCATATCTGGCTGTATGCCGGCTGAATTTAATGTTCTTACTGCATATTGAGTAGGCTTTGTTTTCATTTCGCCTATCATCTTTGGCACCGGGAAATAACTGACCAAAATAAAAAGCACGTCTTCAGGATGTGCGATTTTCATCATTCTGGCGGCTTCCAAAAACAGCATATTTTGGTATTCTCCCACTGTGCCGCCTATTTCAGTTAAAACAAAGTCAGCTTTTACTTTTTTGCCTGCCTTTTCAATTCTGGATATAACTTCGTTTGGGATGTCGGGTACAACTTCAACGCATCTGCCGCCATACTCTAAGTTTCTTTCTCGGTTTATCACAGACTGATAGACGCGTCCGGTGGTCATATAATTTTCGTCGTAGATATCTTCGTCTAAAAATCTTTCGTAGTTTCCTACATCCTGGTCGCACTCTGTGCCGTCATCAGTCACAAAAACTTCTCCATGCTCAACTGGGTTCATTGTACCGGCGTCAACGTTTATATACGGGTCAATTTTAATCGCCGTTACTTTAAAACCCTTACTTTTTAGAATTTTTCCAATGGAGGCTGTAGCTATGCCTTTGCCTATGCCAGACATTACTCCGCCTGCGACGAAAATATAGCGAGCCATTTTATTTTTCTGTTTTTTCTTCTACCACTATTAATTTTATTTCAGCTTCTAAATTATGGTCTAAACTAATATTTACAGGAAATTCCCCAAGTTCTTTGATGGGATTTTCCAGTTTGACCTGAGATTTTTTAATTTCAAAACCAATTTCTTTCAGTTTTTCTGCTATTTTTTGGCTATTAATAGATTCAAAAAGCTGCTGTTCTTCGCCAACTTTAACTGCGATATTCAATTCCAAGCCGTCTAAGCCTGAGGCTAAAGATTGCGCCTTTTTTAAATCTTCTTCTGCTTGTTTTTCTATGATTTCTTTTTGGTCAGACAGCCACTTTAGAGCTTGTTTTGTAGCGGGCCTTGCTATTTTTTGCGGTAACAAAAAATTCCTGGCATACCCGTCTTTGACGTCTTTTATTTCGTATTTTTTTCCAAGATTTTCAATATCGCAAAGAAGAATTACTTTCATAATTGTATTTTACTTCAACTTTTTTATTATTTCAAGCGCTTTGCTCATTTGCGGGTCTTTTTGGAGCTCTGCATCTTGTTCTGTTATGCTAATTTTTACATCGGGGTCCAAACCAACCTCTGAGATAGAGTTTCCTTTTGGAGTTAGCCATTTTGCAATGGTTATTTTGAGAGAGGAACCTCCCCTCAAGTCCACCAAGCGCTGGACAGACCCCTTGCCAAAAGATTTATCACCGATTAATTTTATGCCCCTATTGTCTCTTAGGGCCCCAGCTAAAATCTCTGATGCGGAAGCCGAACCTTCATTTATCAAAACAACAACAGGATAGTTTGAAAAGATTCCACTTCCTTCTGTTTTGTATATTTGCTGCTCTTTATTTTTACCATAGTCTTCAATAGCTACAGTTTGCCCCTCTTCTAAAAACCAGCCAGCCACATCCTGGGCCACCTCAAGGTATCCTCCAGGATCATCTCTTAAATCTATTATTATTTTTTTTGCAGACCTTGCTAAAATTTCCATTGCAATTTTTTTAAAATTAGACGAAACTGATTCATCAAATTGATTAATTCGGATATATGCTATATCTGGCTCAATTAAACTCCATTTCATTGATTCGATATTTATAGTGTCCCTTGTAATTTTTATATCCTTTGATTTATTCCAAGCATCTCGATAGATTGTTAGGGTAACATTTGTTCCTTTTGGCCCCCTGATCAAACTTACTGCTTCCTCGGTATTCATGCTTGAGGCGTCTTTGTTGTCGATTTTTAAAATTATATCGCCCGGTTTCAATCCTGCCTTCTGTCCAGGAGTTCCGTCTAACGGAGACACCACAGTTAGTTGTCCTTTTTTAAAGCCAATCTCAACGCCTATTCCCTCAAATGATCCAGAGAGGTTTTGTTGGAACCTTCTTGCCTGTTCAGGATCAAAAAAATCAGTATAGGGATCTCCCAGAGTTTCAGTCATTCCTTTTATTGCTCCATAGATTACTTTTTGATTGTTTATTTTATCCGGACTGATAAAATTTTGCTGGAGCTTGTTGTATGCGTCCCAAAATAAAGAAAAATCAATAGTTCCTGGCTGCGGTACGTGATAAGCAATTTTAGCTACACCTAGCCAAATGCCCAATCCAAAAACAGCGGCAAAACAAATAACCAGCACTGCAAAACAAAATATTCTTTTTACATTATTATTCATCGTATTTAAGTGAAACTTCTATATTTTATATTTATGAATAAGAAAGGAATAAAAATTAATTTTTATTCCGACCGAATGATTAAATACATAAGCGTAGCTTCTATATTTATACCAAAAAAAAACTTGCAAATCAAGTAAAAATAAAAAAACGGAGCAGTACGGGGTACTGCTCCTTGAAAGGACGGTCCATTTTGTTGGCATTGAAACGGAGATTGGCTTGCGCCTGACGAGGTATCCGCCACTTACCCCGGATTGACTATTTAAGCCCTAAACAGGGTGTCATTGCGCCGTTAATCAAGGCGCTTTATCAGCTTAGCCTGCGTCTTCATGTTTCGTCCTCCGTGTTTTTCTTACGGGTTACCGCCGTTAAGATGCTAAAGAGAACTTCTCTTTAGCACTACTGACGCGGTCTTGGGGGTTCAGGCCCGCCGGCGCGGTCAAGACAGTGTGCTTTTCTTCAAGCTGCTCTTACGCGCATTCATAAAGTTGCTCTTACGCGCATTCATAGGCCATATTCCCTTCTAGTCGGCTGTGTCGCTATTTGTTGAAGCGATTTCGCCAACGGTTAAAGTTAAGATGTCAACGTCCAACATATATATTATAGCACGGCATAGAACCTTGTCAAGTGGACCCAGCGAGAGTCGAACTCGCCACCTTGCGCATGCCATGCGCACGCTCTACCAGATGAGCTATGGGCCCTAAATTTATCTTTACAATACCTTATTTCCAAACTTTTTTCAATAAAAAAAGACCTTTGCCTGAAGCAAAAGTCATTATTCAAGGATGTTTTTCAGTCATTGTTCACCTCCAGTTCGTCAGTTGGTTTGCGTAGCGGATAGTTGCTCTTACCCGCCATGGGCGTAAAGAAGCAATTGACCCCAGAAAAACCGATGAAGCCCCAGCTCGCATAAGAGCATTTACGTCACGCGGAGCAAGTATGCCGCCTCCAGCATTAATTGGCATTGTAATTCCGATTTTCCGAGCTTCTCTAACCCATTCCTCAACTAGCGGGAGTAGCGGCCAGCCGGATAGTCCGCCTCCGCCAAATTCAGCCAGCGGCGAAACATCGGTGCCAAAAAGTTCTTTCCAATTTATTCTCTCGGGGAGTTTTCCCCAGGGAATTGTGTTGGATATGCATAGTGCGTCGCAGCTTGGGTGTTCTGCGATTTGTTTTGCTACGGTTACGGGAGTCAAAATATTGAACTTTGGCATAAGCGGCACATCAAGCTCAGACGCAAAGTCCAACATGGTTTCAGTCTCGTAAACGAGCTCGTCTATGTTCAGACCGACGTTCGGGCACGAGATGTTTATTTGCAGCCCAACCCTAGCCTTAAACTCAGGCAGATACTGAACGAGTTTTTTCACGAATGACCTTATCTCAAGTATTCTTTCTCCCGCTGTTTGAGCTACAGACATAACGGATAGAAAAAACGTTTCTGTCAGGTCTTGCCATCTGCCGGTTTCAAGGAGAAATTCAGCTCCAGGACCGCTTAAGCCGACTGCATTAAGCATAAGACCTTTCAGAAACATCCCGATTGATATCGGTATGTTTTTCACTCTTAAAAAGTTGGGGAAGATGCATCTTGGCATAAACTCTCTCGGAGTTATACCGTCTTCTTGCATGGGCATATTGCCCTTACGGCCGTTAAGGGTCGTAGTTTTTGCTACAAACGTGCAGCCATCAAACTTCGGCCCGAAAGGACCAAGAAGTCTGTGGTGCAAATATCCTTCTCCAAAAAATCCTTGCGCGCCAGAAGCGCCAAGAACATTCCCGAACTCAATTCCTCGCAGTTTCATTTCTGGTCCTCCTTGTTCTGTTGTCCTTTGTGAATGAACAGTAACGAACGGAAGAACTGTATTTACAATAATCCCATTAGTTTAATTTTACAATACTCATCGCGAACCTTTGTCGCACAATAAAAAATCGCCGAAGCAAGCAATGCCGGCGATAAGTTCTGCAAAAAACAGAACCTTCTAATCCTCAAAATCTGCAAACTCATTTGTCGCGTTCATAAGTTTTCCCTTCTACTCTGTTTTTTTGATTTTTCTGACTCTCGCTTTTCTTTTTACTCCCCTGAAAACCCTCACGATGTGAGGCGCTTGCGCAGAAAGAACCATAAATCCTAGCCCCAGAAGCATCCAGAAAATGTATGAAAATATCCCCATACAGAAACTGCATGCTCCGAATATCCACGTGAGTACGCCAATCATAAAAAAAATGATTGTGATTGGTGATGAAGGGAACCCTCTTACTCTATTTTTTTGCATTGTATCCACTGGTTTCTCCTTTTTAATTTCAATGTGCGCGAGTTTCCGAACTTCGGTGCCCCTGCCGCGACTCGAACGCGGAACCAACTCCTTAAAAGGGAGCTGCTCTACCAATTGAGCTACAGGGGCTTATTGGGATTTTAAATCCCTTCTTCTTTTAATTTTTCTAACAATTCCTTTTGCTTTTTGGATAGTTTCTTCGGTGTTCTGATTTTTAATTCAATATACAAATTTCCTCTGCCATAACCTGAAAAGTGCGGGATACCCTTGCCTGAAACTCTGAAAACTTTTCCGGATTCCGTGCCAACGGGTACGTTCAATAATATTTTTGTTTTTTCTAATGTTTCAATTTCAATTTCGTCTCCCAGCGCTGCCTGAGAAAAACTAATTTCTGCTGCTGTAAAAAGGTCGTCTCCCCTTCTCTCAAATGCAGGATGTTGCTTTATTAAAAGCCGTACATAAAGATTTCCAGGTTTGCCTTGTTTTTTCCCGGCCTCGCCTTTTCCATCAACTCTTATCACTTGATTGGTATCAACTCCAGCTGGTATATGTATTTCAATTGTTTCTTGGCCTTTTATCCTGCCTTCTCCTTTGCAAACATTGCAGGGTTTTTCCGGGATTGTGCCCTCTCCTTTGCATTCAGGGCAAGTAGAAAGAGTTGTGTATGACCCTAAAAATGTTTTTTTAACCTGCTGTACTTGTCCAGTGCCTCTGCAAGAAAAGCACTCCTTTGCTTTGGTTCCTGGTTCGGCTCCTAATCCCTGGCATCTGTGGCATAAAATCTGTTTTGATAAAATAATTTTTTCAATGAATTCTTTTAAAGTTTTTTCAAGAGGTATTTCTATGTCAACCTGTATGTCTTTTCCCTTTCTGGAGTCTTTTTTAGCTGTTCTGCGGCCGCCTCCAAATCCAAACAGGTCGCCGAAAACATCGCTTAAATCACCCACGTCAAACTCAAAGTCCTGTCCTTGTCCCCTATTTGACCAGGCCCAGTTAAAATCAAATCCTTGGTCAGACCCAGCAGCTCCCTGTTCAAAAACCCTGCCAAACTGGTCGTATTGGCTGCGTTTCTGTTTGTCTGAAAGTATCTGATAAGCTTCGTTTATCTCTTTAAACTTTTTCTCATCGCCGCCTTTATCAGGATGGTATTTGTGCGCTAATTTATGAAAAGCTTTTTTTATTTCTTCTTGTGACGCGCTACGAGCTACGCCCAAGACTTCATAATAATCCATGTTTATTCTTGCGGAAGTGAGAAAATTTTTCAATTCCGCATATTATAGAAAATTACTTTTCTTTGTATTTTCCTTCCTCTGCCTTTGGTTCCTCGCCATCCTTTGGTTTTTCTTTATATAGTTCGGCTCCGACTTTCTGAATTGCTGAAGACAAATCCTGGGTTTTGCTTTTAATTTCTTCTATATTATCACCTTCTTTGGCTTTTTTCAATGCTTCTATCTTCTCTTCTATTTCCTTTTTCTCTTCAGCCCTTATTTTATCTCCAGCGTCTTTTATTGTCTTTTCGCAAGTGTAAATCAAGGTATCTGCCATATTTTTAGTTTCAATGGCTTCCTGTTTCTTTTTGTCTTCTGCTGCATGTATTTCAGCATCTTTTTTCATTCTTTCAATTTCTTCTTTGGAAATGCCGGAAGACGCTTCAATTCTTATTGACTGGGATTTTCCCGTTGCCTTATCTTTTGCTGAAACGTTTAAAATGCCGTTAGCATCAATGTCAAAAGACACTTCAACCTGAGGAAGGCCCCTGGGCGCCGGCGGAATGCCGTCTAAAATAAATCTGCCTAATGTTTTGTTGTCCGTTGCTAGCGGCCTTTCACCCTGTAGAACATGTATTTCAACAGATGTCTGGCTGTCGGCTGCTGTTGAAAATATCTGATTTTTAGCAGTAGGAACCGTTGTATTTTTAGCAATTAAAACAGTGTTTACTCCGCCTAAGGTTTCAATACCCAGCGATAACGGAGTCACGTCCAAGAGCAGCACGTCTCGCACTTGTCCTTGCATTATTCCGCCTTGTACGCTAGCTCCAATTGCAACAACCTCGTCTGGATTTACTTCTTTGTTAGGGTCTTTGCCGAAAAGTTTTTTGACTTCCTCTTGTATTCTGGGCATTCTTGTTTGTCCGCCCACTAAAACAATCTCATTTATATCTTTTGCTTCAATGTTTGCTTCTTTCAGGGTTTTCTTCATCAAGTCAATTGATTTATCAATATAGTCTTGCACCATACTTTCCAAGTTTGCTCTGGTTAACTTGTAAAGCAAGTGTTTGGGACCTGAAGCGTCGGAAGTTATAAACGGCAGGTTGATTTCGGTTTCCAAGCTTGAGGATAATTCAATTTTTGCTTTTTCAGCCGATTCTTTTATTCTCTGCAAAGCCAAATTATCTTTTGACAAGTCAACTCCGTTGTCTTTTTTAAACTCTTTTACAATCCAATCCATAACTCTCTGGTCAAAATCATCGCCCCCAAGGTGCGTGTCTCCGCCGGTTGCCTTTACCTCAACCGTGTCAGCTCCAACATCTAAAATAGAAATATCAAAAGTTCCTCCGCCAAAGTCATAAACAACAATTTTTTCATCTTTCTTTTTGTTTAATCCGTAAGCTAAGGCAGCGGCTGTTGGCTCATTAATAATTCTTTTTACGTTAAAGCCGGCTATTTCTCCCGCAATTTTAGTTGCTTTTCTTTGAGAATCGTCAAAATATGCCGGGCAGGTAATAATTACCTCTGTAATAGTTTCTCCTAATTTTGCTTCAGCGTCTGCTTTTAATTTTTGCAGAATCATAGCTGAAATTTCAGCTGGATTCAACCATTTGTCTCCCATTTTTACCTCTACTCCCCCGTCAGAAGATTCTCTAATTTCATAAGGCAATAATTTTTTATCTCTTTGAACTTCTGGGTCAGAAAATTTTCTTCCAATTAAACGCTTAACAGAATAAATAGTATTTTTCGGATTGGTAACTGCCTGGCGTTTAGCCAAAACACCCACCACCCTTTCTCCTGATTTTGTGATAGCCACAATAGACGGAGTTGTTCTTGCCCCTTCTTTATTTTCTATTATTTTCGGCTCGCCCGACTCCACCACGGCCATGGCCGAAAACGTTGTACCTAAATCAATTCCTAATATTTTGCTCATATTTTTTCTTTATAAAGTTATTTGTTTTTATTTTAATAAATCTTTTGCTAAATTTATTGGTTTTGCTCCAGCAATATGCATCGGCTCTCTAATATCAAGATTTGGCTGAGTTTGTGATTTGGTACGGAAAGCGATTGTCATTACTCCAATAACCTTATTGCTTTCAATATCAATAAGCGGACAGCCACTATTCCCTGGATTACTGATAGCATCAACTATAAACCAGTTTTTCGGATGGCTTGGATCAATTCCATCTCTTTTTATGTTACTAATGATTCCCTTGTTTACGATTAAAGTTACACCGAAACCGTCATTCATCAATTGCGCAGCATATGGAAATCCAATAAAGTAGACCTCCTGTCCTATTTCAATTTTTTCAGAGTTCCCCAATTCTACTTTATTTAATTTAACGTTTTCATTTTTGTCCAACTGAAAAATGGCTAAGTCATTTTTTTCATCTTTTTTGTTGGCAAGCAAAGTAATTGGCATCCATTTATACATTTCTAATTCTTTTTCCAATTCTTTAACCAATACATTGGCTTTTAAATTCTTTATTTGTTCCTCATTAAGTTGTTTCAAAAGGTGTGCAGCAGTAACAATTTTTCCATCCTCAGAAACGATAAAACCGCTTCCTATAATCGTTATTTGTTGTGGATTGGGAGTAAATCCTATTGCCACAATAGATTTTTTTATATTTTTTATATTTTTTTGTAGTTTATTGCTCATATTTTTTATAAATTTAAAGATATTTTTTGATTATATCATTATTTGCCCCGCTCTTGATCAATTTGATTTTGAATCCACGCATCGCCAGCAGCATCAATTTCTTCTGGAGTATATTCGTCGTAATAGTTATAGGATTTTACATTTTTAGTTCTATTCTCATCCCTTTCTTTTAACAAGGTAATTTTATTATTTCTCGCTTTTATTTTTTCAATTTCTACGTAATCTTTGCCCGCCTTAACTATATTTTCTGGTTTATACCAAACTAAAAGCCAAACCAAAATTACAACCAGAATAAATAATATTGCCCCAATAATCATCCCCAAAAAATAAAAATCTTTACTTTGATTTCCTTTTGAAAAAACAAGAATTATTCCCATAAAACCCTCTACTATCAACAAAGACAATGCAAAAAATCCCAATGGTGTTATAATGGCTTTTATTATAGTGCCTCTTTCTTCTTTCATACTTTATTTACTAACTTTCACTTTTGCGGGGCGGATTACTTTGCCGTGCAGGGTGTAGCCGCGCTGGATTTCCTCTACTACGACATTCTTCTTATCCTCAGATTTGGCTATGTCCGACATAGCCAAATCTATCTCTTCGACGGCTTCCATTGTGTTGGGGTCGAACTTCTCACCAATAGTTTTTATCGGTTTAATCCCCTCTTTTGCAAGAAAATCTGAAATCTGTTTTTTGATTTGCATAAATCCTTCAATCCAACCATTATTTTTGAATTCCTCGGGAACATGCGATTCTGCCAGGCATATATTGTCTAAAATGGGCAGAATTTTTAGTATAAGTTCTTCATTTGCATACTTTATCATTATTTCAATTCTTTCCATTTCCTCTTTTTTGTGGTTTATAAAATCAGCCCGCTCCCTTTTCCAGCCGCTTAAGTATTCTTCACATTTTGCCTTGCAATTTTCTAAATCCTTTTGCAATTTTCCTATATCTATGTTTTGTTTTTCCTCTTTTTTGTCCATTTTTTATTTATATTTATATCCTATATTATAGTCGAAAAAGAAAAAAAATCAAGAGGTAAAAAAAAGACCCGAAGTTGACACTTGGGCCCTTCAAAATCAGGTGAACCGGCCCTCAAATCCCTACTGCTCTTCAGTTCTTTCTTTTTCATTTTCAATTTGCAGCGATAGACTAACAGCATCGCCCAAACTGAAGTTGAGCTCTGGCATTCTAACAAATCTGCGAATAACCCTTAGGGTTTCATTTCGGCTTTTGTCATCATAAAGAAAGAAATACATTTCTCTCCTCTTCAGTCTGAGAGCTACGTTCATCTTTCTTCCGAGTAGGCATTCAAGAGTTTTAGCTCTCTTGTACACCAATTCAACTATGTCCATTTCTCCATCTAACAATCGCATAGAACACTCCTTTGCCTTTGAGTTTCTGTGAATCTGGTTCTCAACGAGCTGGAATGGAGTCGACGGGATTCGAACCCGCATTTGAGCTACGACCCCTCTTGTTTTATTAAGTTATTATATCAAAAAAATACAGCTTATCAAGATAAAGCATTATTTCTGCGCAAAATCGCAAATATCTTTAAAGTCGCAGTACTGGCACTGCCAGCCAGGCGTTGGCTCAAACTCGCTATTTTTTATCTTTTCAATTTCCTCAATTATCTTTTCTTTTTGTTCTTTTAGTTCTTTTTCGCTTCCTAAAAACGACGCCTTTTTGCCGTCTTCTAAATAATAATACGTAAGCTCTTTGGGTTTTGCATGCAAGACCTCCTCTGCTGCTATTTGATAAATAAGGAGCTGCTCTTTCTCTGGTTTTTCTTTTGAAGAGCCAGTTTTGTAATCAATGATGACTACTCCATCATCGGCTTGGTCAATCCTGTCAATAACGCCGTATAAGGTGTAATCTGCCACCTTTAAATTAAAAGGCATCTCTAACGCCAAGTCATTATTTATTTTTAAAATCTTTGGCGGATTTCTCAAAAATTCTTCGTAAAAGTCCTTAATTATTTTTTTACCCAATTTATAATAGTCTTCTTTTTGCTTTTTTGATTCATACCACTCGTCTATCCAGTTTTTCTCATAGATTTTGGCTAGATAATCAAAATCTATGAGCCTCGCCGAAGCGGGGTACCCCTTGGGTCTGGAGGTGGGTTCTCCAAATAAATTGTCTTGCTTTGACCTGTTTTCCTCGTTCGCGCTTCTCAAAAAATCGTATAAAGTATTGTGCATTGTTTTGCCAAATGAAAACACTGCCTTGCCCCTGACCGGCACTTTTAAAATAAAACCGAATTTATACTGCAAAGGACACTTCTCAAAAGCAGCTAATTGCGAATAAGAAAAGTGTTCAGGCAGGTAGCTCGGCTTTACTTTTTTTTCAAATACTGGCGCTTTAACTTTTTCTGCCAATAAATCATTTTGTGATTTGGGATTTGTGATTTGGGATTTTTCGTCTTGATATCCCATCTCTACCATAAATCTTGATAACTTCTTTTTTCTCTGTCCTCCGTAATCGTCAGCTGAGGTGAAGTAAAGGCCCTTTTTAGCTCTTGTCATAGCTACATAGCAAAGGCGCCTTTCTTCTTGCAAGTGAACATCTCCTTTCGGCTTTATATCTTTTATCAGCTCATCTGGCAGCTCTATGGGGTCTTTTCTTTCTATTGTGGGAAATCTTTTGTCAACCATATTCACCAAAAACACATATTTAAACTCTAAGCCTTTGGCTCCGTGTATTGTCATTACTTTGAGCATATCAGGCCCTTGCTCTGGATCAAATTCTAATTTTCCCTCTTCGCCAGACTCAAGCTCTAATTCAAGCTCTCGCATAAAGTTATTTAGAACGGGCTCCAAAGCAGCTTCTTCAAACGCTTTTACTTTCTTGTAAAACTGGTTCAACAAATCAATTTTTTCCTGGTCGTCTCTGTCTATTAGATATTTTAAATATCCAGAATCCTCCAAAAAAGCAACCAGTATTTCTGAAACCGATTTTTCTTTAGCGAGCAAGCTGTGTTTTTTGATTAAACTTAAAACAAAAATAATTTTTTCCTGTGTTTTGCGAGATACACCCGGTATTAAGGCTAGCTCTTGCAATGCCTCAAAAAGGGATTTTGTTTTTCTGCGGCTATACTGGGTAATGGCTGCTATATCTGTGTCTAAAATGTCTAAGAACGGCAAATTTAATATTCTGTAAACCGCGGCTCCTTCGTGATAATTGTCCAATAATTTAAAATATGAAACTATGTCTAAAATAACCGGTTTTGAATAAAGGCCTCGCGAGGCTAAAAATTGGTATGGCAAGCCTGCCCTGTCTAAAGCCTTAATAAAAGGGCTGGCCGAATCGTTTGCTCTTACTAATATGGCAAAATCATTATATGTCGCCTCTTTATCATTTTTTAATATTTCTAAAATCTTTTTAAGGGTTAAGCCCACCTCTTCGTCTATATTTTTAGCATGAATGTGCTCAATAGCGCCTTCGCCCTTTATTTCTGCCGTCAGTTTTTTGTCTATTTTATTTACAAATTCAAGCCTATCCGGGTCGTTAGCTTTAATGAACTTGTAGGATAAATCTAAAATGTTTTGGGCTGACCTGTAATTTTTAATTAAAGATATCTGTTTTGTTTCTGGAAAGTCCTTCGCGAACTGAATTATATTTGTGAAACTTGCAGATCTCCAGAGATAGATCGCCTGGTCGTCATCAGCACAGACAGTCAAGTTATTTTCCGGAGCCGCCAAAAGTTTTATCAATTCATACTGCGACCAGTTTGTATCTTGGAATTCATCAACTAAAATATATTTAAATTTCTCTCTGTACTTTTTTAGTATTAAGGGCCTCTTTTTAAATAATTTTAAGCAAAAGTTTATCAGGTCGCCGAAGTCCAGCGAATTATTCTGCAAAAGCATTTGCTGATATGTATGAAAAGCTCCAGCCACCTCTTTTATTCTTTCTGTCTCGGAATCCTCCGGCCCGTCGTCTCTTGTTTTCAATCTGTCAGCGTATTCTAAATAATCTTCAGGATAAACTTCCTGGTCTTTGCAATGAGAAAAATGAGAAATTAAAGCTTGAATAAACTTTGTGGGATTACCAAGCGCCCTATAGTATTTTAAATCAAACTTATCTAAGTTCTGACGTGAAAGAAGCCATCCGGCAGTTGAATCTAGCACTTTAAAGTCCGGAGACAAGCCAATATCTAAAGCATTATCTCTTAAAACCCGCTCGCAGAAAGAATGAAAAGTTGAAATCCATAAATCAACGTATCCGTATTCTAACAGTCTGTCTACTCTTTCCTCCATCTCAGAAGCTGCCTTTTCAGTAAAAGTTACAGCTAAAATCTCTTCTGGTTTAGCTAAACCTTTTTCTATCAAATTAATAATTCTTTGCGTGATTACAGTTGTTTTTCCAGTTCCGGCGCCTGCCACAATTAAAAGCGGCCCTTTATCGTGGCTAACCGCTTTTTCCTGTTCTTTATTCAGTTTTGATAAATCAAGTGGCATATTTTTGCCGTAGCGATATTACGTAGCGATATATTTTTTAATCTTACTCTTTTATTTTTAATTTTCAAATATATTATGCCGAGCAATAAAACACACCTGTGCACCGGCGCACAGGTGTGTAAAAAATAGGCGGCAGTTTCCTGTCGCCATTTGCCGAACATAACGAAAGAGCTGAATATACGCCATTTTACACTCCGCTCGGACTGCTCCCCTCGACGCCGCCGGTCATCACGGTGGAGCGGATGTCCACCAGGACGCTGGTTGCCGCCGCGGAAACTCGCTTGGCCACGCGGCCGACGGCGTACTTGCTTGCGGTGACCTTGGCCACCTGCTGGTCCAGGAGGCAGATTGGGGGCAAGTTGATTGCAGCAACCCCGACCAGATCGCCCAGCTCGAACGTCCCGCTGGGGCAGTCGAGCTCGAACACCCCGGTCGTGGCCACGCGGATCGGATCGGCGTCGCCGACCGGGCTGCGTTGCATGGCTACGCCCAGGAACTTGTCGGCAAACAGCTCCTGGTTGGCCGTCTCGCTTCCTTGGTCGGCCTGCGATGAGGCCGGTTTGGCGTCGTCCGTGTCCATGTAGGACAGGTCGCCGATCTCGATCTTGGTCGTGGAATCGACTGCGGCCACCACGGGATTGGTGTCGCCGTATCGCCAACGCATCTTGTCGCTCATAGAACTAACCTTTCAAAGAAAGCAGTGCACGAATCTCCGTACAAGAGTTTACTCAAAATGAGTAATAGCTCTTTTTAGCAAAATATAATAAAAAAGTCAACTTCAGTAAAAGATGTATGCAAAAATGCAACAAAAAAGAGCAATATTTCCACTGCTCTCGCGATGCTTCTGGGGTTGGCATCAAACCCTAATTATTGGGGCGTGAGACGATGACTACGGTTTTTGCCTCATTACTTTCCATAAGACATTTCAAACAAACGCCGTCGGTAGAGGTTGTGCAGTTGTAATAATCGTCGTTCGGGGTACAAACATATTCCCTACCGCAGGCTTTGCACCTTACCGGCTTATAACATAATGCTAGCGATTTCATGGCAATTTCCTTAAAAGCGGGAAAATTGACAACGTTCATTATATATTAATTACACCTTTTATAAAATCTTGTCAATATTATGTCGCACAACAAAAAACCCTACGCCAAGCGCAGAGTTTGCATAGGGACAACGGAGAGATGCCCTTTTTCCGCAGAAACGCAGCAGAGTTTTGCCTGTCCGCTTTCGTCAATGGTAACAAGCGAACACTCCTTCTCTGTCCAGCTTCCGCAGTTTAAATACTCAATATGCCCGTCCTTTTCGCTTAGAAAAGCAATGTGGTCGGGTCTGTGGGTGTGGCCGCAGATAATAGAGCTAACCCCGTGCTTCTTGGCAAACTTTCTGGCCCTTTTGGCAAAATGGCCGGACAGTTTGACGCGGAATTGCTCTATCCATCCTGATATGTGGAGTTTCTGCGGGTCCATCCATTGCGTCAGCTGAAAGAATCTTAGGATTAGTTTTTCTATTACAGGTTCGCTGAAAATAAAGCAAAACCTGTCAAACTGATGTCCGTGAACAACGTAAAATCTTTTCTGTCCCATGTTCCACTCGTACCTTTTTACAGGCCTTACGCCTATAAATCTATTAACGAATCTGTTTTCCGAGAAGTCGTGGTTGCCGCTCACGTATATTAGCTTTTTCCTTAGCTCACGCAGGCGTCCAACAAGCTTAAACTGCTCGTCTCCGATTACACCGCCGTTTTCGTACAAGTCTCCGGCGATAATCAAAACTTCGAAAGGGCAGCTTTGCAAAAGGCTTAACAAAAGTTCTGCCCTGCAGTCCGCTGATTCCAAGTGTACATCGGAGATTACCAAAGTGTGTATTGCGTTCATTGCAAGACCCCATTGCAAAAGGATTGTGAACGAACAGAAACTAAGCACTACTAGCACCTCTATACTACAATAAGCGCTTGCAAATTGCAAAAATGTAACAAAGTTATGCTATAATGGAGTAATAGAAAAATATAAAGGTCGAAAGATTTTTTAATCTTAAACAACCTTGAGTTACGAAATGCCTTCCGAACTATTTTGTTTTGGTTTTCGGGCGAGACGAAGCAAAAATTTTGAGGCATATACAAAGTATTCTGCCGAAAGATTTTTGCGAAGTCGTAGCCAAAACCAAAATACAAAGAGTTGAAGGTCATTTCGTAATTCAAGGTTAAAACAAAAAGAAAAAATATGTCTAATCTTTTTGACGCTCTAGCTACTAATCAAGTTCAAATAATCGTCATTTTAATTGGGATTGACGTGATTTTGGGAGTAGTCGCCGCGTATATGAAAAAAGATTTCATTTTGGGAAAGTTGGCTGGTTTTATGAAAAATGGCGTTTTAGCTTATGTGTTTGGTTTTGCCGTCCTCTTGGCAGTGGGGCAAGCTTTTCCCTCTCTGGCGATAATAGTGACTGTGGCTTATTGGCTGATTATCCTTGCCTTAGTTGGCTCAATTTTGGATAATCTTGGGAAAATAGGCGTTCCCGTACCAAAAATTTTGAGAAAATAGAAATCCCCGCTGACTAAACAAATTTCAGTCCCACTCAAAAACGGCCGAAAGGCCGTTTTTGAATTTCCGCAAGGGAAATATTTTCAAGGATTTTAAACAAAAAAAGCCCCACGATATTACACGTAGGGTTATTCCCTTGTTCGCCATGCGGCTGTTATTCTTGTGCTCGCCTGATTTCCTCTCCAACTTCTTCGGCAACCCTTTTGCCTTTTTCGCTCAGCGACACCATGGTTTGCCCGTCAGGACCAGGAGTGAGTTTCACGAGACCAGCCTCAGCCATCATCTGGTGGTAAGGTATAATCCTTGCTTCGGGAAACGACTCTCCTGTTTCTATCTCTAGTAATGCCTGCAAAATTCTTGCGATTTTGGTTGCCTGTCCATAAACAGGATCATTTTCAACGCTAGCTAATTCGCAAGCTCTTTGCAGGAATACGTCAATTACGAATAACCAAAATTCCTGAAAATGAGTGCACTCGCTTAGATTGGTCTCCCAATTTATTTCCTCGCTGGAACGCCGCTGCATTGCGTCTTTCAATGCTCTGATTAGTATGCGACAGAGAAACTCTTCTGTGCCACCCTTTGTGTTCTGAATCACCGCTGAAAAAAGCTGATTGAGGGTCATGGCTTTGGTCCTTGTTGTAAAGGGGCTAGAAAAAGAAACGTGCTGTGGGCAGGTTCATTATAGTCGTGGATCAAGAATGACCTGCGTCGAGGAATCTTCCTATGTTGTCATAGTCTCGGGTATCGCAATGCGATAGAGACACATGAACCAATCGGGGTTCTCGATGCCGCCACGCCGACACAGCACGTTTCACGTTCTACTTTGTTATTTTAAGTTAAATCTATCGTCTAATTTTGTCAAACAAAAACGGCCGAAAGGCCGTTTTTGAATGGCTGTGTACCTCGGTCTAGAACCCAAATTTTGAGAACAAAATCAGGCGTTTCTGTGGATGTCTAAACGACGCGTCTAGGTCGGGGCTATTTGATCTTTGATAAAACGATTCTCGGTTCGCCATCGCCGAAATAGTTGTCTTTCCACGCTTCTATAATAAAACCGAATGAAAGATATAACATTATCGCAGGTGTATTATGCGGATGAGTCACAAGATCAACTCTGCGCATACTTTTTAATTCCTCTAAAACTTTAGTCAAAGCTTCGCGCCCTATGCCCCGCCCCTGAAAATCTGGAATAATTGCAAAACCACTTAAATATGCGTGGCCATCCTCTTTTATTTCGTAACTAATATCACCAACCGCGACACCATCTTTTTCAATGAGATATACTATACTTTTAGATAATTCTTTTTTCCATTCGTCTTGGGTTATTAACGCAGAATATGTTTTTAAATTTGAGACACTCTTCTCTATTGATAATAGGGTTTCTAAATCTTCAATTGTAGCCTTTCGTAGATTCATCATAAATATTTTTATAATAAAATTTATGCATATCTTAGTCACCTAACTTAGCATATGACTGCTGCGGGCTTTGGGCAATGTTAGAACTGCAATCCAGAATAATTTAGTATTATTATGAAATAAACTAATTTTTTAAATAATTTGGTAAAAAGTTATCGCGATGCTTAATAGTAATACCAGGATATGTTCCCACCGCCTTTATCAAGTCATCGTCGGTAGTTATTATTAAACTTCCAGGCACGTTCAAATGTGCTTTTAATAAATAATAGTCGTCATCTTTAAAGCCCTCTATTGCTTTTAATTTGGCATCAAGTTCTTTCAAGTCTTCTGGTTCGAGCCAAACAATTTTATCTTTGCGGGGAAAAAAAGAGCGCATAAAGTGACGTGCGAGATATTTAGCTTTGTCATCACTTGATCCACGATAATCTCCAATTTTACTTATTTCGTTAATTTTATTGTGTAATTTTGAGTTCTTAACAACAATAAAATGGTCACACATCTGTAACATCCTTTCGAGAAAAAGAGATAATTGTAGCTGTTTAGGACCATCTTCTTCATTATCTCCACGCAAATCACTATATATCCATTCATCTACGACTATTGGAGTTGACATGTTAATTTAAACCTTCGGGATTGTTTTCTTTTGATTTTTCCTCCTCTTTTTTTTGATGGTCGATTGGCAGGGTATTTTTTTGACCTTTTAGAAATGGCTCTATCACAGCAAATTCCCCCTCCAAAAAAGAGGAAAGCCCGCCATTAATTTGCCCATATTCGTTAATTTGTTCGCGTTTAAAAGTAGTTATACCGTCTTCTCGACTGGCTAAATAAAATGCAACATCGTCCGATGTTAACTTGTTTTCCGCTACCGCAGACAAAACGGCTAAAACTAAATCTGCACTGTGGGTTGATATTATTAGTTGTTTGTCCTCTCTTTTAACCAATTCGCTAAACACTTTTGGTAGGCGTCTGATAATAGCTGGATGTAAACTTATTTCAGGTTCCTCTATACATATTAGTTCTGCTTGTCTACTTAGAGTTTTAGCGAGAAGATAGACAAGTTGATTTACACCGAAGCCATCGTTTACAAGATCTACCGGCTGTTTTGTTTTTTTCTCAATTGTTTGTAGTCGAATTTGCCCAGAACCAGGAGGGGTATGTATAGTAAACTGGCGGTCTATTATCTCTTCAAGATATGGACTCAATGTTTGGTATAAATAAGGCTCAGCCGCTAATTTTGCAGCGATCTCTTTTTCATCGACTGGAAAATTTATTATGTTTACAGGGTTGTATTGGACCTGTGTAAAGCCACGACGTATAGGAACAACATCCACAGAGCGAATTTTTGCAGGAATCTGATTAATAAATTCGACGATTTCTTGAGCCTTTTTGTTTGAGTCATCATTTGGTGGTTCTGGTGTTACGTTTGCGGTAATTCCATTCCAATTTATTTTGTAACGAACCTGATCTAATTCGATATCTTGTTGTGTATTAGAGCTCAAAGAATACGGAAAAACAACGTCGATTTTGAGATTGAGATTATATTTTGAACTAGTCAAAGCGAAAGAGCCCCTATTTCCATTAAGGGTTATTTGATAATTAAATTTATTATTTCCAATTTTGGAAGCAAAGTTTAATGTAATGGGGAGTGATTCATTATGTCTATATACAACCTGTTGAAAACCACCCAAATCGAAAAATCCAAGTTTAAAAAAAGCATCTGGTGGTTGAGCAGAGTTAAAAAGAATGTTTCTTGCAATATTTAGAGCATAAAATATACTAGATTTACCGGCTGCATTGTGCCCATATATAAAGGTAATAGGGGCAAGTTCTAACTTCGCCTCTTTTACGCTTCTAAAATTTTCCACATTAAAATTTTTTAACATCATAAATTTAATTTACTTTTTAACTAATAATTTTGAATGGTTTGATCACTCGACTTAGCACAAGGTGGCTGCGGGACTTGGATTCGAACCTAAGGAAAAAATTAACGAATTCTTTCTGACTCTTTTCTAAAATCTTCACCTTCGCTTTTTCTTTCAACGTCAATTAGCTCCTGATATTCATTTAGTGTGAAAATGGCATCCAATCCTTCCTCAATTTTAGGTTTTGTGTTTCTTAAATCGCTTTCCATTTTTTCTATAACGTGCTCTGGAATTTGGCGCTCTCTTTTTAAATTGCGTTCTTTGGCAACTTCAAGCGGTGTATCAAATAAAATTCCTTGTATTTTTTCAGCGCCGTTTTCCCTGACAAAATCGAGAAATTTTTTTCTCATTTCAGCGTTTGTAAACGTTGCATCAAAAACGATTATTTTTTCTTGGGATAAAAGATCCTTTGTTCTTCGCCTTGCCTCGTCCCATACTTCAATATTTTTTGATTGTTCAGTAGCATCACCGAGCATTTCTTTTCTAATGTCATCAGGGCAAATATAATCGTATCCATATTTTTCAGCAAATTCTTTTAAAACAGTAGTTTTTCCAGAACCTGGTATTCCTATGCCGATTATAACTTTTACCATAAATTTTATTAGTTCCGGGGGTAGGAATCGGACCTACATCTTCTCCTCCAAAGGGAGACGTGACTACCGTTACACCACCCCGGAATGTATTTTTATATTACCATTTTTTAGGATTTTTTCAATGTTTGTTCTTGTATAAATGTTGTTTTAGGGATAAAATAGAATAATAATAGAATTAATGATTGTTAAAATTCACCCTGGTCAAATAATTTCGCTTTAAGCAAAATTAAAATCTTTTAGATTTTATTTGACTGGGTAAAAAAATATGACATGGCTAAACAGAAAAAGACAGTTGCGAAAAATTAGAAAAAGAGCTAAATCCAGATACAAACCAAAAAAATAACTACCTCATTATTGTTTGACCGTTGGATTGCAGATAAAAGTTTTTTTCTTCAAATTCAAGCTGTTTGGTCAGCTTGTTAATTTTTACTATTACTCCGAGCCCTTGTCTTACATCTTCGTTAAAATATT
>CAYIVF010000007.1:0-10420 GCA_964366875.1 uncultured Candidatus Saccharibacteria bacterium
TTGTTAATTTTTACTATTACTCCGAGCCCTTGTCTTACATCTTCGTTAAAATATTGGTCAAAAACAAAATTGCCCAAAGAATAGTAAATTCTTTTGCCATTATAAATCTCCATTGGCTGTATTACATGCGAGTGCGAACCAATAACTAAGTCAACTCCCGCATCAATAAACTGATGAGCCGACTCTCTTATGTTCTCGCTTGGTTTTTGCGCGTACTCAACGCCCCAGTGACTGAATACTATTACGAGAGCCGACTCTAGCTTTACTTTTTTAATCTCTTCAATAGTTGAT
This sequence comes from uncultured Candidatus Saccharibacteria bacterium, assembly GCA_964366875.1. Lineage (GTDB taxonomy): Bacteria > Patescibacteriota > Minisyncoccia > Minisyncoccales > Staskawiczbacteraceae > CAYIVF01. The sequence goes on from CAYIVF010000007.1 coordinate 292, forward strand.
TTTTGTTCAGCATCTGCATTGCTGACAAACTCATTATAACTGACAAAAGCTATTTTTAATCCGTCTATATTTTTTATTATGCTTCTTTTGCCTTGCGGCGCGCCGAAATAATCAACACTTGATTCGTCTAAATATTTTTTGGTGGATTCCAATCCCCTGCTCCCGAAATTTAAGATATGGTTGTTTCCCAGATTAACCAGCCGAACATTTTCTTCAAAAAGAGTTTTTGCCACGCTCGGGTTAAAAGTGAAAAAATAGTTGTTAGTACTTCCAGGTAAAGTACCTGAACTAACAGATTTTTCATCTGTAATGGGGCCTTCTAGATTTACCACTGCCAAATCGTTATTAAAAAGCAAATCTGATATTTTTTCAAAGATAAAATTATTCCCTCCGCCTTTTCCAGCGTAGTATCTTATGCCGCGGTCAAACATTAGGTCGCCTGCAAACAAAATTTTTACTTTATCAGGATACGAGTATTCAAATTCTGAAGTTTTGCTAAACAAAAAAACACCAGCCGCTGTTAATAACATAACAACGGCCAGAGAAAATACAAATAAAATAATATTCTTTTTTACTTTCATTTATCACTGGCAATTAGTTTGAGCCGAAACACACTTTACTTTCCCTAAAATGCCGTTTTGGCCTATACAAAGCCAGCTTCCGTCTTGCAATTGCGTTGAAACGCAATAATTTTTAATGCTTGAAAAACATACGGGCTTCTTTGCGCCTTGCTTTATAATGTCGTTATTTAAATTTATTAATTCTTGTCCATAAGTATTCAGATAGCCATTTAACAGACCATTTTTACATAAGGAGTAATAGCTTTTATTTGCAGAAAAGACTGACTGAGCTATAAACCCTATTTGAGACATATCTGTTCGTGTTTGCTGGGCTTTCACAAGAGGTCCAATTATGTCTTCAAGATTTTTATAATCAGTTGGTGCTAACACTTGCACTGGTTTGTTAATACCCGATTGCTCTATTTTATAATTGAATTCAACAACTCCGCTGTCTGCGGCATTAAATTTGCTAATATCTAATTTTTCACTAACCTGAATTTTATGAAAAAAATTATCTTTCTCACCTATAAATAAATCGGCGGACATATCCCCAATTTTATCAAGCATATCGTTTATACTTTTCTGAAAATTTTCTAAAGTGAAATCCGGTTGAAATAGTTGACCAGCGGTGGATTTACTGAAATAATCTTTCAACACATTAAATATTTCTGGAGAAGCATCAATAAGTTTTTTACGATTTAAAGAAACAGAATAGTGGTATTCTTTTTCCTCGCTCCCTTGATTATCGGGAAATTGATTTATGTCGTAGACCTTTTTATCAAGCAATATTTTTACAATTTTATTTAGTGCCTCTTGATAATTTTTTTCCAATTCAGCTTGTTGCACGGGTATGGTATTGGAATATTGCTCTAAAGTTTTTTCAGTATCTATTTTGATCCACTGACCCTTAAAATCGTTTAAATCTAATCCAAACATAAGTAAAAGACCCTCTAATCCGCCTAAATTTACGTCATCTAATTTAAAATAAAGAGTCTTTGATAATAATCTTATCTCGCCGGCTAAAGACAAATTATGTTGGCTTCCTGCAGAATCTTTAACATTTGCTGTAAGGGAGCCCTGTATTAACGCTAATTTATTATTAACATCAGAATTATCTACGCCTCCGTTCGCTTTTGCGTTGACTTTAAAACTGCCATTGGAATTAATTAATGAAAATTCAGAATTAAAGTTTTCGCTTTTGATACTGTTTAAATTATTCCAAGCCTTTAATATAACGGATTCTGGGCTTGGCCTAAAAGGATTCCATAAAGGGTCCCAAAAATGGCTGTATAGAGCTAATCCTGCGCCTATAGCTGAAAATAAAACTAATATAATTATTATAGAAACTAAAAGCCCTGCTAACCTACCGCGTTTTCTATCGGGAAAAGAATAGGTTGCCATAGGTTCAGTTTTTATTGAAGGCTTAGCAGTTTCTGGAGCAGGTTTAGTTAGGGGCACAGCTCCGCTTGACTGGGCGGAAAAACCAGCTGCCTGAAAATTTTCGCTTATTTCCTGCTCAGACCAGCCGTTTTTATATAACACGGTACGCGTCTGATCATCGGTTTGACCGGCTTGTTTTGCTTTTTGCATATATTCTAAGAGTTGTGGGTTAACCATAATGATTTTTATGTTAATTATATTTTTTAATTATACCACAAATTTAACCTCATGATTCTTGATGTGTAATGTTGACCACTGCTAACTCTAACGGTAATTGGCTCACAGCTGAGTACTTTATTTTGTTTTCTGCATCTATAAAAAGCTCTAACATATTTTGTATGTCTTTTTGCGAAAGATTATTTATCTGCGATTTCATTTTATCCAGTTCTTGCGAAGACAAACCTGAGTTTTGCAAGTTTAAAAAGTTTGGATTTATCTTTAAAAGCAGGGACTGCCGCAGATAGAAAACAAGTGTCTTGGTAAATTCCTGCAAATCAACGCCGTTGTCTAACATTGAATTTATAGATAAAATAGCGTCTTTGGTGTTTTTCAAAACAAGGTACTCTACAAACTCAGCTATCTGGCTCACTTCAACAATGCCCAGCAGCTCTTTTATATCTGCTGTTTTTATCAAGCCGGGGTACCCGCTTGCGGGTCTGCCTGAAAAACTTATGCATTCGTCCAGCAAAGATTCTGCATCGCGAAAAGAACCTCTGGAATTTAAGGCAATTAAAGAAAGAGCTGACTCGTCAAGCTTTACATTTTCTTTTTTTGAAATAATCTCCAGCTTTTTTATAATCTCGGGAATCTGAAGCCGCCTAAAGTCAAACCTCTGGCACCTGGATATTATAGTTGGAATCATTTTATGAGCCTCTGTGGTAGCTAGCAAAAATACCGCGTGGCTGGGAGGCTCTTCTAATGTTTTTAACAAAGCATTAGCTGCGTCTTTTGACAACTGATGGCATTCGTCTATTATGAACACTTTGTACTTTGATTTTACCGGAGCGAACTTAATGCCTTCTCTTAATTCTCTTACATCATCAATGCCTCTATGGGAAGCGGCGTCAATTTCAATTAAATCCATTGATTTTGCTCCCATAATTTCAAGGCACGAGGAACATTTATTACACGGCTCAAATCCGGGGGTACCCTTGGGGTCCTTTTCGCAATTAATTGCTTTAGCAAAAATCCTGGCAACGGTTGTTTTTCCAGACCCTCTAGGACCTGAAAACAAATATGCGTGAGAGATATTTCCTCCTTTTATGGAATTAGTCAAAGTCTGCACTATGTGGTCTTGGCCGATAACTTCTGAAAAGTTCTGCGGCCTGTATTTGCGGTATAAAACTAAATTTGCCATATGATTAGTCCTGTAGGACTATTTTTTAAAAACTATAAACTTATATCCTAAAAAGTTCCACAAAGCTGCGCTTAGGGCAGCCAGTATAATGCTTAATTCCGTCCAAACCTTGACTGGCGCTTGAAACTGCGGACCTAATACCTTAGTAAAATAGTAGAATGAAGCTACATCTAGCGCCAAGCCCACAAAGGTGATGGTAAAAAACTGGATTACCTCCTTCTTTATACTCTCTTTACCGTGTTTTTCAAATGCCCAATGTTTATTTCCCCAGTACTTTGCAAATGTTGCTATTAAAAAAGAAATCGCTTTGGGTATTAACGGACTGACTATTATAGATAAAGAAAAAAGCCAGGTTGAAAGCTGAAATATTTTTATATCCACCACCGCGGCAAAGGCGCCGATTAAAAGGAACTTAGCTGCTTGATATACAAACAGCAATTTTTTGCCGATTAAATAAGCCAACCATAAACAAATTAAGGAAACTAAAGGTAAAACATAGTAAAGAAGCAATTTGTACAGGCTTGTTATTTCAATCCCATATCCCTTTAAAAAATCAGCGGCGATCCAAGCCACCACCCTGCCGCAGACTAAAGCAAAAATAATATCTATAACTTTCATAATTATTTAAGGATAACATAGGGGAACACGAGCGACAAGGATAACAAAACTTGTACTTAACAAGTATAAAAATTTCTGATATAATATCTTAATGAAAAGGTTTTTCGACGATCTGAAATTTTTCCTGGAAAAAATGGACCATTATAGGGACGAATTTTTGTTTCTTTTTATCAAGCCGTACTGGCCGCGTAAAATAATACCAAACCACATAAGCTATTTAAGGGTTGTTATAGGTGTGTTGTTATTTGTTTTGCTATTCTTTTTTGGAACAGAAAATAAGTTTTTGATAATTTCTCTTTTTTGCGTAGGGGTTTTAACTGATCTTTTTGATGGTTCTGTTGCCAGAGGTTTAAATAAAGTAACTGAATTCGGCGCTATGTTAGATTCTACAGCTGATAGGATTCTGATTTTTCCTATTGCGGTTTATAGTTTGTTTAAATTTCAAAAATGGCTGCTTTTAGTATTGATTTTAGTAGAAATAGCTAATGCTTTAGCTTCGATATATTATAAATCAAAGGAGATATATCTTGAATCAAACATATTTGGAAAAACAAAAATGGTTTTATTATCAGTTGTATTTGTTATAATTTTAATCGTTTGGCCTCACGCGCCCTCGCAATTATTTATTTATGGTCTTTGGCTCACTATACCGTTCTCTTTTTTAAGCATTTTCACAAGGATAGCGGAATTAAAAGTACCCAAATAGTTAAAAAATATGACATTGCGCATATATAATACTTTATCTGGCAAAAAAGAAACGTTAAAACCCATTAAAGGCAACAGAATCAATCTTTTTGCCTGCGGACCCACTGTTTATGATTACTCTCATTTAGGCCACGCCAGAAATTATATTGTTTTTGACGTCTTTGTTAAATATCTGAAAAAAATGGGCTTTAATGTTTTTTATTTGCAAAACATTACTGATTTAGACGATAAAATAATAGCTCGGGCCAGGGAAAAACAAGTCTCGCCGAAAGATTTAGCCAAAGCTTTTGAAAAGGAGTATTTAAAGGATATGAAAAATTTAGGCATAAACAGCGTTACAAAGTATGCCAAGGCAACTAACTATATTAAAGAAATAATCAGCCAAATAAAAAGACTGCAGACTAAAGGCTATGCCTATAAAATAGAGGGTGACGGCATTTATTACGACATTTCAAGGTTTAAAAAATATGGAAAGCTGTCAGGCAGGACAGTATTGCAAGCAGAAGATTCCGTTTCCAGAATTGACTACAGTAAAAACAAAAAAAATAGGGGGGATTTTTGCTTATGGAAACTTTCTGAAGAAGCCGAACCCAGCTGGCCATCTCCTTTTGGCAGGGGCAGGCCTGGTTGGCATATAGAAGACACTGCCATTACAGAAAAGTTTTTTGGGCCCCAATATGACATACATGGAGCGGCAAGAGACCTGATATTTCCCCACCACGAAGCTGAAATAAGCCAGATGGAAGCAATTTCAGGCAAATCCCCCATGGCAAAATATTGGATGCACGTTGGATTTCTAACAATTAACGGGCAAAAGATGTCTAAATCTTTGGGCAACTTCATTATCATAAATGATTTTTTAAGAAGGTATCCTGCGAACTATCTGCGATTTTTTGTAATTAAAAATTTATGGCGCTCACCGATAGATTATTCTGAATCAGCGATGATAGAGGTAAAAACAGCTGTAGAAAAAATTGAAGAGTTTTTAGGCAAATTAAAAAAAATTAAAAAAACGAAATCAGCAGACAGGCAAATTAAAAAAATAACCAAAAAAGCTGAAGAGGATTTTTATAAACAATTAGATGATGATTTTAATACACCGAAAGCCCTGGCAGTGTTGTTTGGTTTTATAAAAACAATAAATAAGATGAGTCCTTCAAAAAAAGAAGCAGTCAAAATATACAAATTCTTTGAAGAGCTCAACAATATTTTTGGCATTATTAATCTAAAAAAAATAAAAACAACTATTCCCGCAGCAATAAAAAAACTTGCTAAAAAAAGAGAGAGATTTAGAAAAGAACAGAAATGGCAGAAAGCAGACGAGGTTCGCATGGAGATAGAAAAACAAGGATTTACCGTAGAAGACACAAAATCCGGCCCAGTTGTTAAAAAATAACTTGCTTTTGGCATACAAGATGTATAATATATTATTATGGTTAACGAATTACCCGATAAACTTCCTCCGCAAAATACAGAGGCAGAACAATGTCTGCTGGGATGTTTGATGTTGGACAAGGATGCAATTGTAAAAGTTGTTGATTTTATAAAGTCGGAAGACTTTTACAAAGGCATACACCAAGATATTTACCAAGCCATGGCTGAACTTTACGAAAGGTCAGACCCTATTGATATTCTCTCTGTGTCGGCCAGATTAAAAGAAAGAAACAAGCTTGAAGATATAGGCGGTTCTGCTTATTTAACCTCTCTGATAAACACCGTGCCTACGGCTACCCATGTTTCAAACTACGCTAAAATAGTGCGTCAAAAAAAAATACTAAGGGATTTGATTTCCGCTTCCCATGAAATCGGACTTTCAGCTTTTGACGAAGCAGAGGATGTTGATGTCCTGTTAGACAAAGCAGAAAAAACTGTTTTTAGCATTGGACAAAGGGCACTTACTCAAACCTTTATACCAATAAAAGATATTTTATCTGACACATTTGAAAGAATAGATGAATTATCAAAACACCAAGGCAAACTGCGCGGGCTGTCAACTGGTTTTAAGGATTTAGACAACAAACTGGCTGGTTTGCAAAAATCAGATTTGATTGTTTTAGCAGCCAGGCCATCAATGGGAAAATCTTCTTTAGCATTAGATATTGCCAGACACGTAGCCATATTTGAAAACAAACCAGTCGGGCTTTTCAGCTTAGAAATGTCTAAAGACCAAATAGCTGACAGATTAATTGCCAGCCAGGCCAATATCAACTTATGGAATTTAAGAACAGGAAGACTTCAGGAACAAGGCGGAGACAACGATTATTCAAGAATCCAGCACGCTTTAGGAACCTTATCGGAAGCCCCAATATATATTGATGACGCAGGTTCTGTTAACGTTTTGCAAATGAGAGCTATGGCAAGAAGATTGCAGGCAAACAAGGGGCTTGGATTGATTATCGTTGATTATCTGCAGTTAATGGAGCCGTTAAACAGGTTTCAATCATCTGTCCAGCAGACAACAGAAAACTCCAGAGCCTTAAAAACTCTGGCAAAAGAATTAAATGTGCCAGTTATAGCCGTTTCTCAGCTGTCTCGCGCTGTTGAGCAAAGAGTGCCGCAGATTCCGAGGTTAGCTGACTTGCGAGAATCGGGAGCTATTGAGCAGGACGCTGATGTTGTTCTGTTTATTTACAGAGAAGACAGGTATAACGAAAACAGCTTAAGAAAGAATATGGCAGATATAATAATTGCCAAGCACAGAAACGGACCTTTGGGCACCGTAGAGACCTATTTTGACGAACAAAGGGTAAGCTTTAGGAACTTAGACAAAGGAGAATATTCAGAGTCTTCAGTTGAAAGCAGCTAAAATGAACTCAATTGATAAACTAATTAGTATTTTTAAAAAGTTTCCCACGGTCGGGCCAAGAACTGCGCGCAGATTTGTTTATTATTTGATGAAATTATCTAAGGAAAATACAGACGAATTGATAAACGCAATTTTAGAATTAAAAGATAAAATAAAATTATGCCAATTTTGTTTTAATCCTTTTGAGGGAGAACAAAATCTGTGCCCTATCTGCCAAAATCCCGCAAGAAATAAAGGACTACTTTGCATCGTAGAAAAAGAAAGCGATTTATTATCAATTGAAAACACTAAAAAATACAACGGCCTTTATTTTATCTTAGATATAAATAATTTAAGAATAGAGGAGCTAAAATTAAGGCTCAAGGAAAACAACTTTTCAGAGATTATAGTTGCTCTGAATCCCACGCCAGAAGGCAAAGCAGCCTCTGTTTTAGTTGAGTCATCAATAAAAGAGGCAGTGCCCTCGCCCGTTTTCAAGATTACTCATCTAGCAAAAGGAATTCCTGTCGGCGGCGAGTTAGAATACGCCGACGAGGAAACATTAGAATCTGCCTTTGAAGGAAGAAAATAAGATTTTTATGTAAAAAAAGAGGCGATTTAGCTTCAGGTTGGGAAGGGGTATGGAGGTCACCGGGAACCCCTAACTTTCTGAAAACTAAATCGCCTTGTATGAAAACTGACAGGGAACTTCCGCTTGTCTGCGGCTGGAAGTCTTCGCGTTTTTGCTAGCAGAGGCTGGTCGGCCTCGCCGCGCTAAGTGTGGCGCACCACTCCGTCCAAGCAACCCACCAAGCAACCCATCTCGGAGAAGGTAGCCACACTCCCTGTCAGTTTGAGTGAACTAATTGCATAATAATATATAACAAAAACCCTGTCAACAAGACAAGCAAAAAGCCGTTATTTCAACGGCTTCTTGCGTCCAATATTTTAATTAATTTTCCTCGGCTTGCTTAATCCGGGTAATTCTTGCTTTAAGATCTTTCTGTGCCCTATAGTTTCTGTGGTTTTTTTTGCGATTGTCCATCCACCTCTCTACTCCGACAAACATCCCTGCTTTAAACATCAAAACGCCGATTAAAGCAATGATTAAGGGCAGAATAAACGAATCTAACAAGAAATTATTTGTTAATCCAGTGGAAACAGTGGTAGCGCCATAAACCGCTGATCTTGTGACTGATATTGAAGCATTGCTTGTAGGATTAGAGCTAGAATTAGAACTTGTGACAGAGACGCTGTTATTTAAAACTGTTGTGCCATAGCTGAAATTCTGCAAAGAAGCAATTTGGACCTGATAAGTAATTGTTACTGTCTGCCCGGCTGATATTGTTCCTATGCTGATTCCAGATGTAATGTCTCCTGAGTAATTGCTAGAACCCGAAACCACTAACTGATTCTTATAAATAAGATTGATTGGAAATGCATCTCTTACAAATACATTATTTACGTTTTGAAAACCTGTCGCTTGAATAGTAATCATAAACATCAACATGTCAGAAGGGCTGGCATAAATTGAATTAGACCAGCTTGAATTTGAAGAAGTCATATTTCTAACTGTTTTATTGATTGTCAACATTCCGCTAGATCCCCCAACCGTAAATGCAATGTCTTGGCCGTAAACTGTATTTCCGTTATAAGGTTGGGCAACTGCCCTAAAATGATATGTAGTGCCAGAATACACATTTGTAATGTTCTGGCTAAAAGAGCCGTTGTAGCTCATTGCTTGGTGCTGAGTTTCGTAACCATATGAAGTGCTTGTACCCCACTGAAACCAAACATAAGCAGAGTTATTGTAGTTGTTATAGTTAGATAAATAACCATTTAAGGTTGCCTGATTGCTATATACATTTGTGGCAGAATTTGTCTGCACACTAATGTTTTGCTGTATACAAGAGTTGTTTTGACATCCATTTGGGCAGTATTGTATTAAATCTTGCTGGTTGCCGCAAGAATCGTACCAATACAAATTATTTCCAGAACATTGCCGATATGAATAGTTGGTGCAATTTTGGTTAATATTTACAGAACAAATCGAGCTGTTGGTTTGAGAACCCGAAGCAACGTTAATTGTTGCTGTTTGTGCGCCTGATTGTGAAAAAGATTTATTGCAAACCTGTGAACTGCCTGTGCAGACGCCAGACCATGAATATGTATAACTGCCTGTGCCTCCTGTGACTGTTGCAATAAAACTGACTGACTGGTTTGTATTTGCTGGATTTGGAGTAGCATAGCAAGAAACAACTAAATTATTTTGGTCTGTGCAGCTGCCGTTGGTACATGTTTGATTGCCTGTGCAGTTTGTTTTTAACTGAGGGGCAGTTGAGTTAGAGCAAGCCGAGTTAGCTGTGCCTGGGTTATTGCAGGTGTGGGTAGTGTAATTTTGGTAGACATTGTTGCCTTGGCAGAAGGGTGAACCCACATATCCATTGGTTCCGCATTGAGAGGTGGAACTGCAGGCGATGTTCTGGTTAGTGCATGAACCATCAGTACATGTCTGATTACCTGTGCAGTTATTCTTTAACTGAGCGTTTGTTGAGTTTGAGCAATATGAATTAGCTGTACCTGCGTTGTTGCATGTATGGGTAATATAGTTTTGGTAGACATTGTTGCCTTGGCAGAAGGGTGAACCCACATATCCATTGGTTC
>CAYIVF010000007.1:10520-26332 GCA_964366875.1 uncultured Candidatus Saccharibacteria bacterium
CGCAATTAGCGTTGGTTGAACAAACAATATTGACATTCTGACACTGTCCATTAGAGCAGGTCTGGTTTGAGGTACAGTTTGTTTGTAATTGAGCTGTGTCTGATTGAGAACATGAGGAGTTAGCAGTACCTGGATTGTTGCAGGTATAGGTTCTGTAGTACTTGTAAACATCTCCATTCTGGCAAAATGGGCTGCCTATGTACCCATTAGTACCACACTGAGCATTTGTTAAACAAGCGATATTAACATTTACACACTGTCCATTAGAGCAGGTCTGGTTTGAGGTACAGTTAGTAATTAATTGAGGTACTATTGATTGGCTGCAGCTTGAATTGGCTGTGCCAGGATTATTACAGGTATATGTTTTGTAGTTTTTGTAGACATTATTTCCCTGACAGAAAGGACTTCCTACATATCCATTGCTTCCGCAATTAGCGTTGGTTGAACAAGTGACGTTTACGCACTGAGCGTTTTGACAGATTTGATTTGAAGTACAGGCTTGAAATAAATCTTCTTGATTATTGCAGGAATTAAACCAATAAACAGAATTGCCTACGCAATTCTTAGAGACGTGTGAAGTGCAAGCGGGAGGATTATTCTTACAGACAAGCGAAGAAATCCACGTATTTCCCGCTGAACAGGCGTTTCCAATATCAAAATTATTTCTGGCAGGATTCCACTTAGCTAATACATTATCTTGGCAGGAATACCAGCCGCATCTAGCGTTATCATAAGTACTGACGCAATCCATTGTAGCTGCATCATCATAGCCCGCTAATTGGCAGATTTTTTTAGCCGTTACGCTGTCAAAATTTAAAGCGCCCGCCTGACCTGTTACAGGAACAGGAGTAAATCCGTATTGCAGCGCCTTGCTGTTGACAAATTCGCGAATTCCAAAAGGGTCTTTATACCAATTACCTATACTGGCTGAAGCAGTTTCTACAGAAAATAAAACAGAAACAGCCAAAACCAAAAGGCCTATTCTGAGGATAATGCTAAAATTATTGTTTTTCATAATTATTGTTTAAATAACTGCTATGTTCCAAGTTATTATAATTATAAAAAAAGTCAAGTGTTGCACGGTTTTTAATTATTGTTCAATTCTGCCTGAACGACAATTCTTTGATAGTCTTTACCTGGCGGATAACAGGTGATTAGAGTTAAAACATTATTAGCAGAATTATATGCAGGAATATCATCCCCCTTATTGATAATTGTTTTTTGTTTTATGGTATAAGTGTATTGTTTGTTGTTTAAATCTATCATGATTATATCGCCGACGTTTAAATCATCCAGATTGCTGAAAACCCAATCGTATTTTATTTTTGGCCAGCCCGGCGGAGCTGAGTGCCCTAAAATTACGCTTGCGCCCGGCTGGCCCGGAAGCACAGACCCTGGATAATAAACAACTCCTTTATCCAGATCTTTCATTAAAGACGTTTTATCTGCGTTCTGTGAAAAAACTATGGGAACCGAAATAGATATTTTAGGTATCTCCAATGTATTTTGCTTGTCTGTATAAGTCGTTTTAACATCTTTTATGGTTTGGGCATTTTGCGCAACGTCCGAGCCCTGGCTGTGGTTAGGATAAAAATAAGCTTCTATTGAAGCGGCGTCTATACCCGGATATGGATTAAAAAAGTCATCTATTAATCCCGACATCTCTTTGTAATTAAAAATCCAAGAAACATCATTCCAGTTTATAATCAAAAAACTGGCCAAATAGATTAAGCCGATAATTTTTATTGTTTTTACCAGTTCTTTTTTGTTCATATCTAAATTATTACTTGATGAGGAATACTCAGAATTATCGCCTCTTTATTTAACAGCGCGCCAAAAGACAACATTACAACTATGAGCAATGCTCTGAAAACAAATTGTTTTTTATTTATAACAGCGGAGTCAAACAATATTGCAAACAGCAAGGCGCCCATTACGAGCAGTAAAAACCCGAATATAATATCCTGCAGGGCAGGACCATAATTATACAGCGTAAAATTCAAAAATCTGGAATAAAAATTATTTGCGCCATTACCCAGCTGTTCTTCTATCATTACGGGCGATTCTATTGATTGTGATAGCACTTGATTCGCTTGAGAATTGGCAGACGCCTCCGGCGTCTTATTTATAGCCGGGTTTACCGGCTGTTGGCTGCCAAAAAACTGGACAACAACAACGGTGTTATTGGAACCGAATCCGTCTAAAACAGCAGTTCCGACTTCTTTATAGTTTGAGTTTAACAGATTTGCTTTATGCGAAGGAGAATTTAACCAGGCGTCGTAGACCTCTTTAGAGTCAAAAAAGCCAATTGCCAGGTTTTCCCCGGCGTATTTATAATTATATCCTATGTTCAAAAACCAATACCAGGGCGAAACACCTTGAGGGCTAGTATGAGAAAAATATTGTTTTTGAACCATATCCTCTGCTTTTAATTGGGCTGCATGGTCTAATTTTTGGTTTTCAACTAATGGCTGCAAGCCCGAAGATTGTCTCGCTTGGTTTACAAAAGACACTAGGGCTGATTTTGTTATATCGGCAAAAAATATATTTGACGGAAAATTAATGTAAACAGCAACCGTAAAAACTTTTAGCAGTAATAAACAAATAGCGCAGTACAATAAAAACCTGCTTTGTAAGAATTTCTGCGGAAAATCTTTGTCTATTTTTATATAATCTAACGAATAATTCATAACATTAATATACATTAAACTTTTCGTTTTGTCAAAAAAAACCGCCATTTCGCGGCGGCACAGCGCTTACTTATAGTACGCTCTGTCTTTAAATCTTAAATCTATGTAATGCAAATTTTTTCTTGCTTCGGGCGCTATTTCCCCTTTTAATAACAGGTCCATTTTCGTAATTTGCAAATTAATATCCGAGTTTTGGTCTAAATTAAAATATGCCTGCCAATTTTCATTCGTCCTGACATTCAACTGCAAAGGGCTGGTAATAAAAGCTTCTTTTATATCTATTTTAAAATTGTCCTTTAAGTTTTTTTCAATCATTGAAACTGCCTTCATTATATTCTGCTCAACAACTTTCTGGCCGCTCAAAACTTTGTTTTTATCCATCAATTGTCGCACAATAACCATATTTTGCGGCGCTGCATATAAAGGTTCAAAAACAACGCCGCTCTCATCTATCAAAAAACATTTTCCCTGGTTTTCTTCCACTGTCTCGGTGAAAGAAGGGCAAAAAACAGCAATAGGAGCTCTTTCTTTTATTTCTATATTCAGGGTCTGCGGTAATTTTTTATTTATTTTTATATTTCCTATAACTGGGAATCTGTCTAAAACCTCCTCGCTTAATTTTGCAGCATCAACCAAAAAGATGCTTTTAGAAATTTTTTTATTAATGTTATTTAAAATCAAGCTTTTAAGAGCATCTGTTTGTACTTTTTGGTTGCCGGAAATTACAACGTCATTAACTTGAAACTTAGGATAAAAGAATAACAAATAGCAGGCAGCTAAGACTGTGCTCAACAGCAAAAATCCAATCCAAAAAAAAGGTTTTTTTAAAATTGACTTCCTGGGCTTTATTCTGTGAATCTTGGTTTTTACGTGTTTTCGCCTGTAAGACATAGAGTGTTTACAAATTCCTTTTATGCTTTCTTATTTTCTCTATTATATAATTTAACCAATATTTTGTAGAAATTACATAATCTTGCGTTTTCACGTATTCTTTTATAGAGCCGCCAAAACCCATTTTAAATAACGATAAGCCAGCCCAGGGATGTTTAGATTTTTGGGCCTCCAATTCGTTTTTTATGTCAGGAGCTATGCCCCAGAAGTTATATAATTTGCATCCCCTGTTTTTTGCTTCTTTTATCGCTTCACATTGCAGCAAATAAGAAATAGGTATTTTATTGTATTTTGAAAGAGAGCCCGAGTGATGATAAAAGCAGATATCCTGCCAAAACACGAAAATGGCAGCAGAAACAACCTCGTTTTTGTACTTTCCTAAAAACAACATAATTTCTTTATCTTTAACAAAAGACTTAAATTCATTTTCTAAATATTTTTCGGAAAATGCTACAAAATGATGCCTTTTTGCAGTTTTCAGATAAACTGGCAAAAAAAGCTTAAGGTCCTCAATATTGTTGCTCTTTATAATCTGAATATCCGGGTTCTTCTCTGCCTGACGGATTAAATACCTTGTTGTTTTGCGCATACCTGCCAGCAAATCGTCTTCTGGCGGCGTGATATCAAGCTCCCATGTAACCTCAGGATGCATATGAATGGGAGATAGCCTAAAATCTAAATCTAAAAAGATATTTTCATTTTCGGGGTACCCGTTTGCGGGTCCTTTTAAAAAAATTGGAGACACTCTTATAAAACTTGCTTTTTCTTCTTTAGCAATATCACTTAGTTCAGTTAAAATTAATTCCAAAATTTCTTTTTTATCTCTGGGTTCTAGTCCTTCAACGACAACCGGGCCATGCGGAATAAATAAAAAAGTCCCGCGCCTGGCGCTGATTTTTAAAACTAAGGCAGCTGCAATTAATCTTTTACTGCTGAAAACTCCGAACCTCCAGAGCTTATCACCCATTAATTTATTGAACTCGCCCCAGTTCCAAGATTGCAGAAAGGTTTTTTCTGCACAGGTTTGAAAGAAACTCTCCCACTCTTCTTTGTTTTGTATTTCTCTTAATTCCATTTATTTAGTTAAAATAAAGGTTTTTAAAAAAGCTACAATTCTTTCCGCATCTTTTTGAGATATATTTATGTGCGTCGGCAGGTTTAGAGTAGTTTCAGCTAATTCTTCTGCTTTGGGGCACATCCCCAAACTATAATGCATCTTCTCTAATTTTGTATCAGAAGGAGCTATAACTGATGTGTACCAATCGCCGATTAAAATATTCTGCTTGCTCCACGCTTCATAAATTATCTCGTGAGCTTTTGGATGTTTTATTGTAAAGCGTAGAAAACTATGCTTTATTTTTTTAGCTGACAAGTTTTCTGATAACAGATTATCTGAAACTTGGAATTCTGTTCCTTTCAAGTTTTCGTAATAAAACCTACTGAGCTTTCTTCTATGCTCATGGAATTTATCTAATTTATTAAATTGATTTAAGGCTATAACTGCTAACGCGTTAGGCAGGGCTTTGGGAAAATAACCGGGCCGTTGTCCCCTTTTTTCCTTCCAATGTACTGCCTTAGATAATATATGCAGCCATTGCGATAAAACCAAAAAGAGCTTGCCTAAATCCCCAAAATTATAAACCGGCAAGATTATATAGTTTAGAAGTATTGGATGCAATAACTGCTGAAAAACCCAGAAAAATGACGGCTGCTTAAATTCTTTTTGCAACTCTTCAAGCTTTTTGCCTAAAATCTCATCATTTGTAACTGCCATACCCCCGTAAACAGACGAAATAACTTTATCCCGGGAAAAACTAAAAAAAGCGGCTTTTCCGAATGTGCCGACTTTTTGACCGTTAAACTCAGCTCCCAAAGCATGCGCGCAATCCTCAATTAAGATTAGCCCGGGGGTACCCTTTGGGTCCCGCACAATAGTTATAATCTCGTCCATATTAGAAGGCATTCCAAATGTGTGCTGAACCATCAAAACCCTTGTTTCGGGGCTAATTTTGGCCTTTAAATCGCTTATATCCACGTTAAAAGAGTCTGTATCGCAATCTACATAGATGGGCTTTAAATCAAGCCACAAAATAGGATTTATGGCGGCTGAACACGTAAATGCCTGCAAAAGCACTGAGCTTTGTTTTTTTAATTCCAATGCTTTTAATATAGCAAAAAAAGAACTTCTCCCGCTATTAAAAGATACTGCGTATTTTACGCCCAAATATTTTTTGAATTGTTCCTCTATATCTCTTATCGCTTTCCCCTTTTTCCAAAGCCACGGCCTAATAATTAAATTCAAAGCCAGTTTTATATCATCTGGCTCAATATTCGGAGATAAAGAAATAGAAATAGGTTTAAAATAACTCATAACAAACTTATTAATCGAGCGGGGACCCTGCCTTCTAACAACACAACATCGCCTTTTTTACAAAAAAGCGTGATTATTGAATAAATGTCCTGCGGGTTGTCGCACAATAAAATGTTTTTGGCGTCGCCCCCTTCACCCAAAAAGCCATTTTTTATATCTTTAAATCTGTCTCTGCTGGTAATTATTGCCAAGTCGCAAATTTCTGCGATTTTTCTGCCTATTTTTTCGTGAACTTCTTTAGATTTTTCTCCGAGCTCAATTAAAGACGGCATTACAATAACTTTCTTTTGTAAAAATACGTTAAGATAATCTATGTCTGCATAAACCCCGTCTGGATTAGAGGAATACGAAGAATCAATAATATTAATACCGTGTTTGCCTTTTTTCAGGGTCATGCCTGCTTGCTCTTGTTTTATGTTCTTGCAGGCTTCTGCGATTTCTTCAAGGTTCATGTCAAGTTCTTTTGCAACAAGGATGGCAGCCAAAATGTTCTGGATGTTCTGCCCACCCAAAACGTTTACTCTGAAATGAACAATTTTTTTGCTTTTGTCGACAGCCAAAAAGGAAATAAAATCCTCGTGCACCGACAATTGGTCTGTCCAAATATCCGAGTTTACTTTTTTTCCAGTCGTGCTGTAAACCTTTTTTTCGGGGTACCCTTCGGGTCCTGTTTTTTTATACAAATCCAGGCAATATTTATTATCGCCGTTTAAAACTAAAACACCGTCTTTGGGTAACATTTTTGCTAATTCCCTGCCGCCTTCAGCGGAAAGCAGATTATCTAAAGAGCCAAAGAGGGCGAGATGCTGCTCGTTAACTCCCGTAACAACGCCGATTTCAGGTTTTAATATGTTGCAAACCTCTTTTACTTTGCCTTTATTATACGCGCCGACTTCAGCAATAAAAATTTGATGGCTTGGTTTTAAATCATCTAAAATGCACTTTGCAACGCCAATTTCAGAATTCTGGTGCTCTTTTGTTTTTAAAACCTTGTATTTTTTAGAAAGTATCGTTGATAAAAATTCTTTAGTTGAGGTTTTACCATAAGAACCCGTGATGGCAATCACCTTAAGATTACCTGCCGATTTGATATTTTTAATCTTTTCTGCGGCCTTGTTTAACGTGTTGTTTCTAATTAAAACTGCTAAAGGCTGGAATGAAAGCACAACCAAAGAAACAATTAACGGAGTTAAAATATCAAAAAGCAAGATATAAAGAGGGTTATTAACCCAGAATGCAAATAAAACCAACAAGGCAAACAATAATAATGTTAAAAGCACAGTCTTTGCAGTCCTCACGGGTTTCTTTGTCTTTTTTAAAGCAATTGAAACTATAAACGCCAAAGATTCTGCAAAATAAATCAAAAATAAAATAGAAAAAAGGAGAGCGAATAATTCACTCCTAAGAATAAAGAGAGCAGCTAAAATTATTTTAACGAATAATAGAGGGTCAAAAATCAACTTTTTGCCTTTGTGCGTATTGAAGTGGTCTAAAAAACGACCGATGTGATATTCTTTCAGCTGCCAAAGATAGACCCAAAAAAGGATATATTTTGAAGTTCTTATAAACCAAAATGTGTTTAATAAAAGAAACATTTTACAAATTATTTATAATTTCCTCTGCAAGCGCTTCCGGTTGTTTTCTGTTCAAGTCGTGCCCGGCCCCCGGTATAATTACGAGCTTTGAATTTTTAATCTGTTTTGATATAAAATAAGCGTCTTCTATTGGCGTAAACTCGTCTTTGCCGCCCCAAATAATTACTGTTGGCACCTTAATAAATGGCAAGTGAAAAGAAAGGTCTTCAGAAATTATATTTAAGTAAGTTTCTTTCATCACGCCCTCAACATATAGATAATCGCTTTTGCGAATAATAAATTTGTAAACAGCTTTTCTAAAATAACTATAGCAGGGCAGAAAATAAAAAAGCTTTATGATTTTTGATACTTTTGTGAAAAAATCTTTTTTAGTTGTTTTTTTTCTTACACAGGCAGCCGACACTAAAAATAATTTTTTGATTTCCTGGGCGTGTTTTACCGCTAATTTAGACGCCAAAGCGCCGCCGAAAGAATGACCCAACAGATAAAAGTCGCCAAGGTTCATTTGTTTTATAAACTGCTCAACCCAATCAATGTATTTATTGGTATTCCACGGCACAGAAAGAAAGTCCGATCTGCCAAACCCCGGCAAATTGGGAACTATAACTTTAAATCCTTTTTGGGAAATTAGTTGCGCCACATTTTCCCATCTTTCAGAGTTAGACCCCCAGCCGTGTAAAACAAGAAAAGGAGTTCCTTCCCCAAATGTTTTATAATCTGTTTTAATGCCATTGATTGTGATTTCCAATTTTAAAAAGCTCGTAGAGGCCCGACCTCCTTAAAAACTTAAAGCTTTCGGGGAGGTCGGGCCTCTCTTGGCTTATTTTATAACTTTGAAGCCGCAGTATTTTTGCAAAACTTTCGGCAGCTTTATGCTTCCGTCTTTTTGCTGGTAATTCTCAATAATCATTATTAGAGGGCGCATAGAAAAAGCTGTTCCGTTTATCGCATGAACAAAATTTATTTTGCCGGATTTATCTCTATAACGAATATTCAGTCTTCGTGTTTGAAAATCTGTGCAGTTTGATGTTGAATGCGTTTCCCTGTATCTATTTTCCGACGGCAGCCAGGTTTCAATGTCATATTTTTTAGCTGCCGGCAATCCTAAGTCTCCGGTGCAAATGTTTAAAACCTGATAAGGCAACCCAAGCGACTTCATTAACTTCTCCTCTATATACAATAAATAATCGTGCATTTTTTTAGAATCTTCGGGTTTGGTCAAGCAAAACATCTCTAATTTATCAAATTCGTGAACTCTTAAAATTCCGCCGGTATCTTTTCCATAAGAGCCGGCTTCTCGCCTGAAACAAGTTGTAAATCCAACATATCTTTTTGACAACTCTTTTTCATCTAAAACCTCGTCCGAATGCATAGTTCCCATTGACTGTTCTGAGGTGCCTATTAAATATAAATTATCCTTGGGCAAAAAATAAGCTTCACTATCGTCAGTTTGTTCTAAATAACCCATACCCATTGCCATCTTTGCGGTTATCATTTTTGGCGGGAGCAAAGGTGTAAATCCTTCTTTTATTAAAACGTCAAAACCGTAACGCATTAAAGAAAGGTGCAGTATGACTAATTGGTTTTTTATAAAACTAAATCTCGTTCCAGATATTTTCGACGCCCGCTCTATATCAATTAAATCAAGGTCCGTGGCAATTTTCATGTAATCCTTGACTGGAAAATTAAACCTGGGAATCTTCCCACATTTTCTTAAAACAACATTTCCGGAATCATCTTTTCCGACTGGTACATCGTCAAATGGAATATTGGGCAATTGCAAAAGCAAACCTTTCAATTCTGCCTCAATTTCTTCTAATTCCGGCTCCATTGATTTTATTTTTTCTTTAATTTCTTTTGCCTGAGTTATCAAAACATTATTTTCCTTTCCGCCTCGGCTGATTTTATTCTGCTCTGCTCTCAATGTTTCCAACTCTGTCATTAATTCTCTTTTTTTCTTGTCCAATTCTAAAACTCTGTCCACATCAACGTTGGCATTTTTATTTTTACAAGCTTCTTTAACCTTCTCAGGATTTTGCCTAATAAAATTTATATCCAACATATTGTTTATAATTTATTATTTTTTTTCTTTTGTCTGTTCACCTATACTAATAAACGACCCCTCACCATAAGTTTTCTCGATTTCCCTGGCCACGGGCAATAATCTTCCAGACATAACGGCTTTTGCAAAAAGATTAAAAACTTCTTCTTTCAACTTTTTTAATTTAATTTTTATTTCTTCCCCCAGCCCTTCTTCAAATTCTTCGTCTGATTTTTTTTCGTAGTCCTCTTTTCGGGATATGCAAAAACAAATTCTCTGGCGCTCGGCGGTAAATTTGAATCAAATTTTGCCCCTGACAAATGAGCGATTGAGGGAAAATATTCTTTATGAAATCTGCTGGCCAGTTCTTCAATTACAGCTTCATTTATGTCATAAAAATATATTTCTTTCTCAAAAGTTTTGATTTTAAAGCCAGACCTTCTAATTCCTGGCTTCCCGCTTTCTGACTGAACGGAAAGAAATGAATTAAAATGCAGTGCTTCGTGCACAACAGATCTGGCATTAACCAAAATGCTTTTTTGATCTACAATTCCAATAGACTGGGTATGAGGATGATAAAAACCATTTGTAATGATATTGTCTCCGGTTTCAAATGGTATTTTTTCCGCATCAAAAAAATGCACATGTTTTAATTTAAGCGGTACGGGTTTACCATCATATCTTTTAACGAATTCTGGCATTTTTTCTAAAATTCCTTCAACAACCTCCGCTTCCTCTTTCGTCTTTGGCTTTTCATATTCATCAAGCTTCTGGTCCTCAAAAATTTTCTCGTAAAATACGAGAAAACGTTCCTCAGTTTCCTGATCTTCTCCAACCACTTCCGAAATTCCCGTTTTCCTTTCTTGATATTCTTCTCTATTTTTCGGTTCCCCTTCCATAATTTATCATAATTTATTGTTTTAGTTTCATCAAAGGGAATATTTGGCATTCGCGGCTGGGTTTGTCCATTAAAAAACTGAATAAGCGTTCCGAAACACCGAAGCCGCAGGTTGGCGGCATTCCGTGTTCTAGTGCCTCAACAAAGTCATGGTCATACATTTGCGCTTCTTCGTCGCCTTTGTCGCGAAGTTTTTGTTGTTCGGCAAATCTTTCTGCCTGGTCGATTGGGTTATTTAACTCTGAATATCCGTTGCCGATTTCAGAGCCGGCTAAAATCATTTGGAATCTTTGCGCCATAGCCGGGTTTTTTTCGTTTCTTTTGGCTAACGGAGATACATCAATCGGCGTGTTTATTAAAAATCCGGGTCCTGAAATATTTTTGCGGCAAAATTTCCACAAATTATCAATTGCTCTTGTTCTATTAAAGCCTTTTTTATCATAATCAATGCCAAGCTTTATTAATGCCTGCTCTATTTCCTGCAAACTCGCCTCTAAAACATTTACTTTTGTATATTTGCTTATTGTTGAGCAATAATCGTATTTTTCCCATTTTTTTCCCAAGTCCACATCAAAACTTTTTATTTTAAATTTCAAAGTCCCGAATGTTTTTTTGGCAACGTATTTATACATTTCTTCAACTAATTTCATTCCCTGTTCGTAATCAGCGTATGCCCAGTAAAATTCCATTTGAGTGTAATCCTGCAAATGTTCTGAATCCATTCCTTCGTTTCTGAATTGCCTGCCTATTTCAAAGGTCTTTTCAAATCCGGCAACCATTAATCTTTTCTGCCATAATTCGCCCATTGAAATGCGCAAATAAACATCCATATCCAAGGCATTATGGTGAGTTGTAAAGGGTCTCGCATCAGCTCCGCCGGGGGTAGTCTCTAAAACTGGGGTTTCCACTTCTAAAAAGCCTTTTTTTACTAAAAACTCTCTCATTGAGTTCCAAAATATGGCTTTCTTTTCAACCATTTCTTTGACTTCCGGATTGAAAATAATATCTAAATATCTTTTGCGTAATTTTTCCTCAATATCCTGCAAGCCATGCCATTTTTCTGGCAAGGGCAATAATGCTTTTGCCAGCATTTTATAGTCCTCTGCCTCAATTGTTTTTTCGCCTTTCTGCGTTGTAAAAAGCGTGCCTTTTATTTCCACAAAATCAGCTATATCAAAAACATCCAGGAAAAATTTATATCCTTTCTCCCCTATTTTATCCTGTTTTATAATCGCCTGGATTTTTCCCGAGCCATCATTGATATCTAAAAAAGTAGCTCCGCCGTGTTCTCTTTGAGCCATTATTCTTCCGGCTAAAATAATTGTTTTTTTCGCTTTAGATAATTTTGAAAAACCATCTATTGCCTCGGCTATTGTATGGGTTCTTTTTGTCTGAGCCGGATAAGCCAAAAGCCCGCTATGTTCAAGCTTTTTTAATTTTTCTAATCGTGTTTTTCTAAGTTCTTCTATTGTAGGCATACTTTTGATGTTAATTTATTTATAATACCAAACTTGCTAAAACCAGTAAACCCCCTTGACAAGGGTTTTGGAACATGCTAAGATTAATTATTGAAGAAAAGTCCGACCTGCAGGACATAAAGCAGGCATCTGTATGGTCCCCTGGGGTGCAGACCAGAAGGCAGATGATTGAAACAAGCCAACGACGATTTCTTTCCCCCTGTCGCGCACAGCAAGAAAGAGAAATCGTCAATGGCGCACTTTTCCAATCCAAAAACTGACAGGGAGTTGTAAGTAGGCTATCGGCGAAAATAACGCCGGCGTGCCACAGGACCCAACTTGACAATAACCCGTGGTATAGGTTGCCTGCCAGCTGCCTGTCAGTTATTATTCAAGGAGCTTCGTGCTCCAGCGCCGTTTCGTTCAAAAGCCCCGGAATCCCGGACGCCAACTGAACGAACACGGCGCTCTTTTTTTGCACAAAATTACCAGTTGCCGGTTACTTATTTTTTAGAAAAGTACCAGTTTAATACGTCGTGCGCTACTGGCAAAGCGGCGGAGCGCAGACCCTGCACGCTTTCTATGGTAACCACTAAAACTATTTGCGGATTCTCGTAGGGGGCGAAAGTGGCAACCCATGTATTGTAGTGCCCCGCTTCAGGAATTTGGGCAGTGCCTGTTTTAGCCGCTACAGCTACCGGCAAATCATTTAACGAAGCGGCCAAGCCATATGATTTTGATACGCCGTCTCTCATGCCCTCTCTGATAATTTCTAAATTTTGGGGGTCAATAAAATTGCTTCTTATAACTTCTGGCTTGAATTCCTGCACAGTTTTTGCCGAGTCGCCAGAGCCATCAACAATTTTGTTTACAATTTGGGGTTTATACAAAGTCCCGCCATTCGCAATAGCTGAGTAAGCTGTTACCACCTGCAAGGGAGTTGTTTGCAAATCAGACTGCCCAATAGAAAGGTTATATGTGTCTCCATCCCACCACGATTCATTCTTAGTCTTTTTTTTCCATGCAGGATCTGGAATAAATCCCTGAGACTCGCTGGGAATATCAATTCCAGTTTTTTGCCCCCAACCGTAAAGAGACAGATATTGTTTAATTCTAGTGGGGCCCAATCCCTGCTGGTCGCCGTAACCTCCGCCCACTGTATAGAAATAAATGTTTGACGAAACAGCCAGTGCTTTTCTCATGTCTACTAAACCATGAGGAGCAACCCCCTCAAATCTATAAACTATGTTAGGATCATATTTGCTGCGCACCTCTATATATCCTGGGTCATTTATCTGTTTTTCCGGAGAGATTATTTTTTCTTGCAAAACCCCCGAAGCTAAAAAGGGCTTAATTGTAGAACCAACCGGATATTTGGCTGCAATTGCCCTGTTAAAAAGAGGCTGGGAAGAATCATTTTGTATTTTATCAAAATCTGTTTTAGAAATGCCTTGCGAAAAAAGATTATCATCATAAGAAGGATAAGAAATTAAAGCTAAAACAGCTCCAGTATTTGGATTCATAGCAATAGCTGCCCCCTTTTTTGCTCCAACATTTTTTATGCTATTTTCTAAAGAGTCATAAAGCTCTTTTTGAAGGTCTGAGTCTATGTTTAATATTAAATTTTTCCCGGGAGCGGGAGCTAAAATAGTTTTTTCTCCCCTGTCTATGCCAACAGCACTTCTTGCCGCTTCAACTTTACCCGGTGTGCCTCTTAGATAACTCTCGTATGATTCTTCAAGTCCAATCTTTCCGATATAATCATTTACCGCGTAGCCCTGAGATGCTCCAAGTTCATCTTCATTTATTCTGCCTGTATAACCTAACAGGTGCGCAAACGAAGCTGCAAAAAGATAATTTCTTACAGTATTTTTTTCTATTTTACAGCCTTCAAATTCATTAATCTTCGCCTCAAGTACCAATAGACTCTCGTGCGGGATGTTTTCAAAAATTAAAACTTCCGAACTATTCGTCAGCTCAATTTTTTTCTCCAGCTCCAAGGGATCTGTATTAATAACTTTCGCAATATTTTCTATTTCATTTAAGGTTTGAGCATTTGCCTGCAAAAACTGCCTTCTATCGCAAACTAAATCAAAGGCAGGAGAGTTGGAAACAAGCTTTTTTAAATTCTTATCGTAAATAATACCTCTTTCCGGGATTATAAGAGCGATTTTTCCTTTATTGTTCTCGCTTATATTATAAAACCTTTGGCCAGACACTGCCTGCAAATAAAAGGTTTTAGAAAAAAGTACCAATGCTAACAGCAAAAAAATTCCTAACAGCATATAGGATATTTTTTCTTTAAGAGGCACCTCTAGTTTTTTTTCCGTGATACCAAGCTCTTCTTCTTTACGTTTGGCTAATTTATCTAAAAAAACTTCGTGAGTCTCGATGCTGCCATAAGATTGCTTAACTTTGTATTTTCCGTAAGAACTCATAGTTTATAGAATTTTACAAAACCTTTATAGATATAAAAACTAAAAATAGCGACGGTCAAATTGTAAAGTGTTCGTAACAATAAAGACCAGCTAAAACTAAAAATAATATGAGAGGGGTCAAAGAAAAAAAGAAAAAGACCGGAAAAAACATCATAAAATATATAAAAAACCAAGAAAAGGGGCATAAAGTACGCAATTGGATATTTATCTTTTTTCTCTCTTAAAGACTGCATTGCCTTTTTTAGCAGTATACCTATTACTAATAATAATACTATTGAAACTCCAAAATACGAATAAGAAAACACATCTAAAAGAAAACCGGCAACAATTGACCAAAACATTATTTCATAATAACTGCTATTTTTCTCAAAAAAAATAATAATAAAGAAAAGTATGAAGACAAGGTTTGGAGCTATGCCCATTATGTTAAAGCGGACAAAAAAACTGCTCTGCAAGACTGCGAGTAAATAAAAAAGAAACATAGTAATTAAAGTCTTGGGCCACATAAAATTTCAGGCTACTTTTCTTTTTTGTAATCTGTTATCACTAATAGATTATCTGTATTTTTTATGTTAAAAAATGGCTCCACTCGCGCCTGCTGAAAGGGCTTTTGATCATTTTTATAATTTTTTGTGACCTTACCCACCAAAAGGTCTTTGGGAAAGAGCTCCTCTAGGGCTGATGTAATCAAAATATCTTGCTCTTTTATTTCTTGGTCTGTAGGGACTAAATCTAAATAAACACCCAACCCCCCGCTGCCCTTGATCAAGCCATTAATTACCGGCTTTGTTGGGGTACCCCTTGGGTCATCTTGTTGAACTCTTACGTCAATAACGCTGCTTTTGCTGGATATTAGCATAACTTTTGAAAAACTATTGTAAACCTTTATAACCTTTCCGAAAAGAACTTTTTGCTGATTTATCACTGCCATGCCCTCCAAAACTCCGCTAGTTAAACCTTTATCTATTGAAATAATATCTTGCTGACTGTCTAAACCAATAACACCGGACAATACTAATTTCATATTTTTAAAACCTAAAATATCCGCTGCTATTTGGTTTTCTCTTTCATCGCTTTGCAGAGAAGAAATCATTGATAACAATTTTTCGTTTTCTATTTTTAGCTCTTCGTTTTCTTTTTTTAGCTCTTTTTTACCAAAAAGCGATGCAAAAAAAACCGAAGTATTATCGGCCGCCATGCTCAAAGTTTTTTCAACTGGATGAGATATTATATAAAAAGTATTTTTTACCTGATTTTGAAATAAATTTAAAACAAAAATCAAAATAAATAAAATAATAATTCCAGTTAAAATTTTACGGATTGAAAAATCCATGCTTGAAGATATAATTTATTATAAGTCATTTTACTCCTTCATCTTTTTTTATGCAAATCTTATAGCAAAAAAAGTTCCTCAATGAGGAACTGTGCGCA
>CAYIVF010000008.1:0-23414 GCA_964366875.1 uncultured Candidatus Saccharibacteria bacterium
TAACATGTCCCCATTGCAACTTATAGATTTTTCGCAATCTGAGTCCTGCGTGCATTCTGGCGTAGGCGTCGGCGTAGGCGTTTGCGCTTGTACATAAAAAGAGAATAAAAATAAAACAACCAGGCCTGAAAATAAAACAAATAATCCTGCTAAAATTATTTTTTTAAGAAAATTAAAACTCATTGCTCTATTTTACCTTTTTCAATTTCTAAAAACAAATGTCAAGCTGTGGATAACTAAAAAATCAAAAAACTTGACAAGCCCTCTGGCTGTTGTATAATTAAGTCAGTAGACGATAAAGTCTGTTCTTTGTCAAGGTTCGCAACCAAAAAACCAAGGGGGATACTCCAATGAAACGAATCCTGTTCGCGGTGGTGTTTGTTGTTGTTTCTTCTTCCTATGCTGAAACTCAACAAGCGCAGCAGGAAGAAGGAGCGCAGAAGTTCGCTTTAAGCCAGGGCCAAGCTGAGGTCGCTCCCAAGATAATAACTTCAGTTGCTGGAAGCCCTTGTTTCAAGCATACACAAGCTTCTTTCAGGGTTGGCGATAAGGCTGGCAACCTTGGACTGAGAGCTAATCTTGGAGCGTTAGCTAGCCGAAAAGCCGAGATGAACATTGAAGTCAGGGGTAATGTGCAATATTACCTCTGCACACCTGAGGAAAGCGTCCTGGGTCTTGATAAACTTGACCCTACGCGATTCAGGTACCTAGACAGAATAACGCGTTTCGATGATTTGCGCTGGAACCGGCTTAATGAAGAGGGCAAAAAGGAAATGAAGGAAACGCCGTTATGGATAACGGTGGCTAAAGACCAAGCTATCTGGTTTAAGTCCGGAAACAGCTATACTGGTCTAAAGCCAACGGAGTTTATGCCTATGTGGAACTCTGTTGACGAGATGCCCAAAAACTACCAAGAGAACAGCTTTCGTAGGGTAAAGGCTGGCACACCATTAGCCGTTGGACCAAAAAAAGACCGGGAAGAACATTCTGGCTGGAGAGAAAAATGGCCATACGACACTCCGCCTCCGATATGGAAGTCGGCCAAGTATGAATGGGTGTGCTGGACGCCTGTCCGCAACCCGGAAGATGTTCCTGTGATTAGGACTCTTGCCGAGAGCAACTTTGTTTTTGGCGGGGTTGTATTCTACTGGGACTCCCCGGCTCTAAACTCCGAAGCAAGCGCTGGTTCTGACCAGAAACCAAAGCCAAAACCTCTGACGCTGAACTACAGGGCAAAGTTCAGCTCATTGGCCTGCTGTCTGATAAAGCAGTCGGAAATCAGCGACATTGAAGACCTGTCTCTGTTGGAGTTCAGGCAAGTCCCCTTGGATCAAAACCTCAGGGGACGCGTCTCTGTTGAGACAGGCGATGTCCTGGTCTTTTTGCTGGATAAGTATCATCTGGCAATAAGACCCACAGAAGTGAAAAAGAGCGGCCCTTTGACCGCCGTGCTCTACCAACGCAAGTTCTGGCCAATCGCCTCAGTCGCATCGGTTGCAACCAAAAAAGGCGACCTTACAAGGTCGGCCCGATAACAAGCCTTCAAGGAAGTTTGCAGATTATCTCAAGATGTCTGCCACAAGCCATGAGGGCTTTTTTATTTGCTTTTTGAGCGATTGTCGCACAATAAAATTACTTTTTGATTCTTTGAGTGAGGTATGTTGCAACTTGGCAGGTGGTTTATTACTGAAACTCCACTCTTAAATCCATGCCAAAAATATCAGCAATTTTTTGCAAGGTATCTGTGGTAAAATTTTGCTGACCAGACTCCATCCTGGCCACATTACTTTGCTAAGTTAATTTAGATTATTTTATTATACCGCATACAAACAAAAACCTGCACACTCTCTTTCGGCAGGCGCAGGTGACTTCACTTATTATATTATATCAACCTAAACACCAAGTATACCCTGTGTTAGAAGGGCACATAAGCAACACTTCTATTTTGTGTTAGTAGAGAAAGAAGGAAGAATGATAACTGACTGAGATTCCAACGAACCGTCTGACAACAGTTTTAAAGCGATATTAAGATTGTCAGCCGTTTTAATATCTTCAAACTTCGCGGCTTGCTGAACAGGAATCTTTTCTTTGTTTTGCGCAAAAGAATAAATCGGAGCATTGTCTTTTATCTTTATTGTTAATGTTTCTTCCCCGTATTTTAAGGTAATGTTTCTGCCTTCTATTTTGGTAACCTCTCCGTAAGCAACCGTAGAAGCAATTACTTTTGAAGACAACTTTTTTACAGCGGCCTCCATTTCTTCCGCTTTTTTAAGCAAAGGCGCGTCTTTTTGCGTTTGGAAAAAGATACCGACTCCCCCGCCCAATACAAAAACCGCAAGCACAACGATTATTAAAACTATTAAACTTCTGTTCATTATATTATTTAATTTAATTATATTGTTATATTGTTTCTTAATTTTACTCCTTTTGTTTTTTAAAAACAAATGTCAAGCTGTGGATAACTATAAGATTTAGGGTTTGGGGTTTAAATTGTCGCACAATAAACAATCTCACGATTGACTCACCGGGTAAAAACTTTTCCTGTGGATTTTGCAAGGACCGAATTTTCGCAAATTGGCAAAATGCGCTTTTGTCGGATAACCTTTATGTTGATTAAAGCCGTATTGAGGGTATTTTTTATGGTATTTTTGCATTTTTCTATCTCTTGTCACTTTTGCAAAAATTGAAGCTAGGGCGCAGGAAAAAACTTTCTGGTCTGCTTTTATAATGGCCTTCTGCAATATATTTATATTCAATTTCATACTTCCATCAACAATTAAAAAATCTACATTTCCTCTCAGCTTGCCCTGAGTTTGGCGAAGGGCTTTTTTCATCGCCAATTTTGTCGCCTCTAAAATATTTATTTTATCTATAACTTTTTCTGAGACTATGCCTATCCCCCATTTAATATTAGGATGATTTATCAAGACATTATAAATTTCTTCTCTTTTCTTCGGAGATAACTTTTTTGAATCTTGAACGCCAAAATTTTTAATTTTGGCGGAGAGCCGAGCACCGAACATATTTTTTGTGTTCTGGTGCACTGGCTTAATAATTACTGCTCCTGCCACCACCGGTCCCGCCAAAGGCCCTCGTCCGGCCTCATCCAATCCCGCCACCCACTTATATCCCTTTTTCCACAACCTTTTTTCCTCATTAAAATTCGGATATTTCATATTACATATTTTAACATAAATAAAAAACGGGCTAAAGTCCGTTTTTTAGGCAGGAGATTTTATTTAAAGCATCAGACGTGTCCCGATTGGCTTACCAGCCAGCGCTTTGGTTAGGTTGCCGGGCCTGAGACCATTGAAAATAATTACTTCTTTTCCTCGAAGACTAAGCATCGTTCGGAGTTTTCCCGTCATCCCGCCAGTCGTATCATACTGGCTTTTTTGTTCGTTCATCTTTTTAAGTAGGCGTCTCAAATTTTTTCGGGAGAGAAAAGGAAGTGGTTGTGTATTACCTGAGGGAGGAAACTTATCAAAAACACCATCAACATCGCTTGCAAAAATTATTCTGGAAACAGGGAATGCTTTGGCTAACAGAACAGCTAATCTATCAGCTGAGACAACAACAGCTTGTTTTTTCTGGGTCAGTCCCATATCACCGCCCAGCAGAGGAATAAAACCAGCGTCTAGTATTTGTTTGAGGTGGTAAAGATTAAAAAGGACCATTGCATTATTCTTTTCATTTAAAACTGCGCTAGTTTGAAGCGGTAAAACCGGTAATTTGGCAGCCCGAAAGTTATCTGTTAACAAATTGGCCATATGGCGCATTGAGCAGACGATTTCGGCAAAACCCAAAAGTCGGGAGCCGGTCAAAGGTCGTTCAAGAAGTTTGTGCTGATAAACTAATGGATGACCAAAAGAGCCAGCGCCATGGAGAAGAATTATTCTGGTTTTGGGAGAACGTTGAATAAATAGTTTTAATTCTTTGGCTAGCTGTTGGACTGCCGCTTCTCTGATTCGCGGCCGACCGCTCGATTTCTCAGTAATTACACTCCCACCGAATTTTAAAATAATAATTTGGTTCTTAACCATTGATAAAAAACTTTTCTTTGTTTATCCATTTTTATTTATATATCGCAATAATTTGTCTGATAATTAATCCATTCTGTTTTATATAATCTCCATTTTATTGTTTAAAAAATTCTTCAAGGGTCGCCTTGACACTCGGGATATACTCTAAACTTTGCCACTCATCCTTAGAAATCCACTTGAATTCTGTATGCTCCTTGCTTAGTAGCACTTCTCCGCCAATCAAAGTTGACCTGAAGGCGTATTTATCAATTTTTTTAGGATAATGGTAAATGTAAAAATAATCGCTTTCTGGTTTAACTTTTAAACCGCTCTCCTCAGCGACCTCCCTTTTAACGGCCTCCTGTAAGGTTTCGTTCTTTTCCACTCCTCCTCCAGGCAAATCCCAAAGACCAGGACAGGATTCATCTTTAGAGCTTCTTTTTAGAATAAGAATTCTGCCCAGATTATCTGCGATGATAACATTAACACCTCTTTTCATATTTTTATTTATCTTGAATATAGTTTTTAATCCCAGCCATGTTCGCTGTAAAATATTTTGTTTTTGATGCAACCTATCGCTTGTTTAATATATGGAATAACATTTTCCGGCAGATTGTTTAAATCAAACCAGGATAAATCATCGCATTTATAAGGTTCTTTATTTTTGATTTCACCGTCCCATTTTTCAGCGATAAAAAACACATCTACTCTTTCATTGTTTTCTTTGGTGCCAGAGTTTCTATGCATTATGTGAATCACTTTTAAATCCTCTGGTTTTAACAATATTCCTGCTTCTTCTTTTACTTCTCTGATTACACATTTAGTATATGTTTCTCCTTTATCAACATGTCCTGCAATCATACTATATTTACCATCCTCATAGCCAGTGTTAAAGCGTCTTTGAAGCAAAATTTTATTATCTTTTATCAAAACCAAATAAGAAGCGGGTATAATTTTATGCCTTTCTTTCGCCATGTTTTTATAAATATAAAATCATTACAAATTCGTCAATTAATTTTTATCTCTAACTCAATTTCATCTTTCAGGGGAATACCGTTTTGACCAATCAAAGGAATTTGCGGTTTTATTTTCCTTGAAATTTTTATAGCATTAGGATAAATTTTTACTATATTAAAGCCTCTTTTTTGCCAAAATTTTAGCGCATTTAAATTATCATTAGTTGTAATAAGCCAAATTATTTTAACTTTTTTTATTTTCGCCAATTTTATAACTTTCTCTAAAAGAGAGTTCCCGATTCCTTTTCTTTTTAAAAAACTATTGAGAGTGACAATTTCAATTTTCCCCCTGACAAGTTTAAAAGTTACTAACCCAACTTTTTTGTTGTTAATTTCAGCAATAAAACCTTCTAATTCTTCGGGTTTATGAATTTTTCCTTTGCTAACAACGAAATCTCCATTCCAATAATCAATGAAAATCTTTTTTATCCAATTTATGTCGCTTGGTTTAATTTTTCTTATTGTTATTTTCATTTGCGTAAAACATAGTACCATGTTACCAAGAATGTAATTTCAAATACTCAAAGGCCTTGATAATGTAGTTTTTAACATTGTCGTGTGTAAATTCATAATTATTAATCTCATCTTCACCTACCCATCTAACAGCTATTGTGTCCTCTAATGGTTTAGGTTCACCACTCTTATATTTACATAAAAAAACATTAGCAAGAACTAAAAGATCATCTTCTTCGTGCTGAAAAGTGTTGTTAATTAGAAGATACATTTCATCTTCAACTTCAATCCCGACCTCCTCTAATATCTCTTTTTTGACCGTTTTCTCTAGGGTATGCCAAACAGCGCCTGTTTCTTCAAGCTTGCCACCTGGCGGAGACCAACGCCCGGGCACATGCTTTTCTTCAAACGATCTCTGCGCTAAAAGAATTTTTCCATCTTTTACTACTACGCCATTAACTATCACACAATATTTATTCTTTTCTAATTTTTTCATTATTTTTCTAAATTTTTACCTTCCGCGACGCTTGTTTTTATTTTTTAATTTTAAAAACTTCGAAAATGGGTTTTCCGTATTAAAAGTTATTTCGGGTATTTTATTATCTATAACTTCACACGGAATATTATATTTCATACTATAAATTAATGTAGTTCCGCAAAATAATGCTTTAGAATAATCGAACCCGATTTTTTCAGAAACTGCTTTTACTTCTTTTTCTGACTTTCCCTCAACTTCCACAAATGGTTCTAAAAATGGCCACTCGTCAATGCAAATTTCAACGCCTTCAATTTCCCAAATTTCCCTTTTTGTTTCCTGATAAGATTTTTTCTGGCAGCCGATTGATTTTAAAAATTCTTCACCTGCCTTAAAATCATTAATAACCAAATTTATCTCTTTTTGATCTTCAATATTTTTTCCCCTAATTTCTTTATAACTCATTGTTATTTTGTCTTGTTCATCTCTAACTCTTAACCAAGTGTATTCTCTGTCGTAGCCATTCGGTAAACTAAAAGTAACCCGTTTTTGCATAAACTCTGGCTTTATCAATTCTGCTCCAACCTCCTTTAATTTTTTTCTGATTTTTTCCTTGTCTATATTTAAAAAAGTAGCTTCGTATTCTATTTCCATAATTTTTTATTTTTATACTCAAAATGTTCATCAATATTTTTTTTACACCACATCATAAATTGATAAACTTCTTTCTCAGACCATGCTTTAAGGTTCAATGATTTTAAAATTTCTTTAATATGTTTCTCGGGATTTTTTCTTCTTTTGTTGTTGATTAATTCGGCTTCATAAAAATAGTAATTTTTAGGACACTTAACTAAGGAAAATTCAATATTTTTATAATTAAAAATATAATTATCTCTTATGGCGATTATCCCTTTGTTGTGACCCAAAAGAGAAAAGAGTCTTAAGGCTTCTTTTGTTGAATTTATTTTAAGCGGTAAAATTATCTCTTCTCGTCTTCGAGCCCCTGCAAAACCTTTTTTAAGAACTATCTCTGGAACCCTGTCGGTCATTCTTACTTTTAGGTCTAGAGTTTTGTCTTTCATAAAAAAAACGAATGTTTTTCTTTTCATTCTCTTAACAAAATCAGCCTCTTTTTTAAAGAAGGTTAGCAATTTTTGGAATTCATTTTTAGTTAGCGGCCCGCGAAATTCAATTTCAGTTGGCATATTATTACAAAAATTTTTGCATAATAAACTCCTCAATTAATTTACCCTTGTATTGAATTTGTTTTGGCAGCTTGGCAACAATCTTAAAACCCATTTTCTTATATAAATTTATTGCTGGCTTGTTGTTGACATAAACTTCTAGTTGTACGATCTTTGGTTTGGGTCTTAATTCCTTCTTCGCTAATTTTATAACTTCAGCCAGCAAATGTTTGCCCAAACCTATTCCTCTATAACCCCGAATAATCGTAATGCCAAACTTCCCTATATGATTTTTTCTCCATTTATTTAAATCAATCCCGGTTGTGCCAACAATCTTATTGTTATGTTCCGCGACCAAAAATACTTCCCTGTGTTTCTTTATATCTCCTATTTTTCCCTTTAGCCAATTTTCTTCCTTTTTAAATGAATTTTTCTTGTTCATTAAAATTTTTGCTTCTTCTTCAACTAAAGCATTAATAAAATTTTGAAACTTTTTAACATTTTTCAGATCTTTTTTTGAAAGCTTCCTTATTGTTATTTTTTTATCACCGAAAATTTTCGTTTTCATTTTTTTATTTTGTCGTTTTTAATTCTGCCAGAAGACAATAATGGCGTTTGCTAGAATCAAGACTAATATTATGAATTTTAAAATCTTTGAATTCTTTCTCTAGTGTATTTTTATCGAAGATATAATGAATTAAACCCTTTTCTGTCCCTTCAATGGGTACATAAGTTCGCGGACCAACTATCTTATAGTTCGTTTTTACTATCGAGACGCCGTCATCTCCGCAATATGTTTCTCTCTTTATGGAATTGATCCGCCAATTTCTTAATCTGGTCTTTTGCATGACCGTTATAAAAATCAATCCCTCTGGTTTTAATATCCGCTCCATTTCCTTAATTAATTTTCTGATATTCTCAATTTTTCCGTGATTAATTACTTGAATAGCAATGATGGCATCAAAAAAATTATCTTCGTAGGGCAATTTTTGATAAATAGAACCAAGTTTAATATCTGCCTGAAGCTTTTTTTGTTTTAACCAATCTTTCGTCAACTTTATGCCAACAGGAGCGATGTCAATCCCGTAAACATCAAAACCGTTCTTTGCCAAATAAACCGTGTGTCTTCCAGAACCGCAGCCCAAATCAAGAACTCTCTTGATGCCCATTTTCTTAAATAATTTTACTATTTTTGGTATATCCTCTTGGGGTTTAAGGAAAACCTTTCCTTGTTCTTTAAATATCTTATTCCACTGTTTCATAGTTGTTTCATTATCCTAAAATATTTTGATTAATATCGTCTATTTTTCTAAATTTTCGTTTTCATTTCGTTATTATATCACTTTTGCCGCAGAACAAACAAAAAAGTCTCTCAACTGATAGTCAAGAGACCTGCAAATATTAAAAGACCCTGTTGTGAAAACAACTTCTTTGTCCTGTGTGACAGGCGACACCGTTACCCTTGACATTCACGTAAATGTCAACTGCATCGCGGTCGCAATCAAGGAATCCCTCAACGATTTCCATTTCATTTCCTGAAGTCGCGCCCTTGCGCCACAATTCATCGCGGCTGGTTGACCAAAGGTGGAGTCTCGTCTTCTTTGTCATCTCCCATGCCGACGGATCCATATAAACGGTCATTAAGTGCTCTCTGGTCTTGGCGTCAAAAATATTTGCAATAACAAACTCAAAATACCTTGTGCCCATTGTCTTGTCAAAATAGAACAGAATCCTGCGAAACTTCGGCTCCATAGCGATTTCTCCCTGTGTCTGGTTGTTAAAGAACACTTCCTTCCAGGGAATAAAAAATTCCCTTCTAAGAAGGGAACGGACGTGGATAAATAAAATAATTTTTATTAAAAACTAACCACAATCATTCTCTTCTCGCAAGAGAAAGTTGTGATGATGATTTAATCTTTGCAATATTAGTTTATATCCGCCCTTGCCGCTGTTCAGCCATTTTGAAACGCGGGCAACGGTTGTTGAACTTAAGCCAGTTTCTTTTTCAATCTCATTATATTTTACATTTCTTGAAAGCATTCTAGCTGCTTTCCATCTGTTCGAAAACTCAATAAGTTCTTTTTCGGTCAACAAATCACGAAAAAACCTCGCCGCTTCATTCGGGTTTTTTAATAAAATAATCGTTTTCATCAATTCAGATATTCTTTTTTTATTTGATTTTGAAAACATATCAATAATCTTACTTTACTTAACTAAAGTAAGTATAGTAGATTATAAAACCCTGTCAATAGATAAAACAAAAGCGGATTTTGTTATTCGTGCCACTTTTCAACGACTTCTTCCACCCGAGGCGGAAAAAATCATTCCGCAAGATTAATCTTCAAGAGCACATAAACCAATGTGCTTTTTTATTGATTGGCTAATTCCTTTTTTTGTTTTTCTTCATATCGCACAGGGCTTGTAAAAATCCTTTTTCAAGGTAAAATAACATATATGAAGTTCACTCACCTCCATGTCCATTCTCACTACTCCCTGCTTGATGGATTGCCGAAAATTGACGAACTTTTGGATTATGCAAAGGAGCTTGGGATGGACTCTTGCGCTTTAACTGACCACGGCGTTTTATACGGCGCTGTTGAGTTCTACAAAAAAGCAAAGGCAAAGGGAATAAAACCGATTATAGGGGTTGAGGCTTACACTGCCATAGAAAGAATGCAAGACAAAAGGCCAAACATTGACGACAAAAGATATCACCTGATTTTATTGGCAAAAAACGAGCAAGGGTATAAGAACTTAGTAAAACTTGTAACCAAAGCCCACCTTGAGGGCTTTTATTACAAACCAAGAATTGACGAAGAATTATTAAAAGAACATTCAGAAGGATTAATCGGCCTGTCTGCTTGCCTGCAAGGTAAAATCCCCCGCTTGCTTTTAGCAAACAAATATGGAGAAGCTGAAACTGCCGCAAAAAAATACGAAGAAATCTTTGGCAAAGGAAACTTTTATTTAGAATTACAGCCCCACCAGAAAATCCCAGAGCAGCTCAGTGTTAATAAAAAATTAATGGAGCTTTCAAAAAAAACCGGCATACCTTTAGTGGCTACAAATGACATTCATTATTTAAGACCAGACGACGCAGAAGCTCAGGATGTTTTGATGCTGATAAACACGGGGGCCGACCCCAATGACACGGAACGACTCACTATGCAGGGAGATGATTTTTCAATGCTCAGCCCGGAACAGATGTTAGAGTTCTTCAAAGATGCGCCGGAAGCCATTGAAAATACGCAAAAAATTGCAGACCAGTGTAATTTTCAGTTTGAATTAGGTAAAACAAAACTTCCTCTTTTCCCTTTGCCAGAAGGAAAAACCTCAGAGCAATTTCTAGAAGAGTTGTGCTACCAAGGATTAAAAACAAGGTATGGAGAAAATCCTGAGCAAAAAATAATTGACAGATTAAAATATGAAATATCGGTTATA
This sequence comes from uncultured Candidatus Saccharibacteria bacterium, assembly GCA_964366875.1. Taxonomy (GTDB): domain Bacteria; phylum Patescibacteriota; class Minisyncoccia; order Minisyncoccales; family Staskawiczbacteraceae; genus CAYIVF01. Next base: position 10,592 of record CAYIVF010000008.1, read on the forward strand.
GAAAAGACAGGGTTCGCCGGATACTTTTTAATTGTGCAGGATTTTGTCAATTGGGCAAAACAAAACAGAATAGTTGTGGGTCCAGGCAGAGGTTCAGCCGGTGGTTCTTTGGTTGCTTATCTTACAAACATCACTAATGTTGACCCATTAAAACACAACTTGCTTTTTGAACGTTTTTTAAATCCCGAAAGGGTTTCCATGCCTGATATTGATTTGGATTTTGCCGACAGAAGAAGAGACGAGGTTATAAAATACGTGGCTCAAAAATACGGCCAAGACCACGTGGCGCAGATTATCACTTTTGGAACAATGGCGGCTCGCGCTGTGGTAAGAGATGTCGGCAGAGCATTAGCATACACTTATAGCTACTGCGACCAATTGGCAAAAATGATACCTATGGGCATGGATTTAGCGGAAACTTTAGAAAAAGTTGATGAATTCAAAGAAAAGTATGAAAGCGATAGCCAAGCAAAAAAACTGATTAACCTGGCAAAAAAACTTGAAGGCGTTGCCCGCCACGCTTCAACTCATGCCTGCGGAGTTGTAATTTCAGCTGACCCTTTAACAGACTCCGTGCCGCTTCAGCGCCCAACTCAAGATGATGAAAACATTGTTACTCAATATGAAATGCACGCCATTGAAGATTTGGGGCTTTTGAAAATGGACTTGCTGGGATTAAAAAACTTAACCATTATTGAAGATACTTTGGCAAGGATTTATGTCATTCACAACGGATTAAAAATTGATATTGAGAATATTCCGTACGACGACGCAAAAACTTTTAAGCTTTTGCAGGAGGGGCTGACTACATCTGTTTTTCAACTGGAATCAAGCGGAATAAAAAATTATTTAAAACAGTTAAAGCCCACTAATTTTGACGATATTACTGCTATGATTGCTTTATACAGACCGGGACCAATGCAATTTATCCCGGATTATATTGAAAGAAAACACGCCAGGCAAAAAATAGAATACTTGCATCCAAAGTTAGAGCCAATTTTAAAAGAAACTTATAACATTTGCATCTATCAGGAGCAACTAATGAAAATCGCCCAGGAATTATGCGGGTTTACTCTGGGCGAGGCGGATGTTTTAAGAAAAGCCATTGGTAAAAAAATTAAGGGCTTATTGGATGCCCAAGAAGAAAAGTTTATTTCAGGCGCCATAAAAAACAACGTTGATAAAAAAATAGCAGAAGAACTATGGCAGTGGATTCTGCCTTTTGCCGCTTACGGTTTTAATAGGTCCCATTCTGCCGCCTATGCCATGATAGCCTACCAAACAGCTTATTTGAAGGCCCATTATCCTGTTGAGTTTATGGCATCTGTTTTAACTTCAGAAAAAACGGACGTAGAAAGAATAGCTTTTTTGATTGATGAGTGCAAAAAAATGAATGTTGAAGTTTTACCCCCTAACATCAACGAAAGCTTAAAAAACTTTACTGTGGTTCCCGGCGAAAATAAGATAAGGTTTGGTCTTTTAGCAATTAAAAATGTTGGAACGAATATCGTAGACGCCATAGTTGAAGAAAAAAAAACTAATGGACAATTTCAGTCCATCGGCGACTTTGTGCGAAGGGTTCAGTCAAAAGATTTAAATAAAAAATCAATGGAGGCTTTAATAAAAGCAGGGGCTTTTGACGCTTTTGAGGAAAGAAATAAGCTTCTGCAAAACTTAGAGAAACTATTAGAAATAGCCAGAGAAAGCCAAAAATCAAAAACCAACGGTCAAATAGGCCTTTTCCAAACTGCAAAAATAAGCAATAATGATATAAAGTTAGCTGATACCAAGCCAGCTGCTCTTTTGGAGCGTTTAACATGGGAGAAAGAGCTTTTGGGCCTCTATGTAAGCTCGCATCCCTTAAATGGATTTAAAAAACTTTTTGAATCAAAAACAACACCCATCTCTAAAATTGACGCAGCTTTTGTAAATAAGAAGGTTATTATAGGAGGACTCATATCCAGCGTAAAAAAAATTATCACAAAAAATGGCAAGCCCATGCTCTTTATGAAACTGGAAGACTTAACCGCTAAAACAGAAATCGTGGTCTTTCCCAACCTTTTAGAAAGAAACCCGATTGCCTTGCAAGAAAACAAAATTGTTTTTATAACCGGCCGAGTTGACGACCGCAACGGCGAAATAAAAATCGTCGCCGACGATATACAGGAAATCTTAGTACCAAAAGAAGATTTTTATCAAAATTAAAAAATAAAATACTATGGAAAATAACATAGAGAAGGTAAGACATTCATTATCACACGTAATGGCGCAAGCCGTGCTGTTTTTGTTTCCCAAAACAAAACTAGGAATGGGTCCTGCAATTGAAAACGGTTTTTACTATGATTTTGCTTTGCCCTCCGAAGCCTTCGGCGAAGAAGGGACTGCCGAAACATTACAGAAAATTGAAGAAAAAATGAAAGAGCTGATTTTGCAAAATCAAAAATTTATTAAAAAAAATATTACAAAATTAGCAGCTAAAAAATTATTAAAAGACCAGCCGTATAAATTAGAACTATTAAAAGAACTGCCGGGCAAAAGCATTTCTATTTATACCAATGGAGATTTCACGGATTTGTGCAAAGGACCGCATATAAAAAACACGAATGAAATTAAACCAAATACTTTCAAATTAACAAAAATTGCCGGCGCTTACTGGAAGGGTTCGGAAAAAAATAAAATGCTAACCCGCATCTATGGATTAGCTTTTGAAACTGAAAAAGAGCTGATGGATTATTTAAAACTGCAGGAGGAAGCTGAAAAAAGAGACCACAGAAAATTGGGCAAAGATTTAAAAATTTTTACCTTTTCAGATCTTGTCGGCCCCGGACTTCCCTTGTGGCTTCCGAACGGAGCTGTAATAATTGAAGAATTAGAAAAACTTGCCAAAGAAACAGAAAAACGCGCTGGATATCTGCAGGTTAAAACTCCGCACATTGCCAAAGAGATAATGTACAAAACTTCCGGCCATCTTCCTTATTATGCAGACACTATGTTCCCGCCAATGATTTTAGAAGAAGAGGGACAAAAAACTTCCTATTATTTGAAGGCGATGAATTGCCCGCATCATCATCAAATTTATGCCTCAGAAAAAAGGAGCTATCGCGATCTACCCTTAAGATTAGCTGAATACGGCACTTGCTACCGCTATGAAAAAAGCGGAGAATTGTTTGGATTAATGCGCGTTAGGTCAATGCAAATGAACGATGCTCATATTTATTGCCGAGATGACCAGTTTGCCGATGAATTTATGGGGGTTATAAAGATGTATTTAGAATATTTTAAAATTTTTGGGATAGAAAAATATGTAATGCGTTTCAGCACCCACAGTAAAAAGGGCCTTGGAAAAAAATATATCAATAATGAAAAACTATGGAAAAAAACAGAGGCCATGGTGCGAGATGTTATGACTAAAGAAAAAATTCCTTTTGTTGAGGTGCCAAATGAAGCAGCTTTTTATGGTCCTAAAATTGATGTTGAAATCTGGAGTGTTATTGGCCGAGAGTTTGCTTTGGCAACAAACCAAGTTGACTTTGCGGTTCCTGAAAGATTTAACTTAACTTATACAGACAAAGATGGAAAAGAAAAAAATCCTCTTTGCATCCATCGCGCTCCTCTTGGCACCCACGAAAGGACAATCGGATTTTTGATTGAACACTATGCTGGAGCTTTTCCCGTATGGCTATCCCCTGCTCAGGTTTCCGTAATACCAATTTCAGACAAACACATAAGCTATACAAAAGAAATTGCAAAAAAATTAAAAGATAATGACGTGCGCGTTGAATTAAAAGATGAAAATGAAACTTTGGGCAAGAAAATCAGGGAGGCAGAAATGCAGAAAATCCCCTACCTTTTGATTGTGGGAGATAAGGAAATCCAGGCAAGGTCAGTTTCGGTGAGAGAGCGCGGCAAGGGAGATACAGGACAAATGAAAATAGGAGAATTTATAAATAAGATTAAAAAAGAAATAGAAGAAAAAAAATAACATGCAAGAGTTATCAGATGCTGCAAAAAAATTAATACAGGAATACAATATTGCCCAGCAGTCTCTGCTGCCAAAACAGGGAGTATCTACCATACACGTTGATGAGATTGTTTCAAAAGTCGCTGCTTTTTATGAACAAATCCGCACAGTAGTTGAATGGAAAGAAGAACATTTAATGCGCAGAGCGGCGATTATAAGAAAACTGAAAAGAAGATTTTTAGACTTGGAGTTAAACAACTTTTCCCAGCAAGAAGATATGGCAGAATCTTTAATTTTTGAATTGATCAGGGGCGGACACTTTGCCAACGACAAAATCGAAGAATCAAAGATACAGGATGCGCAAAAAATAATAAATAAATATGTCTTTATACTAAAAAACAGTCCTGAGAATAAAAAAGGCAAGGTACCCTATGGGTCTGGTCTGCAATTCTATAACTGGTTAATAGAAGTTGCCGCCTGTGAAATAGAAGAAACTATAGAGCCCTCTATAAAAGAAATGGCATTGATAGACTACATGTTTGAGCTCATGAAAGAAAGAATAAAAGTTTCCAATAAGGTTTACGAATCACAGATTCTGAAGAAAGAGGATACGGACATACAAATTTACGTTGCTGTGCAACAAGCGCTTTTTAAATTAGATACCCCCATAATCAGCTATAACTTAATAAAGTACAAATATCCGCAATGGCAGGAAGCTGACCAAGATTTACTTTTTAAAATCTCACAAAATATATATAAAATCTGGCGCAAAATAGAAGATGACCTGTCAAACCCTCTGGCAAAAAAGTTTTATGCGATTTGCGAAAAATATGATACGCCATATTTGCTTTTAGGAGACATTTTAGCGCAAAACAACGCGGCCCAAACAGAAAAAGAGATTTCAGAACCACCTGCCTTAGAAAATCTTATTAAAGGCGCCTACAGCAAAAGACTGTCTACACTAAAAATCAGAATTAGAAGAGCCGCTATATACTCTACCATATCAATTTTCGCCACCAAGATACTTTCCTTGTTAATTTTAGAGGTGTTGCTCTCTAAAATATTGACAGGACACCTCAATGCTATTACTCTAATGGCTGACGTACTGATACCAACCTTCTTAATGTTTATTCTGGTGGTTGCCATAAAAAAACCTTCAGCGAAAAACCTGAACATTGTTATAATGGAAACTATGAAGATAGTCTACAAAAAAAGGGAGGCGGATGTTTATGAAATAAAGGTTCGCAGGAAAAGAGGCGTTGCCTCAAGAGCGATTATTTCTTTGGTGTATGTTTTGTCAGCCTTTCTGTCTTTTGGGGCAATATACATTGCCTTTGATTATTTTAGCTTCCCGCCCACATCTATCATTATAAACATAATATTTATCGCCTTAATATTGTTTGCCGGAACCGCAGTAGCTAAAAGAGCTCAGGAGCTTACGATAGAAGATGAAAAGGAAGGATTTTTAAGTTTTTTGTCGGACGTATTTTCTCTGCCAGTGCAGAGCTTGGGAAAATGGCTTTCCGGCAAGTGGAAGAAGTATAATGCAATTGCCGCTTTCTTTAATGCCTTAATAGATATGCCGTTTTCTGTTTTCGTAGAGTTTTTAGAAAGATGGCGATATTTTATAAAAGAAAGAAAAGAAGAAATAAGATAAAAGGTCGAAAAATTAAAATTAAATATGCTTATTCTTAATATGATAAAAGAAATAAAAATTATATTAATCGTTGGTCTGGCAGTTCTGGCTCTGGGCGCAAGCGCTAACGTTATGGCCCAGGAAAACACCGCCGCCAATACTTCAGATACTGCAGATGCGCAAATTTTTGCGCAGGATTTAGGAGTTTCAGACCCTACCCTTCTGCCCGACAGTCCTTTTTATTTTTTAAAAGAATGGACAAGAAACATCAGAATCGTCTTTACTTTAGACAATGTCAAAAAAGCGGAACTAGAGAGTAAATTTACCAATGAAAAATTGATTGAATTAAAGAAACTTGCGGAAAATGGAGTTAATCCGGAAAAAATTAAAAAAGCAACGGAAAATTACCGAAAAGCTGTAAATAGAGTAAAAAACGCAGCTGGCAAAATTAAAGACAATACAGAAAACAATCAAGAAGTAAACAAATTCTTGGAAAAATTCACGAATCAGCAAGTATTGCAGGAAAAAATTCTCCAAAAATTAGAAACACAGGTGCCTCAGGAAGCGTTTGAAAAAATAAAAGAAGCGCGAGAGCAGCATTTAGAAAAGTTTAAGGACGTGATGACAAAACTTGAAGAAAATAAAGAAAGGGTCGCAGAAAGACTGAAAAATGCCCTGCAAAACGGAGACGAAAGCAATCCTGAAATTTTAGAAAAGATAAAAGAAAAAATGCCGGAGAAAATTAAAGAAAAGCTTACAGAGATAAAGGAAGGAATAGTTGAAAAAACAATTGAAAAAGCTGTAGAAAAAAATGAAAACAAAAATTGCCCGGCCATTCCCATTCCCCCGCCGGATTTTTGCAGACAGGGAAAAATTAAGGTAGAAAGGAATGATAAGGGATGTGTAATAAAATTCAAGTGCGTAGAAATTACAAGCAAAAAAGAATGTAAAACAGATAAAGATTGCCCCACTTTAAATTGTTTTAAAGCGCCGTGTCCCACAATGAAATGCGTAGAGGAAAAATGTGTAACAAAAACTACTAATACCCAACAATAATTATAATTTCAATAATTATAATTTAAAAACAGCCCCGCTTAGGCGGGGCTGTTTTTTTGCCGTATTTTATTGTATTATAATCATTATGAAATATCATATAATAACCTTTGGATGCCAAATGAATATTTCAGATTCAGAGCGAATCGCTTCCGTTTTAGAGGGCATAAGATACAAAAAAACCCCGAATATCAACGAGGCGGACTTAATTATCGTCACAATGTGTTCAGTTCGCCAAACTGCCGTAGACAGGGTTCACGGGTTAATGCCAAAATTCAGAAAAATAAAAAAAATAAATCCGAAATTAAAAACTGTTTTAACCGGATGCGTTTTAAAAAAGGACAAAAAAGTCTTTGTCAGGGGTTTTGATTATGTTGTTGATATAAAAGACATAAAGAAACTGCCGGAAATTATTGGAATAAAAAAGATAAAGAACGCGGATAATTATTTGGATATTGCTCCAAAATATTCTTCAAAGTTTTCAGCCAATGTGCCCATAATGACTGGCTGCAACAACTTTTGCGCCTATTGCGTTGTTCCCTACACAAGAGAACGCGAAATTTCTAGGCCGGCAAAAGAAATAATTTCAGAAGTAAAAAATTTAATAAAGCGCGGCTATAAAGAAATCTGGCTGTTGGGACAAAACGTAAACAGCTATAAAGATGGTAAAAATAACTTTACCAAGCTTTTGAAAATGGTGAATAATATCCCTGGTAATTTTTGGCTCAGATTTACCTCTTCCCATCCAAAAGATTTCTCTGACGATTTAATCAGCGCCATGGCAGAGTGTAAAAAAGTTACACCTTACCTAAATTTGCCAGTGCAATCCGGCGACGACAAGGTTTTAAAATCAATGAACCGCCATTATACTGTAGAAGATTATAAAAATAAAATAAAAAAACTAAGAGAAAAAATTCCAAACATTTGCTTGTCCACAGACATAATCATCGGGTTTCCCGGTGAAACAAAAAAGCAGTTTAACAATACTGCAAAATTATTTCGCAAAATTAAATTTGATATGGCATACATTAACAAATACTCCCCCAGAGCTGACACCGCGGCCGCAAAACTAAAAGATAATGTTTTAATTAAAGAAAAGAAAAACCGCGAAAACATTTTAACACAGGTTCTAAAACAAACGGCTCTAGAGCATAATAAAAAATTAGTCGGCAAAAAAACAATTGTTTTAATAGACAGCAAAAAACAGGAAAACCTATGGCTAGGTAAGAATGAAAATTACAAAACCGTGCAAATAAAATCTAGTAAAAATTTATTAGGTAAATTTGTAAAAGTAAAAATAATCAAAGCAAGGGAATGGGCCTTGAAAGGAGAAGTATGAACAAACTCATAGTTATATTAGGACCGACATCTTCTGGGAAAACCGACCTATCCATTAAACTAGCCAAGAAATTCAATGGCGAAGTGATTTCAGCTGACTCAAGGCAGGTTTATAAAGGTATGGATATTGGAAGCGGCAAAATAACCAAAAAAGAAATGCGAGGCGTCCTCCACTATCTTTTAGATGTTGCAAATCCTAAAAAAAGATTTACTGTAGTTCAATATCAAAAACTAGCTCTAGCTGGAATCAAAAAAATACAAAAGAAAAATAAAATTCCGTTTTTGGTTGGCGGTACCGGCTTCTACATTCAGTCAATTGTTGACGGAATTGTAATTCCTGAAGTAAAACCAGATTGGAAATTGAGAAAAAAACTTGAAAAGAAAACAGCCGAAGAACTCTATAAAATGCTAAAAAAATTAGACCCGATTCGCGCCAAGTTAATTGATAAGCATAACTCCCGCCGGCTAATAAGAGCCATTGAAATCGTCCTAAAAACCGACGCCCCAATTCCGCAGTTGGTTAGAGGCCCGTCCTCTAACCAATTTGATATTTTGGAAATCGGGATTACAAAAACTCCGGAGGAATTAAAAAAATCAATTCACAAGCGCTTGGTAAAAAGATTAGAAAAAAATGCGCTGATAAATGAAGTCAAAAAACTTCGGGCGACCAGATTATCGTGGAAAAGATTGGAGGAATTTGGTTTGGAATACCGTTTTGTCGCACAATACTTGCAAGGTAAAATAACTCATCAAGAAATGCTCGATAAAATCCAAAAAGAATCAGAATACTTCGCTAAAAGACAGATGACGTGGTTCAAGAGAGACAAAAGAATACACTGGGTTAAAAATAATAAAGAAGCTCAAAAATTAGTTAAGAGTTTCATAAATAAAAAATAGAGACCCGTTCTCTATTTTTTATTTTAGTAGCTTTTTAAGAAGCTCCTGCACTTTTTCTGGTTTTGCCGTCCCGCGAGTCGCAGCCATGACTTGTCCCGCTAAAAACTGTAAAGCGTTAGCTTTCCCTAATTTATAGTCTTGGACTGCTTTTGGATTTTTGGGAATCACTTCTTTTATAATCTTTTCTATTTCTGAATCGTCTGTGAGCTGCCTCAAATTATTTTCGTCTACGATATTAGATGGATCAACTCCCGTGTTAAACATATCCGTTAAAACCATTTTAGCAACCTTGCTGGAAATCTCGCCTTTGTAAATCATTTTTATAAACTCGGCAAAGTTTTCCGGTGTAATTTTAAATTCTGTTTCTATAAACTCTTTTCCGGCTAATAATCCTTGGATATCTGAAATCAAATAATTCGCCACTAATTTGTATAATCTTTTATCTTCTTTAATTCCCTCGGTTTTCAACCATTCCTCAAACTCTGAAACAACTTTTTCAAAATACTCGCTCAAATCCTTGTTAATAACAAACATCTCTACTGAAGCTTCTTCTAACCCGTACTCTTTTTTAAATCTCTCTCTTTTTTGCTCTGGCAACTCGGGTATAGTTGCTTTTATGTCCTTAATAAACTTTTCGTCAAAATGCATTGGAGGTAAATCAGGTTCCGGGAAATATCTATAATCATGCGCCTCCTCTTTTTCTCTCTGGGAAAACGTAATCTCTTTTTTATCGTGCCAACCACGCGTTTCCTGAACAATCTTCTCACCTGCCTCCAAAAGTTCTTGCTGTCTTTTGATTTCAAAATCAACTGCCTTTTCAACTACTTTAAATGAGTTTAAATTTTTAATTTCAACTTTTGTACCCAAAGTTTTTCCCTTACTAATGCTTATATTCACCTCCACCCGCATCTGGCCTTTTTCCATGTCGGCATCAGAAACTCCTAAATATCTTAAAATAAGCTGAAGTTCTTCGGCAAATTCTCTCGCCTCTTTGCCCGAGGTTATATCCGGTTCTGTTACCAGCTCCATCAAAGGAATTCCTGCTCTATTCAAATTAACTAAAGAATAATCAGCTTCTTCGGGGTGCATCAAACTGCCGGTATCTTCTTCTAAGTGTATTCTTGTTATTCTAATTTTTTTACCATTTACCTCTAAATATCCATTCTTACAAAAGGGCATGTCATACTGAGAAATTTGATAACCTTTTGGCAAGTCCGGATAAAAATAATTTTTCCTGTCAAATTTTGAATTCTCGGTAATTTCGCAATTCAAAGCAAGGCCGGTTTTTATTACCTTTTTTATTGCTTCTTCGTTTGCCACCGGAAGCGTCCCCGGATGTCCTGCGCAAATCGGACAAATATTAAAATTCGGCCGCTTTTCATCAGGATCATTTTTACAACTGCAAAACATTTTTGAATTGGTTTTCAATTCCGCGTGTATTTCCAATCCAATTGTTGGTTTATACGCCATATTATAATTTCTATTTTTTCTCTAATACTACAAAAGAATAATCAAATTTATTTTTCTCATCGGCTTTATTGTCTATTCGTTTCACTTCTTTCCAGTTGTTTATATCAAATTCAGGAAAATATGTGTCGCCTTCAAAACTTTGGTGAATATAGGTCAGATATAATCTATTTGCCAAAGGCAGAAATTGTTTGTAAACTGACGCTCCTCCGCAAATCATTACTTCTGGCTCTGATTTTGTCATTTCTAAAAGCTCATCTATAGAATGTGCTATAAAACAGCCTTCGGGCGGAACATAATTTGGGTCGTTGTTTAAAATAATATTTTTTCTGTCTGGCAGAGGTTTTTCTCCAATGGATTTAAAAGTGTTTAAACCCATTACAATTGTTTTGCCCAATGTGGCTTCTTTAAAATACTTAAAATCAGCGGGCAAATGCCACGGCAAAGAATTTTTATTTCCGATTACCCTGTTTTCTGCCACCGCAGATATCATTGAAATCATGAAATTCTTTTTTCGATTACTTTTACTACTTTTAAATTTATTATTCCAGGAGCGAGCAATTTTCCTTTTTTTATACATTCTATTACCTTAAAATCTCTCGGAAATTCTTTTGCCCCAACCAAATAAGAATTTAAGGCGTTTTCTTGGTGATTTTTGTCTTTCTCAAGTATATCTTGCTTATTACTATTTCCCAAATAAGCCCTTCTTCTTTTCTGCTTATATTTATCAGTTATATTATGAGCTAATTTTAAAGAAAATTCAGCAGAGGTTTTCAAAATAAATGTGCAATCTGGTTTCGGTATTTGAAAGATGCCGTATTCTAGATTATACAACCAATTTGCATATTTTTTCCACTCTTTTTTGTTTTTTCGCCCTAATCTGCTTTAGAGAATTTTTCCTCCCTGATGGCCAAGATTGGAAACAACATATCTGTCAGAAATAACAATTTTTCCTTCCGAAAGCCATTTTCTTATTTTAAAACTAGCGTCATATCTGTCTATAGCAAAAAAGATAGAGGCGACATAGGGCCCCACTTCTTCTGAACTTCCATACTTCCCGGTCAAATAATCATCGATTAATGCTGACGACCTTTCGCCATGTTGAGGAAAGTCAATTTTTTCTACTTTATATCCTTTTTTCGCAAAATATTCAGCCAACAATTTTGTCTGCGTTGACTTTCCGCACCCGTCAATTCCCTCAAAAACAAAAAATTTCCCTTTTTTCATGTATTATAATTATTTTTAGCTTTACTTCTCGTTCCAATCAATTCTTTCGCGCTTGCCGGCATCTTTTTCTTTAAACCTGTTTTTCTTTTTCCTCTGTTGTAACTCTCCCCCCTTGCCATTGGCCCCGATAAAGATTAGAATCTCCTCTTACTTCCGAAAACATTATATGCAATACCCGAGCTCCCATTTCCAAATCAAAAGGTTCTTCCCTAAAATTATATATCCCCATAGATAATTCTCCGCAATATCCGGGAGGAACTTGCCCGCCAAAAATATACACCCCAGACCTGAATAAAGTCGACCTAGGAGTTGAGATTGCCAGAATATCATCGGGCATATTCACTTTTTCTACTGTCTTCATCAAATAATAAACCTCGGGTTCCAGCGATATTCTTACGGTTTTTCCTTCTTCATATTTTGCGACAAGTTCCATCTTCGGTGTCTCTCGATCTACAACACCCATAAAGCCCTTACCGGAAATCTTATATAACTCTCCTATTCTTATATCAAAACCAGCGCCTTCTGGCGCGGTTAACTCGCGTTCGCAAAGCCCCTCCATTAATTTTTTTTCTTTTACTAATTGCAATAATTGTTTTGCTCCGATAAACATAATTTTAAAATAATTTTATTTTTTATTTTTTTGCACAAATTCTTTCCAGCTTTTACTAACTATTCCTCCAACCGGAGTAAGTGAAGCTTTAATCGCCGTATGCGACTCATAACCTATAAGCTCTACGCTCTCAGGCTTAAAATCATCTATCTCTTTAAGATTGGCATCTATTTTTACTGCGGGAAATGGTTTGGGCTCGCGCTCTAATTGTTCTTTTATGGCATCAACGTGATTTTCATAATAATGAACATCCCCAAAAGTGTGGATAAATTCGCCGGGTTTGTTACCAGTTATTTGCGCCAGTATTAGTGTCAGCAAGGCATAACTAGCTATATTAAAAGGGACTCCCAAAAATACATCAGCCGTGCGCTGATAAAGCTGAAGTGATAACTTTCCGCCATTGGTATTTACTTGGAACATGTTGTGACAAATTGGAAAACGACATGCTTCCTCGGGCGAAGCCATTTCGTAAAGGTATTCTGGATTCCAAACACTGATTAATGCGTTATGCGCGCTTTTGTCTTTGCGCAATGTATCAATCATCCATTGCAATTGATCAATAGTTTTACCGGTTTTTGCCGGCCAGTGACGCCACATATCTCCATAAACATGAGGCAGATTTCCGTGTTTTTCT
>CAYIVF010000009.1:0-20778 GCA_964366875.1 uncultured Candidatus Saccharibacteria bacterium
AGTTATGAATTTTTGACATCTCCGGAATGGTTGGGATTGGATAAGAATAAAATTGCCATTTCTGTTTTTGAGGGGGACGCTGATGCACCTTTTGATGAAGAGGCCTACGATGTTTGGAGAAAACTGGAGATTCCTGAAAAGCGAATAGCCAAATTACCGAAGGAAAATAATTGGTGGGGTCCAGCTGGAGAAACAGGCCCTTGCGGGCCAGATACCGAAATGTTTTATTGGGCGGGGGATCCTAATGAAGTGCCCGAGAGTTTTAATGGAGATAATCCATTGTGGCTGGAAATTTGGAATGATGTTTTTATGCAATATGTTAAAGATGAAAAGGGAAACTATCTGCTGGCAAAACAAAAGAATGTTGACACTGGAATGGGACTGGAAAGAACGTTAGCTGTTTTAAACGGGAAAGAAACAGTTTTTGAAACAGATTTGTTCTTGCCTTTGATTGAAGAAATAGAAAAACTATCAGGCGTAAGTTATTGCGGTGTCGGAGATCGCAATACTCAGCGGTTATTTAGAATAATTGCTGACCATATAAAAAGTTCTGTTTTTTTGGCATCAGAGGGAGTTGTTCCTTCAAATGTTGAACAAGGCTATATTTTAAGAAGATTGTTAAGGAGAGCTATCAGGTACGGAAAAATTTTGAAAATGCCAGATGATTTTTTATCCCTGCTGATAAAAGAAGTAGTTGCAATTTATAAAAATGTTTACCCAGAATTAGCAAAAAAAGAAAATGAGATTATTTCTATTGTGCGACAAGAAGAAGAGAAATTTGAAAAAACTTTAGAACAGGGTTTAAAAGAGTTTGAAAAATTAGATAATATATCGGGCAAAGATGCCTTTTTACTTTATCAATCATACGGTTTTCCCATTGAAATAACAGAAGAACTAGCTAAAGAGAAGGGCTTGAGAATTGATGTTGATGAATTTAAAAAAGAGTTGGAAAAACATCAGGAATTATCTCGTACTGCTTCGGCTGGAATGTTTAAAGGAGGGTTGGCTGATGCGAGTTTGGAGACAATTAAATTGCATACTGCGGCTCATTTGATGCTGGCTGGTTTGAGAAAAGTATTGGGCGACCACGTTGTGCAGAAAGGAAGCAATATTACAGCTGAAAGATTAAGGTTTGATTTTTCTCATTCTGAAAAAATGACAAAAGAGCAAATAAAAGAGACAGAAAATTTTGTAAATGATATAATAAAACAAGACCTGCCTGTGGGCTTTGAAGAAATGACTTTAGAAAAAGCCAGGGAGTTAAATGCTATGGGCGTTTTTGAATCAAAGTACGGAGAGATGATAAAGGTTTATACTATAGGTTCTGGAGATAAAATAATCAGCAGGGAAATTTGCGGAGGTCCTCATGTTGAGCGTACAGGAATTTTAGGGCATTTTAAAATACAAAAAGAAGAAAGCTCTTCTTCGGGAGTAAGAAGAATTAAAGCAACGTTAGAATAAAATTAATGTAAACATTCAATAAATTATGGCTAAGAAAATATACGACATCATTCCGCCAAAGCTCGCGCACCAAGTTCAAGAACAGATTAAAGACTTTTTGGGCGATAATAAAAAAAGAAAACACAGAAGAAACCGTAGAAAAGAAAGGCAGTTTTTTCAGAAACCGGTTTTTGCCATATTTGGCGTTATTGTGTTGGTTTTGGCCGTATATTTATTCTTTAAACTTCCTAAAGCTAACATAGAGATTTGGCCCAAGGTAGATGTTTTAAGTTTTCAACAAACAATAGCAGCAGACAAGTCTGCTCTTTCGGTTGATTTGACAGAAGCTGTAATTCCCGCCCAATATTTTGATGAAACGAAGCAAGGATCCGAGGATTTTCCAGCTACCGGCAACGCATCAAACGAGGGCAAGGCTGCAGGCACCATTACGGTTTATAACAAATATAATCCGCCAGCTCCTCTTACCTTAAAAACAGGCACGCATTTTCTGTCAGATTCCGGTAAATATTTTGTCACCTTGCAAAAAATCACAATTCCGGCAGCTAAAAAAACAGGCAGTAAAATTACGCCGGGCTCCGTACAAGTAAAAGTAGAGGCTGCTGAAGGCGGGGAAAGCTATAATATAAAGGCTGCTAAATTTTCTGTGCCTAAATTATCAGGCACTCCATATTTTTACAGCATATATGCAGAGTCTGCTGAAGCAATGGCTGGCGGCTTCGCTGGTAAAGTAAAAAAAGTTACAGATGATGACATTGCCAGAGCCAAAGATGTTTTAACTAAAAAACTTTTGTCTGATGCAGAGTCCTCTATAAAAAGCAAAATCTCATCTGACTATATTTTATTAGACAACGCAATCTCTTCTGAAACTGTTTCAGCTTCAACTAACACAAAGTCCGGGACAGTGGTTGATAGTTTTACATACGAAGCTAATGTCAGGGCCAGCGCTTTAGTGTTTAAAAAATCTGATTTAGAAAAATTTGCCAAAGACTATATTATCTCTAAAATACCAGACAAGAAGACTATGCTGGATAAAACCTTTAATTTGAGTTATAGCGCTAAAAGTATTGATATTAAGGGCGGCAAGGCACCGCTTGATTTAGATTTTTCAGCAGGAATTTACCAAAATATTGATACAAACTTCTTAATACCTTTATTGACCAGAAAAAACAGCAGCCAGATAAACGAAACAATTAGTAACAGCTTGGGAGATCAGGTTTCTAATATAAAGATTAGCTTCTGGCCGTTTTGGGTCACGTCCGCCCCTAAAAGCCAAAAGACAGTTAAAATTGACCTAAAGTTTGAATAGGACTTGACCTTTATAACACATTTTGCTATTATTTGTAATATAGTCAAATGCCCCAAAGCGATCAAAACAACAATAAAAATACAAAAGTAATCAAAGTGCAGGGGAAGGTGATAGAAGCTTTACCAAACACTTTTTTTAAAGTAGTGTTAGATGATGGAAGAGAAATCTTAGGATTTCTTTCCGGCAAGATGCGAATGAATAGAATTACCATCTTGCCGGGAGATAAAGTTTCGGTAGAGATGACTCCATACGACGATAAAAAAGGAAGAATTGTTTATCGACTTAAATAAAGCGGAAAACAAGAAAATTTTTCAACGCCCGCCAAACCCACAGCCAGCCCGAATCGAAAAATTTTCTTGTTTTCCGCTTGTATAGTTTTTAATTTATGAAGGTACGACCATCAGTTAAAAAGATTTGTAAAGATTGTAAAATCGTCAGAAGAGAGGGTCATATTTATGTTATCTGCAAAAAGAATCCCAAGCACAAACAAAGACAAGGATAATTAATTTTTAAATATTATGCCGCGTATCGCAGGAGTAAATATTCCTGAAAACAAAAGAATAGAAGTCTCTCTAACATATATCTACGGAATAGGCAGGAGTTTGAGCAGAAAGATTCTTGGAGAATTGAAGATAGATATAAATAAAAAGGCATCAGGCTTAACTCCAAAAGAAGTCAATGATTTAAAAGAGCTTATTGAAAAGAATCACAAGATTGAGGGAGATTTGAGAAGGCAGGTTATGCTCAATATTAAAAGGTTAAAAGATATTGGCGCTTGGCGCGGAGTACGCCATACAAAAGGTTTGCCGGTAAGGGGCCAAAGGACCAAAACCAACACAAGAACAGTCAGGGGCAATGTAAGAAAGACAATGGGTTCTGGCCGCAAGCCGCCGGCAGCTCCAACGTAATGTTTTTATGGGAAAAAAACATATTATAGAGACAAACCAAGAGGAACTGCTCAAAGAGAAAGAAAAGATAGAAGAAACACTCAAAAAAGAAGCAAAGGTAAAGCCTACAGCTGCAGGAGTGCAGGAGGCTAAGATTTATGTTTCCTCTTCGTATAACAATACATTGGTGACCCTTACTAATTTAAGGGGCCAAGTTTTAGCTTGGAAGTCAGCTGGTTCGGTTGGTTTTAAGGGAACTAAAAAAGCTACTTCTTTTGCTGCTTCCAGGGTAGCTGAGGCAATAGCTAATATATGCAAGAAATTAGCCGTTGAAAAAATAGAGGTTTTAATAAAAGGAATTGGAGCCGGCCGCGAATCAGTTGTGAGGTCATTAGTTGCGCAAGGATTAAACATCGTGTCAATTAAAGACGTGACACCGATTCCTCATAATGGATGCAGGCCTAAAAAAACAAGAAGGGTATAAAATTATCATGCAATACGATCAATGCAAAACATGCAGAAGGCTTGGGCAGAAACTCTTTTTAAAAGGGGATCGTTGTTTTTCGCCTAAGTGCGCAATGGTAAAAAGAGCTTACCCTCCTGGTCTTCAGAAAAAGAGAAGGGGAGGTTCGCCATCTGCATTTAAAAAATCTTTAGAAGAAAAGCAAACTCTTAAAAAATGGTACGGTCTTTCTGAAAGGCAGTTTAAAAAATATGTTAAGGAAACTTTGGAAAAAATGGGCAAGGTTGAAAACGTTTCTGCCGAGCTTATTAAACGACTGGAAAAAAGGCTGGACAATGTTGTTTTTCGTTTAGGTTTTGCCAAATCGAGAGTTCAGGCAAGACAGTTAGTTTCCCATGGATACTTTTTAATCAACGGCAAACCGGTTAACATTCCTTCTTATGCAGTTAAAAAAGGAGATACAGTTTCAATAAAAGAGCATAAAAAGCAAAAAGGAATTTTTAAAGATTTGTCAGTCCGGCTAAAAAGGAAAGAAACTCCGGTTTGGCTGGTTCTTGATAAAGATAAACTTGAAGCAAAAGCCATTGGGGAGCCGAACTTGGAAGAAGTTAACCCCCCAGCGGAAATTTCATTAGTGTTCGAGTTTTATTCACGTTAATAGAAATTAAAATTTAAAAAAACTATGATTCCTCTTCCATTACCTCCAAAAGTAATTCAAAAAAAGAAGAACCAGGCAATCTTTGAGATAGAAGGGCTGTATCCTGGCTATGGAGTTACCATCGGAAACTCTTTAAGAAGAGTTTTGTTAACTTCTTTGCAGGGAGCCGCTGTAACAGAAGTAAAAATTAAAGGAGTTTCACACGAATTTTCAACAATCCCCGGAGTTTTAGAGGATACCATAATGCTCCTTTTAAATATAAAGAATTTGAGATTTAAGATTTTTGAAGGAGATTCCCAGAGGTTTATCTTAAAAGCTAAAGGAGAGGGTCAGGTAAAAGGTTCTGATTTTAAGATTCCTTCGCAAGTAAAACTTGCTAATCCGGATTTACACATTGCTACCATAACAGATAAAAAAACAGAACTTGAAATAGAAATTCAGATTGAAAAAGGCATAGGTTATGAACCTAAAGACCAGAGAAAGACCAAAAAACCAGAGATAGGAGCTATCGCTTTAGATGCTATTTTCACTCCAATAAAGAACGTAAACTTTCAGGTAGAAAACATGCGCGTGGGAGACAGAACAGATTTTGATAAGTTAAGCTTAGAAATAGAGACTGACGGCACTATTACTCCCGAAGAAGCCTTTTTTGAAGCTTGTGATATTTTAATAAAACACTTTAATGTAATATTTGAGGGGAAAGCCGTAAAGGTTGAAGAGGGGGACCCAAAGGGTACCCCAGTAAAAAATACTAAAAAAGCAGTTAAACCGAAAAGAAAAACAAAAAAGAAACAATAAACATGCGGAAATTAAACAAAGGCAGAAAATTATCCAGGAGAAAGGGACCGAGAAAAGCTTTATTAAAATCATTAGCTAATAATCTTTTTTTGCACGAGAAAATTAAGACTACAGAAGCTAAAGCAAAGGAATTAAGACCAATAGCTGAAAAAATGATAACTCGCGCAAAAAAGGCTACTGTTGCAAACCGCAGAGCATTGGTTTTAGGACTTGATGTAAAAATAGTAAAGAAGCTGGTTGATGAAATTGCTCCGAGATACAAAGAAAGAAACGGAGGCTACACAAGGATTACAAAGCTGGGCCCGCGCAATTCGGATGGAGCTCATATGGTAATAATAGAACTTGTTAAGTAGTTTAATGCGGAATTGAGAAAAGTTTTCGTTCGGGCTGGCCGTGGGTTTGGCGGGCGCGAAAACTTTTCTCAATTCCGCATATTATAATTATGGAAAAAGTGCAAAGAAAAATTCATACAATTGACGCGGAAAATAAATCTTTGGGCAGATTGGCTGTTGAAGTTGCTGTTTTATTAAGGGGCAAGAATAAGCCGGACTTTGTACCCTATAAAGACGTGGGAGATGTTGTTATTGTAAAAAATATTGATAAGATGAAATTTACCGGCAACAAGCTGGAGAACAAAAAATATTTTCGTTTTACAGGATATTTAGGAAACCTGAAGACAACCACATTAAAAGAATTTTTGATTAAAAAAGGTCCCAAAGAGGTCTTACGCACGGCAGTAATGGGCATGTTAACAAAAAATAAGCTCAGGGCAAAACAAATTAAAAGATTGAGATTTGAATAATTATGCCAAAAACTACGACTAAAAAACCAAAAGTTAAAAATCCTGCCCCTATTGTTCAATCGCCTCAGGATTTTGCAGATGAGATGGGAGATGACGATATATCAAAAGAGATTGCAAAGACAATAAAAGAAGCATCGGGCTCGCCAGACCGTTATTTTGAAGCTATTGGCAGAAGAAAGACAGCAGTAGCTAGAGTAAGGCTTTACACAAAAGGAGACAAAGAGTTTTTAGTAAACAACAAACCCTATAAGCAATATTTTTCATCAGCAGAAGACCAGCAAACAGCAGTGTCTTCTATGACAAAAATGAAATGTTTAGATAAGTTTAGGGTAACAGTGGTGGTAAAAGGCGGAGGACACCGCGCTCAGTCAGAGGCCGTAAGGCACGGCACAGCAAGAGTGCTTGTAGGGTTTAACCAGAATTTTAGAAAGAGATTAAGAAAAGCAGGATTTCTGACAAGAGACCCGAGAATGAGAGAAAGAAAGAAGTTCGGATTAAAACGTGCTAGACGAGCTCCCCAGTGGGCAAAACGTTAAAACTTAGAAAAGCCGCCAGAAGGCGGCTTTTGGTTTACTTTTTTTTGACATCTGCTATGATATAGTTAGTTATTTTCCGGCAGAAAAATCGGCGCGTGGCTTATTTGGAAGCTGGAATGGTCCTTTGAAAAAAGAAGGGGACAAGATGATTACCTGCGAATCTTCGTTGAAAGAGTTTCAGGAACTAAATAAACAGATTTATTTAGTGGTTAATGATCGGAAGTACAGCATACAGGAAATATTTTCCAATTTGCATCGCCATATAACCCACATCCTGAAAGCCGTGCGAAAAGAGATCTACAGCAGTATCGAATATCATCTTTGCATGGCTTTAAGCTGGTCGTTTGCTTTGGCAAATAGGTTGCACATCAACCTAGCTAAAGAAATGTGGAAATCCTTTCCCGGTTGCTGTCCATATTGTTTGACTGCTCCCTGCTCCTGCAAAGACAGGCCGCCCGAACGCCAAAAAATGGCAGGGAAAGCTAAAGGTAAACATCCGGTTTCCATGTTTGAATGGCAGCAGATGTTTTGGAGAATTTACCCTAACGTCATTCTCAATTCGGCTGTGCACTTAGCCGAAGAAGCCGGAGAAGTGGATGAAACTATCAGAAACAATTCCGCGACTCACGCTGGGAAGTGGTTTAAGAAAACCGTTGAAGAGCTCATTGACGTTATTACAAATATCTTTGCCGTAGCTAGCTGTCGTGATCTCAATCTAGCCGCTGGAATGGCTAGTTACTTCGCCAAAGGTTGTCCCAAATGCTGCCGCTTGCCATGTCGTTGCGGCTATGTCTCTGTCGACAAGCTGATTAGCCTCAGCCGTAGCGGTTAAGAAAGCGTACTCGACCGTATGGTTTGCCCAGCGGTTTTTTTGTGCTTGCATATAATTTTACAAATATGATACAAATATGATAAGATATACAATATGTTAAAAGAACTTATTGACCAATTTTATTTAGAGAACCAAAAGAACAAAGAACAAACAAGGTTTTATATCACAGACGCAGGCAAATGTCCGCGCGCTGTTTTTTTCAGGTTTAAGAATGCGCCCAGAGAAGCGATGACACCAAGGATTATGCGCATATTTGAGCATGGAGAAAACATACACAGGTCCATATTCAATGTTTTATACAGATTAAAACTTGGAGTAACCACAGAAATACCCATTCCTTCGCAAGAAATAATATCCGGGAGAGCTGATGCAATTTTGTGCATGGGAAACGAAAACTATGTACTGGATATTAAAAGCATAAACAGCATGATATTTAAAAATATGTCAGCTCCGAAAGAAGAAAACGTTTATCAGCTCCAGCTTTACTTGCACTATTTTAATATTAAAAAAGGCATTCTGCTTTATGTAGATAAAGACCAGCAAGAAATGAAAGAATTTTTTGTTGATTACGACGAAGCGCTTTGCAAATCTCTTTTAGATAAGTTTCATGCTTTGAAGGACCAGGTAGAAACTAATATGGTGCCAGCCCGCTTGGCTGACTATCCGCGCAACTGGCAGTGCAATTATTGCCAGTTTAAGGATATTTGCAAAATGGCCGATGGAGACGCAGTGAAATGGGAAGATTTTAAAAAGAAGATAGAATCGCAAAATCAAGTATCATAAAAAAAGCAGAAACTAAATATTTTTTGCGCGCCTCGCCCACGGCCAACCCGAACAAAAAATATTTTAGTTTCTGCTTTTTTGTCAGATAATTTACGGCGTAAGTTTTTCTGATGCCAGCAATGTGCCGCCAGTTAAGATGTAAAGCTTATTATCTTGGCGGTTAAAAAATATTTTATCAGCTGTTTGGGGCAGGGTAACCATATTTATATTACTTCTATAATCTATTTCAGAGATTATTATTTTACCTCCCGTATTAAATATTACATAGTCGTCATTTAACCATACAAAATCATTTATTTGGTCTGCCGACTTGTATAAAAGCGTTTTTTTATTAGATTCATCTGAAAGAAGAGAAATGTATATTTCTTGATTGGTAAAATAAACTATGTTTTTTCCGTCAGGAGAAATTTTTGCGTCTTTTACAGATTCAGCAAAATTATCTAAATTATTTGTCTGGCTGTTAAATGATAAAAGACTGCCATTATTATTAACAAAAATATTTTGGCCGGGGTACCCTTCGGGTACTGTTATTTTATATATTTTTTTTCCCTCAATTTTCAAAGGTTTTAATGTAAGTTTTACCGGACTTTTTCCATTTGAATCAGATTGATAAAGAAGGCCGTCTGTTCCGAGCCATATTATATTATTATTTGAAATTGCAAAAGCAATTAAATTTTTCAAAACTGGCGTGTTTTTTTGAATGGCTGTTATCACTATATTCGCAGGGCTCTCTGAATAATATAAATTGTTGTTTTTCATTAAAAATTTTTCTTGTATATTAAATGGTAATTGGGTTTTGTCCATAATAGCTTCAAATTTTATGTCTTTTTTAAACAATAAAACGTTTTCTAACTTTGTTACTTCTTTTTCTTGAACAAGCAAAGTTTTGTTATAGTCGTAGTAGCCATCTTTTTTTATAGAAACGGTATGGTTTTTGGGCAACAGGCTTTGCGCAAAAATAGAGTTTGAAAATAACCCCGGTGTTCTATTTATTTTAGAATCGATAGTAACCTGGTCTGATGCTGGAAAAGTTCTTACATAAATACCCCCGGTTGCCACAATTTTCATTTTTTCAAAATCAACCCTATAGCCCATAGAGTAGAGTATTATAACGGGAGCCGCAACAAGAAAGCAAGCTATGCAGGAAATCAGTATTATTAGCCTGGTTTTTTTAGTCATATTTAATAACTTATCACTTTTTGGGCCACTTTACAAGATTAATTTTTTAGATTAGGATAAAGAATAATTAACCATAAAAAAGTGGCGGACAAATTTGTAATTCAAGGCGGAAAACCATTGGAAGGAGAAATTGAGGTCAAAGGTTCAAAAAATGCGGCAGGGCCAGCCTTAGTTGCTTCTTTGCTTACGCAAGATGAATGCATTATTGATAACGTGCCCTTTATTGAAGATATTCTGAATATTTTAGAAATATTAAAGAGCATGCAGGTTGAGGTTGAAAAGCTCGGCTCAGAGAAGGTCAGAATAAAAGCAGAAAAGGTTGAACCGGAAAAAATGGATTTTGAAAAAGTTTCAAAAACCAGAATTTCCGTATTGTTTTTTGGCGCTCTTTTGTCCAGGGTTAAAAATTTTAGAATACCTCCGCCTGGCGGAGACAGAATTGGGTTTCGACCCATTTCTGTTCAGTTGAGAGCATTAGAAAAAATGGGAGCAAAAATTAAAAGGCAAGATGCTCTTTATGAAGTTAGCTGTGAGGAACTAAAAGGAAAAGAGATCGTTTTAGAGGAGTTCTCCGTAACAGCTACTGAGGCTGTAATGTTAGCGGCTGTTTTGGCAGAAGGAAAGACGGTTATAAAGGGAGCCGCAGCAGAACCGCACGTTCAGGATTTAGGAGAAATGCTTTTGAAAATGGGAGCTAAAATAGAAGGGCTAGGGACCCACACTATTAAAATAGAGGGCGTTGAAAAATTACATGGGTGCACCCATTCAATAATTCCAGACCCGATAGAAGCAGGAACCTTTATAGTTATTGGGGCCTTAACTCCCGGAAAAGTTAAAGTGACAGGCGTTGATCTTTCGCACTTAGATTTATTTCTGGCAAAACTAGAAGAGATGGGCGTTAACATGGAAAAGGGTAAAGATTATGTTGAGGTTTCTTTTTCTCCGAAACTGAAAGCAACAAAAGTGCAGGCGCTTCCGTATCCTGGTTTTCCAACAGATTTGTTACCCATAATAATTACTCTTTTGACTATAGCTGAAGGAAAAAGTTTGGTGCATGATCCCTTGTATGAAAACAGATTTAACTATATACAACAGTTAAAAAAAATGGGAGCTGATATAGAGATGGTGGATCCTCACAGGACATTTGTGTTCGGTCCGACAAAACTTTCTGGTTCAAATATTGATTCTTGGGATATAAGGGCGGGAGCCTGTTTGGTGATTGCCGCCCTGTCGGCAGAAGGAAAAACAGTTATTGAGAACATCTTTCAAATTGACCGAGGATATGAAAAGATAGAGGAGAGGTTGCAGAAATTGGGAGCAGACATACAAAGAATAAAATAAATATATGTTTAGTTCAAAAATAGCCATTGATTTGGGAACCTGTAATTCTCTTGTCTACGTTCAGGGCAAGGGAGTTGTTTTATATGAGCCATCGGTTGTGGCTGTTTCTTTAGCTGACAATAAGATTTTAGCAGTGGGCGAGAATGCTAAAGAAATGATAGGCAGAACTCCTGCTGATATTAAAGTTTACAGACCTTTAAAAGACGGAGTTATAGCTGATTACAGAGTAACGCAAGCTATGCTCCGCTACTTTATCAATAAAACTGCAAGCAGGTTTAAGCTTTTTAAACCCGAATTAGTTATTTCAGTTCCCGCAGGCATTACTTCAACAGAGAGGCGAGCCGTAATTGAAGCAGCTTTGTCAGCCGGAGCCAAGCAAGCTTATGTTGCCAAAGAGCCCATTTTAGCTGCTATTGGAGCTGGCATTCCTATTAATTCATGTTCGGGGCACATGATAATTGATATTGGCGGAGGGACTTCAGAGGTGGCAGTAATTTCTCTTGGAGGAATTGTAACATCTCACTCTGTAAGGGTCGCCGGAGACAAAATTGATGTTGCGATAGGAGAGTATATAAAAAAGAAATATAATCTGGCGATTGGAACACAGTCAGCCGAAGAGATAAAAATAAAAATAGGAACTGCGCTGCTGCAAAAAGAATTAAAATATTTAGAGATACAGGGCAGAGACCTGATTTTGGGTTTGCCAAGGAATATTAAAATATCTAATAATGAAGTCTGCGAGGCAATTTCTGATGTTTTGGCTGAAATTATACAGGCAGCAAAACACGTGTTATCAGAGACTCCGCCAGAGTTATCTGCTGATATAATGAACAAAGGTATTATTATGGCTGGCGGAGGATCTCTGTTGCCTAAAATTAATGAATTGGTAGCTGAAACCACCGGGGTGCCGTGCTTTGTTGCAGAAGAGCCATTGTTCTGCGTTGTAAAGGGAACAGGAATAGTTTTAGAGCACTTAGACGAGTATAAAAAAGTGGTTATGTCAAAGAAATGATAATCGGACACGAAAAACAATGGGATTTTTTGAAAAAGAAGTTTGAGCGAAATGAACTTTCGCATACATATTTGTTTGCGGGACAAGACCAAATCGGTAAAAAATTATTTGCCAAGGAATTCTCAGAGTTCATAGGGTGCAGGTTTCCTGATTTAATGATAGTTTTACCCGAAAATGGAAAAGAAATACCGATTTCTAAAATCAGAGAAGTGCAAAAATTTCTTTCCTATAAGTCTTATAACGGGGGTTTTAAAATTGTTGTTGTTGACGATGCTCACTTAATGAATCAGGAAGCGCAGAGCTGTTTTTTAAAAACATTAGAGGAGCCTAAAGGAAGCACAATTTTATTTTTAATTTCTTCAAAGCCAGATATGCTTTTACCGACTATTTCTTCCCGATGCCAGGCAGTAAAATTTTTCCGACCGAAAAATTTTCAGCCAAATCCTGAAAAATTAGCAAAAGAACAAATAATTTTGTCAGAATTGCTAAAAGTCATTAATTCGGAGCTTTCAGAAAAATTTAAATATGTTAAATCCATTGATTTTGAAAAGCAAAAAATAGGAGAAATTTTAGAAGTGCTGCAAAAATATTTTAGGCAATTATTACTTGTAAAAATCGGAGTCTTAAAATCAAAAGAGAATGATAGTTATCCGGTTTCAAAGATTAAAAAAATTATAAACCTGATAGAAGCTCTTAACTTTCAAACGTTGTTTACTAATGCCAGCCCGAAGTTGGCTTTAGAAATATTATTAATGGAAATTTGATATGGCAACTTACAAAGAATTTATTGATAAAGTCAGGCCGGAATTTGATAAGGCTTTTAAGTTTTTAGAACAGGAATTAGCTAAAATACGCACTTCCAGAGCTAACCCGGCTTTAGTGGAGGACATAGAGGTTAATTGTTTTGGCTCAAAATTTGCTTTAAAACAATTGGGAGCTATTTCTGCTCCCCAGACAAACCAGATAGTTATACAGCCATGGGACACTTCATATTTAGAGCCCATAGAAAAAGCGATAACTCAGTCGGGGCTCGGCATGTCATCTGTTGTTGATAAGAATGTCATAAGATTGAGCCTGCCTTTGTTGACAGAAGAGTACCGCTTACAGCTGACAAAAACCCTAAACGAGAAAGCAGAACAGTCAAAACAGACAATAAGACGCCATAGAGAGGATGCATGGAATAAAATTCAAGACAGCTTCAAAGAAAAACAAATATCAGAAGACGATAAGTTCAGGGGCAAGGACGAGCTGCAAAAAGTGGTAGACGAGTATAACGAAAAAATAAAAAGCTTAGTAGAGAAAAAAAAGAAAGAGATAATATAGAAATTTTAAAATCCAAAATTCAAAATGATATTTTCTACAATTTTAACTTTAATAATAGCTTTTCTTAGTCTAATAGTCCTAATGGTTATACACGAGTTTGGCCATTTTATTATCGCTAAGAAGTTCGGCGTAAGAGTTGATGAATTCGGTATTGGATATCCGCCCAGGATTTTTGGCAAGAAAATTGGGGAAACCATATATTCTATAAACCTTATACCCTTAGGCGCCTTTGTAAGAATCTACGGAGAAGAGGGCGGAGTAGACGACTATAGAAGTTTTGCTGGACTTAAAATTTGGAAAAGAGTTCTTATTGTTTTAGGCGGAGTAGTTGCTTTTTGGTTAGCTTCGATAGTTCTTTTTTCCATTGTTTTTGCTTTAGGAGCCAATATTCCCGTAACAGATGATGCTGCGGGTTTGGGCAGCGTAGCTGTTAAGGTATTTATGGTAGCTCAAAATTCCCCGGCAGATACAGCGGGGTTAAAGGCAGGAGATACAATATTAAATATCAGTAAAATCAGCGACTTTCAAAAAATCACAAATGACAACAAGGGCAAAGAAATAACTTTAACAATTGAAAGACAGGGAAAAACGTTTGATGTTTCTTTAACTCCAAGAGTTTTGTCGCCTCAAAACGAAGGTCCGGTTGGGGTGGCTCTTGAAAGGCTCGCAACAATCGCCCAAAGGTATCCGTGGTATTTGGCGCCAATTAAAGGCATAACTTATTCCTTTGAGCTCACAATGAATGCGCTTAAAGGGTTTTATGAAGTTTTTGCAAACCTGTTTTCTGGAAAAGGTTTGCCTCAAGGAGCAGAATTTGCCGGGCCCTTGGGTATTACAGTATTTTTGGCTTCGGCGGTAAATGGCGGCATAGGATTCTTTTTGTACTTTATCGGAGTTATCTCAGTATTTATTGCTATATTCAATTTATTTCCCATTCCGGCTTTAGACGGAGGAAAATTAATATTTTTGCTTATTGAAAAAATACAAAAGAAGCCCGTGCCAGTGAAGGTGGAGCAAAGCATTACCGTTACTTTTTTTATAATACTGATAACCCTGTCTATTTTTATAACAGTAAGGTTTGACATCCCGCGCTTCTCCGACTTTTTAAAATCAAGCTTGTCCCGTTAAATAATTAAAATAAAAAATATGCTGCAATCTAAATTGTTTTATAAAACGTTAAAAGAGAAATCGACTGATGCGGAGTCGGTTTCGCATGACTTATTAACTCGGGCTGGATTTGTGGACCAGTTAATGGCTGGAGTATATACATTTTTACCTTTGGGATTCAAAGTTTTGCAAAAGATTGAGCAGATAATTAGAAAAAATATGGAACAATCTCCGGCTTTCGGGCAAGAAGTTTTGATGCCAGCTTTGAATCCAAAAGAGAATTGGCAAAAAACTGGCAGATGGGATAATTTAGATATACTTTTTAAATTAAAGGGATCGGGTGACAAAGAATATGCTTTGGCTCCGACACACGAGGAAGTAGTTGCTCCTTTAGCTAAAAAAATTATTTTTTCATACAAAGATTTGCCATTTTATGTTTTTCATTTCCAAACAAAATTTAGAGACGAGTTAAGGGCAAGGTCAGGCATTCTAAGAACAAGAGAATTTTTAATGAAAGATCTGTATTCTTTCCATGCAACGCAGGAGGACCTGGATAAATATTATGATAAAATGGCAAAAGTTTATTTTAATATTTTTAAAGAATGCGGTATCGGAAAAAATACTTATCAGACCTTAGCTTCTGGCGGAACTTTTTCTAAATATTCAGATGAATTCCAAACACTAACAGAAGCTGGGGAGGATATAATTTATATTTGCAGGAAATGTTCAACTGCTATAAATAAAGAGATAATTGGCGAAAATAAAAACTGCCCCAACTGTAAAAGTTCTGATTTTAAAGAACAAAAAGCAGTTGAGATTGGCAATATTTTTAAGCTTGGGACTAAATATTCTTTGCCCTTTGATTTAAAATTCCGCGATAAAGATGGAAAGGAAAAACCGGTTATTATGGGTTGCTATGGAATAGGATTGCCAAGGGTTATGGCAGCCATAGTTGAAACAAGCCACGATGATAAAGGAATCATTTGGCCTAAAGCTGTAGCTCCTTTTTCAGCCCATTTATTAGAAGTCAAAAGTCAAAAGTCAAAAGTCAAAAGTATATGTGAAAAGATATATAATGATTTGCAAAAACAAGGCATTGAAGTATTATATGATGATAGAATTGATAAATCAGCCGGAGAAAAGTTTGCGGAAGCCGACTTGCTCGGAACCCCTTTTAGAATCGTGGTATCTGAAAAAACCTTGGCAAAGAATTCCGCAGAGGTAAAAGAAAGGGGTAAAAATTCAGTGAAATTAGTCAAGCTCAAACAATTATCAAAATTTCTGAAAACAAATGCTTAATAAGATATTTTCATTTTTATCTGTGGACATGGCTATTGATTTGGGAACAGCCAACTCTTTAGTTTATGTAAAAGACAGAGGAATAATTATCAATGAACCGTCTGTGGTGGCAATAAACAACAAAACAGGGCAGATTTTAGCCATTGGAGAAGAGGCAAAAAAAATGGTTGGCCGCACTCCCGCCTATATTACTGCCACAAGGCCTTTGGTTAACGGCGTGATTTCTGATTTTGAAGTGACAGAGCAGATGTTAAAATACTTTATTGAAAAAGCGGCCGCTTCCAGTAAAAAAATGTTCGGGTTAGGTTATATGCCCAGAGTGATTATCGGGATTCCTTGCGGAGTTACGGAGGTTGAAAGGAGGGCGGTCAGAGACGCCGCTAAATCAGCGGGAGCAAGAACAGTTTTTTTAATTGAAGAGCCCTTGGCCTCTGCTATTGGAGCCAAACTGCCGATTCAGGAGCCCGGAGGAAACTTTATTGTTGACATCGGCGGGGGAACGACAGAGGTAGCGGTAATTTCCCTTGGCGGCATCGTAACTTTCAAAAGCTTAAGGATCGCCGGCGACAAACTAAATGATGACATAATTCAATTTGCCCAGAAAGAGTACAAGCTTTTGATTGGTGAAAGGACGGCTGAGTTGATTAAAATAAATATAGGGGCAGCGTTGCCGTTGAAAGAAAAAAAAGAAATGCCCATGCGCGGTAGAAATTTAGTAACAGGATTGCCAGAAGAGGTTGTAATTTTTAACGATGACGTCCAAAGGGCTTTAGACAGGTCGGTGAAACAAATTATTGCGGCTATTAAAACAACCATTGAAGAAACTCCTCCGGAATTGTTAGCTGATGTAATGGCAAACGGCATTTATCTAGCTGGCGGAGGGTCTTTACTTAGAGGTTTAGACGCCCTTATTTACAAAGAAACAAAAATACCATGCAAAATAATTGATGATCCTTTAACTTCAGTGGTTAGGGGGGCAGGCATTGCCCTAGAAAACATAGAAACACTATCTGGGGTTATGTCAAAAGACGAAGAGGGCATAGAGCCCACTTAGCTTTAAATAACAAAGCATGATTTTAAAAGACGAGGTAAAACGCATAGCAAAACTAGCTAGACTTGAATTAACAGAAAAAGAGATAGAAAAGATGCAGAAAGATATGTCTGCAATTTTAGATTACTTTAATTTATTAAAGAAGGCGCCAAAGTTAGAAGGCGTTTTAGCTTCTTCAAAAGAAGGTTTAAAAATGTCGAGAAAGGACGAGGTAAAATCAAGAGACGTCAACATGTCAAAAAGATTAATTGCTTTGACTCCTGACAAAAAAGACGACTATATTAAGGTCCGACCTCCTTTAAATCTTTTATAAATAACGAACTCAAATTGAGGGAGGTCGGACCTTGCTTATCT
Source organism: uncultured Candidatus Saccharibacteria bacterium (assembly GCA_964366875.1). Taxonomy (GTDB): domain Bacteria; phylum Patescibacteriota; class Minisyncoccia; order Minisyncoccales; family Staskawiczbacteraceae; genus CAYIVF01. The sequence goes on from CAYIVF010000009.1 coordinate 17,193, forward strand.
TAAAACAATGGATTTAACCGAATTAACAATTACACAAGCGCACGAGGGCTTAAAGAAGAAGGAGTTTTCTTCTGTTGATTTGACGAAGGCGTATTTAGAGCAAATTAGAAAAACAGATAAAGAGCTTAATACTTATTTATCTATAACCGAAAATTCGGCGCTATCTGAGGCAGAAGCGGTTGATAAAAAAATATCAGAGGGCAAAGATATTTCTATTTTAGCTGGCGTGCCCTGTGCCATAAAAGATGCAATTTTAGTTGAGGGCGAAAAATGTACTGCTGCCTCTAAAATTTTAGAAAACTATATAGCCCCTTATGATGCAACTGTTATATCCAAACTTAAAAGCCAAGGAGCTGTTATTTTAGGCAAAACAAACTTAGATGAATTTGCTATGGGAGGGTCTGGAGAAAACTCTGCTTTCGGAGCTACGAAAAATCCTCTTGATAAAACAAGGGTTGCTGGCGGAAGCTCTTCGGGCTCCGCTGCGGCGGTTGCTGCTGCGCAAGCACTGTATGCTTTGGGCTCCGACACCGGCGGCTCAATAAGATTGCCTTCGTCTTTTTGCGGGGTTGTTGGATTAAAACCAACGTACGGCGCTGTTTCTCGTTATGGATTAATTGCCTTTGGTTCTTCTTTAGACCAAATAGGGCCAATAGCTAAAACAGTGGAGGATTGCAAGATTGTTTTTGAAACAATTTCCGGGAAAGACCCAATGGATGCTACCTCTGCTGATTATAGTTTTAAAACTTCAAAAATAGAACTCAAAGGATTAAAAATTGGAGTGCCTAAAGAATATTTCGTAAAAGGCATAGACCCCGAGGTTGAAAAAATAATAAAAAAAGCAATTCAAAAAGCAGAGGGCGCGGGAGCTGAAATTATAGAAATAAGTTTGCCGAGCATTGAATTTGCCTTAGCCTGCTATTATATTATTGCTCCGTCTGAGGCATCAGCCAACTTAGCGCGTTTTGACGGAATAAAATATGGGCTGTCAGTCCCGGCGGAAAATTTATTGGACATTTATTTAAAAAGCAAAGGGCATGGATTTGGAGCAGAAGTAAAACGGAGAATTATGATTGGAACTTTTGCCTTGTCATCTGGATACTACGATGCTTATTACAAAAAAGCGCAAGAGGCAAGGCAGTTGATAAGGCAAGATTTTGTTAAAGCTTTTGAAAAAGTAGATTTGCTCTTTTGTCCCGTTTCTCCTGTGCCTGCTGTAAAAATAGGCGAGAGAACAAATGACCCCCTATCAATGTATCTAATGGATATTTACACTGTTTCTGTGAACTTAGCAGGGTTGCCGGCAATCTCTCTGCCGGTCGGAAAAATTGGGAACTTACCCGTAGGTCTGCAGATAATCGGAAACCACTTTCAAGAGAATAAAATGCTGGCAGTGGCAGAAGAAATGGAAAAAATGGTATAATAGAAATTGCTAAAGCAATTTATGTAATTACGTCGCTCGGTCGAAATGAAAATAAATTTTCACTTCTTCCTCGCTAGTAATTATAAAACAATGACTTGGGAAGTTGTATACAATTGGTTAGGCATTAAAGAATTTATTTATTTTATCTCCTCTCCGCAAATACAGGAAATGCTTTTTCCAGTAAAGATGATTTTTGTTGCCTTTGCAATATTCTTTTTAGTTGGTGTTATCTATTTTATGCTCAACTCCAGCTGGCTGCAGTATAAATTTTTAGAGGATGTAACAGAATTTTTTTCCTGGCAGTCTTATGGGACAAGAGAAACTTCTAAACGCTGGAACAAAATAAAAAAGAGAGTGGAATCTGGTTTAGAGTCAGAATATAAATTAGCCATAATTGAGGCGGAAGATTTTTTAATAGAAGTTTTAGAAGAGAGGGGATACGAGGGTAAGGATTTTGAAGAAACCGTCAAGCAAGCAGGCAGATTAATATCATCAATTGAAGAAGAGATAATGGCTGCCCACGAAGTAAGAAATTCCGTAGTTTACGACCCCGATTTCAAACTGGATGCAGAACGGGCCAAAAAAACCTTGAATATTTATGAGCAGGCAATCAATAGCATTGGATTGTGATAGCATTGCCCCTTGACTTTTTTGGGGGCAAGGAATATACTAAAAATAGATAATATTACTTGTCAAGCCGAAAGGGCTTGACAAGTAAGTTGTTATTATGGTAGGATAATTATAAATTAAAAATATTAAAATTAATTATTAAAAAAGCAAATATGCTAAAAAATATGAACAACTCTCTCTCTCTCTCTCTCTCTCTCAATAAAACTCTAAGAGCCAAAGTTTTTTTAGTTAGTTTAACCGCAATTTTAGTTATGAGCGGTTTTTTTGTTGTTTCGGGAACCGCATTAGCAGTTGATGCTGTTTTGGGAGTTACTCAAATAACCGCAGTAAAAACCTTTGCAACCGCAGACGGAACTTACACCAATGGTTGGAGCTGGATTTTTGATGTTACCGTTCCCACAAACGAAACAACTCTAAAAATGAAATTCGCTGATTGGGTCAGCGGTTCAAATACTATTACAGCCGCAGATCATATTAGGTTTTATTCTGCTCAATCTTCAAATGCTTCTGATGCAGTCCACGCTATTTCTATAAGCGCTACTAATAATTACAGTGGTGAAATGAATTTAATTCCTGCGAGCGACCTCAATTTAGCGCAAACTGGCAGGCAAATCCAAATAACAATTGAAGCAATGGTTCCAACTGGTTCAGCTGGCGGTTCTTATTCAACCAGCTATGGAATACAATCAAACCCCGACACCACAGCCCCAGTAATTATTCTCACTGGCGACAATCCTCAAACGATTCAAGGCGGTTCAACTTATACCGAATTAGGAGCTACTGCTACTGATAACGTAGATATTACAGTAACTGTAACTCCCGACGCTTCTGCTGTTCATACAGATACAGTCGGCTCATATACGGTAAATTATAATGCTGTTGATTCAGCTGGAAATCTCGCCACAGCGACCAGAACAGTTAATGTGGTTGATGCTGCGGCTCAAGTCGCTGCCGAAAGAGCAGTATCAGATTATGAAGCAGTTCCGATTGCAACTCTTACAGAGGTAGTAATCGCAGAATCTTTGAAAGCTCCGGCAGATACAGCAGCAGCATTGGTACTCGATCCAACTGCTAAGACCGTATTTGTTACTCGTATTTCAACTCGGACCAATGCAATTGCTTCCGCGAGAACTACGCTTGAAGCTGAAGCCGCAGCCGCATTAGCCTTAGCAAATGCAACTAACGCCGTAGTATTAGCAGAAACAACTCCAACTTGGGCCAATCTAGCTACAGCTCAAACATTGATAAGAGCATTACCATCTGGAGCAGCCAAGACAGCGCTCATAAATAGATTTAATGCTGTGCGCGCCATTCTTGGAGTCACATTACAAATTGATGAATTACCAGCAGTATCAGATTTAACATTGGCAGATGCTGAAATGGTAACAGCAGCAAGAAATGCCTATGACGCCTTAACAGTATCTCAACAGGCATTGGTTCCAAACTTAGCTACATTACAAGCAGCTGAAGCTCAAATTGCCGTAGTATTAGCAGAAACAACTCCAACTTGGGCCAATCTAGCTACAGCTCAAA